>JBNKMQ010000042.1:0-6870 GCA_050293225.1 Sedimenticolaceae bacterium
ATATGGTGTATCTATCTGGGCCACGTTGCCCAGGCAGACGATCTTGGTTCCTGGGCCGGCGCGGGTTATCAGGGTCTTCATCTGTTTCGGAGTCAGGTTTTGTGCCTCGTCCAGGATAATGTACTTATTCAGGAAGGTGCGTCCACGCATGAAGTTGAGGGAGTGGATGCGAATACGGCTGCGCAGCAGATCTTCGGTGGCTGCCCGGCCCCATTCGCCCCCTTCGGTCTGGGTCAATACCTCGAGGTTATCCATCAGGGCACCCATCCAGGGGGTCATCTTCTCCTCTTCGGTGCCGGGGAGAAAACCGATATCCTCACCCACGGGAACGGTTACCCGGGTCATGATGATCTCGCGATAGAGGTTGAGATCCAGGGTCTGAACCAGGCCTGCGGCAAGGGTCAGCAGGGTCTTGCCCGTTCCAGCGGTTCCCAGCAGGGAGACAAAGTCGAGTTCCGGATCAAGGAGCATATTCAGGGCAAAGTTCTGCTCCTGATTGCGTGCGGTGATGCCCCAGACCGAGTGCTTCGGATTGGTATAGTCCTCCGCCAGTTCCATGACGACCCCTTCATCCTTCTTCTCCCGCACTATCGCCTGGAAGCCCTCATCGCCAGGAATGAAGAGGCATTGGCTTGGGTACCAGGCTTCGGTGCCCGGTCCCGATACACGGTAGAATGTATGTCCCTCCTCTTGCCAGGATTCCAGCTCCTTGGTGTGCTGTTCCCAGAAGTCATCCGGCAGTTTTTCGAAGCCGTTGTAGAGCAGGTTGACGTCTTCCAGGACTTTGTCGTTGGAGTAGTCCTCTGCTCGGATGCCGAGCACTGCGGCTTTGATACGCAGGTTGATGTCCTTTGAGACCAGGATGACCCGCTTGTCCGGATGTTCGGTCTGCAGGCTGAGGGCGGTGGCCAGAATATTGTTGTCCGGGGTGTTGCCGGGCAGGGAGGAGGGCAGTCCTGTATCAGCCGGTTTGGTCTGTATGAAGAGGCGTCCGGTCAGGCTGTCCACTCCCCCATTCAGTTGCAGCGTATTCAGCGGAATACCCTGGCTGATGGCATCCTGAGCCACCTGGGACATCAGCTCATCGAGGAAGCGGCTGGTCTGCCTGACGTTTCGCGCCACCTCGGACATACCCTTTTTGCCTTTATCGAGCTCCTCCAATACCACCATAGGCAGGAAGATGTCGTGTTCTTTGAAGCGGAATAGTGCCGATGGATCATGCATCAGCACATTGGTATCTAAGACAAAAAGCCGGGGTCTATCCTGGGTGGTTTTAGGCATTCTTATACTCTGTTGCTGCGATAGAAAAAGTGGAGGCTGGCCGGTGCACTGGGCATTGATGGATATTCAGCTGGTGAATATGTCTGAATGACATTGCGCTTGAGCGGTTGCGGGCAAGATCTTATTTGCCGGCACGCATGGCTTTCAAGGCTTCCAGCACCTCTTCGGCGTGGCCCTTGACCTTGATCTTGCGCCACTCTTGTCGCAGAACTCCCTTCTCATCGATAAGGAAGGTGCTGCGTTCAATGCCTCGGACCTTCTTGCCATACATGTTCGTCATCTTGATGACGTCGAAGGCTTTGCATAACTCCTCCTCCTTGTCGGCGATGAGATCAAAGGGGAAGCCCTGCTTGGCCTTGAAGTTCTCCTGCGCCTTGAGGCTGTCCCGCGAGGCGCCGAGGATGACCGCTGACTGGCGCCGGAATTTGGCGATGGCGGCGGTGAAATCGAGCCCCTCCTGGGTACATCCCGGAGTGCTCGCCTTGGGATAGAAGTAAAGGACGATGGGTTTGCCTGAAAAGTCGGAAAGTTTGATCGTTTTATCGCCAGTGGCGGTTAGTTCGAGGTCGGGGACCTGTTTGCCAATCGCAATCTTGCTCATGGTGTGTTTCTATTCTCCGAAGTCGGTATTGCTCTCTCTGGTTGACGATAGCATGAGGCCTGCGAGCTTCTCAAACCCTAATTTCAGAGGTGCTTTTTAGCCTTTGATTGGCTCGATGACGGCATCGAGATTGAGACCGTCGCAGTAGTCCATGAACTCCTCCCGCAACACCGCGATATGGATATCGGCGGGAATACCCACGCTCATATGCACTGAGAACATGGGGGTTCCGGTGTGAGCGGCGGAGTAGCTGCTGGTGACCATATCCTCGATGTTGATTTTGCGGTTGGAGAAGAATTCCGCCAGTTGATTGACGATGCCGGGATGATCCATGGAGACCACCTCAACCATGTAGGGCAGTAGGTTACTCGATGGTGCCTTCTGCTCCGTACGTTTACAGATGATGGTCAGCTCGAGCTCCTGTTCCAGCTCGGGCAGGGCGCTTTCAAGCTTGGCCAGGGTATTCCAGTGACCCTCGGTCAGAATCAGGACGGCAAATTCCCCGCCCAGCACAGTCATACGGCTGTCAGTGATATTGCATCCCTCGTCGAGGATCTTTTTCGACAGGGTTTTGACGATACCCGGACGGTCTTTGCCGAGGGCGGAAATAACCAGGTAGTTATTGGCTGCATTGGACATCAGATTCTGCCGTTTTTAGTGAATGGTTCCCAGTTTGAGAGAAGTGTAACACCTATAGGATTTTCTATATGAAAAAACCAATTGCCACAAGTCCCTCGTTCTCGACTTGTCATCATTGCAAGGCACAGGATACCATTGCCGGTCTATCCAAATAAGTTCGAGAAAGATCCGAATGTTTCAAGGCAGCATGGTAGCGATGGTGACCCCCATGACGCAGGACGGCAGTGTAGACACTGCTGCGCTTGCCCGGGTAGTCGAATTTCATCTCGAGCAGGGCAGCGATGCCATTGTCGCTGTGGGTACCACCGGCGAGTCGGCCACCCTGGACGAGTCAGAGCATTGCGATGTCATCCGCCGGGTGGTGGAGCTGGTCGACGGGCGCATACCCGTGATCGCCGGCACCGGCGCCAACAGTACGCGGGAGGCGATCGACCTGACTGCCTGTGCCAAGAAGGCCGGGGCTGATGCCTGCCTGCTGGTAACTCCCTACTACAACAAGCCGACCCAGGAGGGCCTCTACCAGCACTTCAAGGCGGTGGCTGAGGCGGTAGATATCCCTCAGATTCTCTATAATGTGCCGGGTCGGACGGCCTGCGACTTAGCCGATGAGACTGCTGCCAGGTTGGCCCGGATCGACAATATCATCGGCATAAAGGATGCCACTGGGGATCTTGCTCGCCTGCAGGCACTGAAGTCCCTCTGCGGTGATGGCTTCATGCTCTATAGTGGCGACGACGCCACCGGATGCGAGTTTCTGCTGCAGGGAGGACATGGCGTTATCTCCGTGACGGCCAATGTGGCTCCCAAACTCATGCATGAGATGGTCTCCCAAGCCTTGGCGGGAGAGCGTGAGGCGGCTGAAGCGGCTGACGCCAAATTGGCGGGGCTCCACTCTGCGCTGTTCGTGGAGTCCAGCCCGATCCCGGTGAAATGGGCAGTCGCAAAACTGGGTCTTTGTGACCGCGGTATTCGCCTGCCACTGACCTGGTTGGTGCCTTCAGCGGAGGCCGAAGTGACCGCAGCAATGCAGCAGGCCGGTGTGCTTTGAAATTTTACCGCCAATGCAACTTAGTACCTCTCAATGTGGTCAGATTGCAGCAAGTCTCTGGTTCATTAAATTGGAACCACTTGGGACATCTTGCTGAACCGTCTTTAGGCGGAAACCCTCAACTACTAAAATGAATCATCCCTGATATGCGGTTTTTCCTCTATTTCATCCCGGCACTCATTCTCTTTTCTGCTATCAGTGGCTGTAGCTCCACCGGTTTCTTTTCCGATTCCGAGAGGGCCTATCGCAAGCAGGAGACCACTGTAGAGAATCTTGAGGTTCCACCGGACCTGACCAGTTCCACAATTCAGGATGCCATGGCCGTCCCGGGCGTAGATGGGGCCTCTTATGAAGAGTACTCAAAGAGACAGAGCGAGACCCCCGGCAGTATGGATAGTCATTCCGAGGTGCTACCGGAGTTTGACAATATCTCTATCCAGCGGGATGGGAATACGCGCTGGCTGGTGATCGAGGGTGAGCCGCAAAAAATCTGGCCGAAGGTTGTCGATTTCTGGCGCAAGAACGGACTGCTGCTGGTCGAGCAGAATCCAGCGACCGGTGTCATGAAAACTGACTGGTTGGAGAGTCGCGCAGATATAAAACAGGGCGCCATCACTGAATTTTTCCGCAAGGCCCTCGGAAGCATCTACGCTTCAGCGACCCGGGACCAGTTCCGGGTGCGGCTGGAGCCGGGCCTGCAACCAGGCACGACTGACCTCTTTCTGACTCATAGGGGTATGGAGGAGAAACTGGTGGAAAACGTCAGCGGAGAGGCCGACACCACCTATTGGACGCCACGACCAAACGATCCAGGGATCGAGGCGGCGATGTTGCGCAGCCTGATGGTTCACCTCGGGGTTACCAAGGAGCAGTCTGAAGCGCTGCTGGCTCAAGAGGATGAGGCGCAACCCCGTTCACGTCTGGTGAAGACCGCCCAGCTGAGTGAACTCTATATCAGAGAGTCTTTTCCCCGCGCCTGGCGCCTTACCGGCATCGCCCTGGACCGGGTTGGTTTCGCAGTAGAGGACAGGGATAGAAGCGAAGGTGTCTATTATGTCCGATACAATCAGCTGGATGGGGATAAACCGAAGAAGGAGGGCTTCTTCTCCAAGCTCGCATTCTGGCGCGATGATGAGGTTGCGATTGACGAAGAGGTGCAATATCAGGTCGCACTGGATGAGATGGATGTCGAGACCCGGGTGATCGTCCGTAACGAGTCGGGAGAGCAGGACAACTCCGAGACGGCACAGCTGATACTCACCCTGATCAGTGAGCAGATTCGATAGGCCCTAATGGCACTTCGATTTGCCACTCTCGGGAGCGGCAGCCGCGGCAATGCTCTTTTGCTGGAGACAGCAGAAGTCAGGATTCTGATCGATTGCGGCTTCCCAGCCAAAGAGATAGAGAGACGACTGGCTCTCCTGTCGGTTGATCCACAAAGCCTTAACGGGATCTTTGTCACCCACGAGCATGGCGATCACATTCGGGGGGTCGGCGCCCTCGCCAGGCGTTACCAGCTGCCGGTATGGATGACTGAGGGCAGCTTTCGCGCCGCCGACTACGGTGTTTTGCCTCAGCTAATCAGACTCGATTGTCACGCTGATTGGATCTCCCTTGGGGATCTCGAATTGCGCCCCTTTCCGGTGCCCCATGATGCCCGTGAGCCCTGCCAGTTCCTCTTCCAATCAGAGGGCAAGCGGTTGGGCTTGTTGACCGACACCGGTCATATCACTCCCCATATCCAACAGAGTCTGCTGGATTGTGACGGCCTGATTCTCGAGTTCAATCACGATCCGGATATGCTCCGGGCCGGGCCCTATCCTCCCTATCTCCAAGCCCGGGTGGGAGGGTCACAAGGCCACTTGAGCAACCGTCAGTCAGCAAGCTTGCTGAAGCGGCTCACCACATCTAGGCTGGAGTGTCTGCTGGCATCTCATTTGAGTGAGAAGAACAACCGCAAGGATTTAGTGGTGGAGGCGGTTGAGGATGTCGATCCGATGCTAAATCAGCGGTTACATATTGCCAGGCAAGATGAACCTAGTTCCTGGTTTGAGCTGAGCTAATCCCACCGATCGAGCTAAGTGGCTGATTCAAAAGCCAGCTTTCGCTTGAGTCGAACTTCCCGTCCAGCGACATATTAGTATGTGTTAAATATTTAAAATTACTTTGTTTTTCAGTGAGTTGGGTGTAGAGTTAAATGGCTAGATACTGACGATGAGGAGATTCTCCTGCCCTCAACGGTTGCAGATAAAATAATTGCAGGAGGATATTTGGAGGTTTTAAATGGCACATATAGTTGTCATGGGTGCCGGTACCGGCGGAATGCCCTGTGCCTATGAGCTCCGTACGGAGCTGGGTCGTGAGCATGAGATTACGGTCATTAACGAGCGGGACTATTTTCAGTTCGTCCCGTCCAACCCCTGGCTGGCGGTAGGCTGGCGCGATCGCTCTCATATCACGTTCGATATTCGTCCCCACCTGGAACGTAAGGGGATTAATTTTATAGCCAAGCGGATCGACAAGATCGATCCTGATGCGAATCAAGTGACCCTGGATGGTGGCGAGGTCATCGATTACGACTATCTAATCATCGCCACAGGTCCCAAGCTGGCGTTTGATGAGGTTGAAGGGGCGGGTCCCGAAGAAGGTCATACGCAGTCAATCTGTACTGTCGATCACGCGGAGAAGGCCTACGGCGCCTATCAGAAGTTACTGGATGATCCTGGACATGTGATCATCGGGGCGATGCCCTTTGCCAGCTGCTTCGGGCCGGCCTATGAGTTCTCCTTCATCATGGATTCCGATCTGCGCAAGCGTAAGATTCGCGACAAGGTGCCGATGACCTTTGTCACCTCGGAGCCCTATATCGGCCATCTTGGGCTGGGTGGCGTGGGTGACTCCAAGGGCTTCCTGGAGAGCGATTTTCGCGCCCACCATATCAACTGGATCACCAACGCCAAGGTGGTAAAGGTCGAAGACGGCAAGATGTTCTTGGAGCAGTATGATGATGCCGGACATAAGATCAAAGACCATGAGCTGGAGTTCAAATACTCCATGATGCTGCCGGCCTTCAAAGGCGTGGATGCGGTGGCCAATGTGGAGGGGCTGTGTAATCCCCGTGGTTTTCTGTTTGTCGATGATCACCAGCGTAACCCGAAATATCCCAATATCTACGGCGCCGGTGTCTGTATCGCCATTCCTCCGGTAGAGGCGACGGCTGTACCCACAGGGGCACCCAAGACCGGTTATATGATCGAGTCGATGGTGACCGCCATTGTGCACAACATCGCCGATGAGCTGT
>JBNKMQ010000043.1:0-1708 GCA_050293225.1 Sedimenticolaceae bacterium
GTGGGAAAAGCTATCGATGGGATAATGAGCGTTCCGGCAGCTACGGTTCCCTAAGCCCGATTTCCGATGAGATTGTGGATGGTCGGCGCTGCCGGGATCTGGTTATTCGGAATTTTGCCGGTGGTGTGAATGGCGGAGGGACCTACCGTTTCTGCCAGATGGAAGAGGGTGGCTGGAAGGTGTTGGGAGGAAAACCTGGCCGATAGCAGAGGGTTGGAGATTTCTGTTAAATAGGGAATTTAGTGCATAATTAGTTGATATCTGGAATGTTTACGATTTAGATGGGAACCCTGGGTGGCATCCTGTGTCATCATAATCGGGTGACTTTGCTGAAAGATCGAGAGAGTTGAACCCCAATCGATGCAGAAACTCTACGAAGCGGCTGACCGAATAGAGGCCCAGATGCTGAAGGACTATCTGCAGGAGCAGGATATCTCGACAGTCATCCTGGGGGATTTCCTCAGTGGAGGGGCAGGGGAGCTACCGGCAAATATATTTCCAGCGCTATGGCTGGTAAAAGATGAGCAGCTCACCCGTGCCAACTGGTTGATTGAGACTTTCATGCAGAAGGAAAACGGGCAGAAGACGGTTGACTGGCTTTGTCCTTCTTGTGGGGAGACCGTCGATGCGGAATTTGAGGTGTGCTGGAATTGTTCAACACCACATAAGAGATAAAGAATAGGGAGTAAATCATGGGTAGATTATTCAAAGTCCTTGGTTGGCTTGTCGGGATGCTGGTCATCCTGACGATTGCTGCCATTGTGCTGGTGCCCATGTTTGTCGATCTGAATGATCACAAGGACAAGATCATCGCCGAGGTGAATAAAGCCACAGGCCGGGACCTCACTATCAGTGGCGATATCGGACTCTCTCTCTTTCCCCGCTTTGCGCTTGATCTGAACGGCTTGAGTCTGAGTAATGCCGAGGGTTTTGAGGGTGAGCAATTCGCCGCAGTCAAGAGTGCTCAGATAAGCGTGAACATGCTGCCGCTGATCTTCCAGAAGACCCTGGAGGCAGACACTATCCAGGTCGACGGGCTGACACTCAATCTGGCCAAGGCTGCAGATGGGTCTACCAACTGGGATGATATGGTGGGTAGAGCCAAAACTGCTGAGGAAGAGGTAACACATGTTGAGGAGACAGATGCGAATAGTGCATTGGCCTTCTCTATTGGTGGCGTCTCCATCTCTGATGCCAGAATCGTCTGGGATGATCGTTCAAGTGGAGAGCGTTACGACATAGCCAATCTGAATCTCGAGACTGGGGAGGTCGTTCCTGGGCGATCCGTGGATGTCAGTTTCGGCACGACACTGGAGAGTCAAAAGCCACAGATGCGTGGTGAGATCAAGCTGACTGGGCAACTGCTGATGGATGAGGCGGGTCAGACCATTAGTTTGAATGATCTCGAGGTAAAGACCGATGTCAGTGGAGAGGGATTGCCTGAGAGCGGCATAACTGCGCTGCTGCAGGCAGACATCGAGTATGATCAGGCGCATGATGTCCTGGATCTCAAAGAGATATCCCTGACCTCGGAGGATTTGGCACTCAGCGGGGAACTGCATGGAGTCGCCTTGCAGACCAAGCCTGTTCTGGAGGGCAATTTCAAGCTGGCCAGATTCAGTCCGCGTCAATGGATGGAAGAGTTTGATCTGCCCGTACCGGAGACGGCCGATTCAAAGGTTCTGGAGGCATTGGATTTCTCAGCCAC
>JBNKMQ010000044.1:0-6422 GCA_050293225.1 Sedimenticolaceae bacterium
AGCGGCGCATTCGGTAGGGCCAAGCGCAAGAATCGGGAACGTGTCGATCGGGCCGTGGATGCCGGCCGGATCAATCTGCTGTTCAATTCCACCGTTAAATCCTTTTCTTCGGACGGCGTCGTCATCGACCAGCAGGGCAAGATTATCGAGATTCCCAACAACGCGGCAATCATCTGTGCCGGCGGTATTCTGCCCACAGGCTTTCTCAAGGAGACCGGCATCAATGTGGAGACCAAACATGGGACTGCCTGAGCTCAAGACGCTGCCTAAAACGGGAAGACCCCTTCTCTTCTCCCTGTTACTGATTTTTATCGGCCTCTCCCTCGAACTTCAGGCAGCCAGCCACGAAGAGGCCGAGGCGGCAGTTCGCCTGAGAGATTTCGACAAGGCCGCAGAGATCTATCAACAACTGGCCGAATCCGGTGACATGGATGCCCAATTCGCACTGGGCAATATCTACCGCTCCGGTCGGGGTGTAAAAAAGGATCATGCAAAGGCCTTTAGCTGGTTTTCCAAGGCCGCTGAACAGGGACATGTCAAAGCCCAGTACACCACCGGCACCATGTATGAGAACGGCTGGGGGGTAGAAGCCGATCTGCAACAGGCTGAATCCTGGTATCAACGTGCCGCCGCCGAAGGACATCAACTCGCGGAAAAAAAGATTGAGCTATTGGCGACCACATCCCCCATGGACGACCTCTCTCGCTCCCAGAGAATTGAGCTTCTGAACCGTGCAGCGGCAGGCGGTAAAACAGAGACAGTGAAGCGCCTGCTTGCTGCTGGGGCCTCCATCAACGGCACAGACAAGTCCGGTCGTACTGCCCTTCATGAGGCCTCAATCAATCAACAGACAGAAGTGGTCAAGCTCCTGCTACAGGCGAATGCCCAGCCCAACACCAAGGACAGCCTGGGGGATACGCCGCTGCATAGCGCCGCTTCTCTCGGTAACGTCGAAATCATCGACGCCCTGTTAAAATCGGGCGCTCAATTGGAGGCGCCAAACTCCACAGGCTATACCGCCCTGATGATCGCGACCGGCAAGAATCATAAAGAAACCGTCGATCTATTAATCAAGCAAGGCGCCAACGTCAACGTTAAGAACGACAAGAAGCAGACGCCACTGGATCTGGCTCAGCTACGAAAATTCAACGCCATAGCAGCCAAGTTAAAGGCAGCAGGAGGCAAGGCCACAGCGAAAAAATCCAGTAACAGAGACTTCCCCGATCTCGCCAAGATAGACCTCCTGGTGGAGACACAAAGTGTCGAAGACAAAAACAACCCCTTTGAAGGTTGGAGTCCTCTGCATATTGCAGCCTGGCGTGGACAACTTCCCCTGGTCAAGGCCGCCTTGAAACAGGATGGCGGACTTAACAGCCTCGATGCTGAAGGCTATACCCCTCTGGCCCGGGCAGTCTGGCAAGGTCATGACGAGGTAGCGCAATATCTGTTGCAAAAAGGGGCCGACACCAACCTCACCGACAAAGATAACTACACACCGCTGCTGCTAGCCACTCGTGATAACAATCTCAAGATGGTGACTGAGCTTCTCAAACAGAACGCCCGCATCAACGTCAGCGACAGTCGGGGAATGTCGGCACTGCACTACGCGGTTGAGAACAAAAACCGCGAGATGGCTGCCCACCTGCTTTTCCAGAGTGCGAACCCCAATGCGGCAAACAAGGATGGCATCACCCCTCTGATCCTGGCGATCAATAACCGGCAACCCATGATTGTGAGAACGCTGTTGAACCGGGGTGCATCAGCCAATAAGGCTGACGCCAAAGGAGAGACTCCGCTCTACCACGCCATCGATGCCGGTGATCGTGAATCCCTGGATCTGCTGCTGGAGAAAGGCGCAAAAATCGGCGCAAAGAGTCAAGACGGGATCACCCCATTGATGCAAGCCGCCTCTTTAGGTCATTCCGATGTGGTTGCCCTGTTGCTGAAGCAAGCGCAACAAATCGACACAACCAGCGACAATGGCAACACAGCACTCTTACTGGCAGCCCGACAAGGCTCAGCGGATATCGTCGATCTATTGCTGAAGCAGAATGCGAACATAAACCATCGCAACCGGGCTGGTAACAGCGCACTCATGCTGGCGGCACAGGAGGGAGAGCTGAATGTGGTTAAGCGACTGCTGGCAGGTAAAGCCGATGCCCGTCTGGTCAACCAGCGCCGGGAGAACGCTGAACAGCTGGCACGACAAAACGGTCACGATCGAGTGGCGGACTACATCGCAGAGAACAAGGGTCGTGGCAGCCTGATGGATCTGATGCGCTAGGGCGTCTGCTGCTAAAAGGCCCTAGGACTCCCCTTTCGCCTTTTTATCCAACTCATGCAGAAAAGCGAGCTTCTCGCCGATCTTGATCTCCATCCCACGATCGACAGGATGATAGAAACGCCTTCCCTGCAGGGGCTCCGGCAGATACACCTCACCGGCGGCATAGGCGTTGGGCTCGTCGTGGGCGTAGCGATAGGCCTTACCGTAGTCGAGCTCCTTCATCAACTTGGTGGGAGCATTACGCAGATGCAGGGGGACTTCCAGGGAACCTGATGCCTTTGCCTCCGCCAGGGCGCTGTTCCAGGCCATGTAGACCGCATTGCTCTTGGGCGCGCAGGCGAGATAGGCCACCGCCTGGGCAATGGCGAGTTCTCCCTCCGGGCTGCCCAGTCTCTCCTGGGTCTCCCAGGCATTGAGAGAGATCTCCAAGGCCCGAGGATCGGCATTGCCGATATCCTCAGAGGCCATACGAACGACCCTTCTCGCGACATAGAGGGGATCGCAGCCCCCATCGATCATGCGTGCCAGCCAGTAGAGGGCGGCATCCGGGGCGGAACCCCTGACCGACTTGTGCAGGGCTGAGATCTGATCGTAGAAGGCCTCTCCGCCTTTATCGAAACGTCGCAGGGTACCGCTGGCCACCTCTACCACCAGGGCATCACCAATCTCACTCCCTTCGGAGAGGTCGGAGGCGATCTCCAGCAGATTCAGGGCGCGACGGCCATCACCGTCCGCCGCTTCCGCTAATAACTTGCGGGCACTCGCACTGATACCCACTGCGCTGCCAGCCAAACCCCGCTCCTTATCCCCTATCGCCTGATCGATGATCTGTTCGATCTCCTCGTCGGTCAGGGATTTGAGCACATAGGTGCGGGCGCGGGAGAGCAGCGCGTTGTTGAGTTCGAATGAGGGATTCTCAGTGGTCGCACCAATGAAGACCACAGTGCCATCCTCCACATGGGGCAGGAAGGCGTCCTGTTGAGACTTGTTGAATCGATGCACCTCATCAATAAAGAGCACTGTGGGTAGATTCGACTGCTGCTTGGAGAGCTTCGCCTGCTCTACCGCAGCTCGAATGTCTTTCACTCCGGAGAGGACTGCGGAGAGGCTGAGAAACTGGGCACCGGAGTGACGGGCAATGAGTCTCGCCAGGGTGGTCTTACCCGTTCCCGGAGGCCCCCAGAAGATCATCGAGTGGAGCCGGTCTTCCTCGATGGCACGCCTCAGGGGCTTGCCGGAAGAGACAATCTGGGCCTGACCGATGAACTCATCCAGGCTCCTGGGCCGCATCCTGTCCGCCAGTGGCCGGTACTCAATTACTGGATCATCGGCAAACAGATCCCCTTCGCTCATAGGTCTCCGATCAGGTCGATCGCGGGTGGCGGAATGAAGACAAACAGCTCGTCTGAAAGGACGGGGTTACGTGTCATATTGAAGAAGAAGAAACGGGTAACCTGACCGAAGCTGTCGAACATCTCCATCTGCGACAGCTCGTTCTCCTGAAAACCGAGTCGCACCTTGGTGAACTGGGCATTCTTATCCTTGGGCAGTAACTCCAACCAGGTGACCTCTTCGACTACGCCCTCTTCGCGCATCTCAAAGCTCTCTTCAAGAGGAGCGGTACTGCTCAGCAGCTGAGCCGGTGTTCCTTCCAGGGCGGCCTTCTGACTACGATGGGAGACCTGTTCCAGCTCGATATCATGTAGCCAGATACGTTTGCCGTCCGCGACGATGATCTGGGTGGCGGGGTCTTCATACTCCCAGCGCAGTTTGCCGGGACGCTTCAGATAGAAGACGCCCGAGGTGGCATAGACGGTGTCTTCCCCGGCAGGCAGGATGGTCTGGTTGAACTCGGCCTGCAGCGTCTCCAGTCCAGCGAGGAAATCCTTCAGCTGGGTGGCACCATCGGCAGCCCGGACCGGTTGGCCGACAACCGATAGCAGCAGCGCACACAGCGCCATCAAACGAATGCTCATACCACTCCTTAAATCTGTAACTCTGGCGATTAGGGCCTTCACTCTTTCGGCGGAGGTGGCGCTAACACTGTCCGGCTGCCGTTGGTCTCAGCCGGGCCGACGATACCGGTACGCTCCATCTCCTCGATCATGCGCGCCGCCCGGTTGTAACCGATCTTCAAACGCCGCTGTACGCCGGAGATCGAAGCCCGACGGGTCTCTGTCACGATCTTCACCGCCTCATCGTAGAGGGGATCGGCATCCTCCACATCACCGCCCTCGGCGGGAAATCCCGGCACCGACTCGGTGGCCTCCTGCAGGATCTCCTCCAGATAGTCGGGCTGACCGCTGGCCTTCAGGTGCTTCACCACCCGGTGGACCTCGTTGTCGTCGACAAAGGCGCCATGCAATCGCTGAGTGAGATTGCTGCCGGTGCCCATATAGAGCATGTCACCATGTCCCAGCAGGTGCTCTGCACCCATCTGATCCAGAATGGTCCTGGAGTCGACCCGGGACGATACCTGGAAGGCGATACGAGTCGGAATATTGGCTTTGATCAATCCAGTGATTACATCCACCGATGGCCTTTGGGTCGCGAGTACCAGATGAATACCTGAGGCTCGCGCCTTCTGTGCCAGGCGGGCGATCAGCTCCTCCACCTTCTTGCGGGCCACCATCATCATGTCGGCCAGCTCATCGATAATGACCACGATATAGGGCAAGGGTTCCAGGGTCGGGTGGGCCATGGCCTCAATAATGGCGTCGGATTCAGGCTGAAACAGAGGGTCTTTGATCGGATCACCCTTGCTGATCGCATCCTTCACCTTGCGGTTGTAGCCGACGATATTTCTCACCCCGAGGGAGGCCATCAGCTTGTAGCGACGCTCCATCTCACCGACACACCAGCGCAGGGCGTTGGAGGCCTCCTGCATATCGGTCACCACCGGGGTCAACAGATGGGGAATGCCCTCATAGACCGACAGCTCCAGCATCTTCGGATCGACCATGATCAGACGCACCTCATCGGGCTTTGCCTTGTAGAGCAGGCTCAGGATCAGGGCATTGATCGCAACCGACTTACCGGAACCGGTGGTACCGGCGATCAGCGCATGGGGCATCTTGGCCAGATCGGCACACATGGGGTTGCCGGCGATATCCTTGCCCAGGGCCAGGGTCAGGGGTGATTTAGACGCCTCATAGACCTCGGAATGGAGCACTTCACTGAGGAAGACCGTCTCACGATACTCGTTGGGGATCTCCAGTCCGATCACCGATTTACCGGGAATCACCTCTACCACGCGAACCGCAATGGTAGAGAGCGCCCGGGCCAGATCCTTGGAGAGGCTGGTGATCTTGCTCACCTTGGTCCCCGCTGAGAGCTGCAGTTCGAACAGGGTCACGACAGGACCGGGATGAACCGCCACCACCTGCACCTCGATATCGAAATCGGCGAACTTCAGCTCCACCTGGCGGGACATCGCCTGCAGGGCCTCATCCGAATAGGACTGGACCGTCTGCTTGGCGGGATCGAGCAGGGCCAGGGGGGGAAGCTCACTGTTGGGATCGGCATCAAACAGGGGGACCTGACGCTCCTTCTCCACCCGCTCACTGATCTTCGCCTTTTTGATCACCGGCTCAATCTTCGGTTGCTTGCGCTTATCTATCCGCTTCTGCTCCTTTTTCACCAGAGCGACCCGCTCTTCACGGGCCTTCTTCGCCGCCATGCGTTCACGCATGTGGATATAGAAGAGATGGCTCTTGCGCATGATGGCCAATACCGTGCCGCCAAGGGCGTCCATCACGGTGAACCAGGAGATGCCGGTAAACAGGGTAAAGCCACTGAGGAAGAGCGCCAGCATCAACAGAGTGCTACCGGAGCGGCTAAAGGTCGCTTCGAAGAAACCACCCAATGATCCACCCAGAATCCCTCCCGTGCCTGTGGGCAGATCGGCACCCAACTGATTTGCGTGCAAAGCTGCCAGGGCGCAGCCTGACGCGAGGGTGATGAAGAATCCCAGCCAACGGACCAATACCAGATTGAGATTGATGCTGTCGTCGGGATTGCGCCGGCGAAAGACCAGTACCGCGCTCCAGCTCAGCATGATGGGAAAGAGGTAGGCGAAGAAGCCGAACAGATAGAGAAATACATCGGCAAACCAGGCACCAGCAGGTCCACCGGAATT
>JBNKMQ010000045.1:0-13673 GCA_050293225.1 Sedimenticolaceae bacterium
AGGTCCCAGACATCTGCGGTTAGCATTCACCGCAGTCTATTTGTATTCAATATGAACAGTGATTTGAGGAAAGACCCATGAAAGGTGGTATTGGTAATCTGATGAAGCAGGCCCAGAAGATGCAGGCCGATATGCAGGAGGCGCAGGAGCGTCTGGCCCAGGAAGAGGTGACCGGCGAGTCCGGTGGTGGTCTGGTCAAGGTGACCATGAACGGTAAGCACGAGGTACGCCGGGTAGAGATCGACGACTCTCTGATCGGTGACGACAAGGAGATGCTGGAGGATCTGGTCGCCGCTGCGGTGAACGACGCCTCGCTCAAGGTAAGCCAGAAGATGCAGGAGAGTATGTCGGGGCTGACCGCGGGCCTGGGGTTGCCACCAGGTATGAAACTACCCTTCTAAAGGCCAGCCGACATGAGTAGCGCACCGCTCCTGCAGCAGTTGATCATGGCCCTCCGCTGTCTGCCAGGGGTGGGAGCCAAGAGTGCCCAGAGAATGGCCTACCATCTGCTGGAACGGGACAGGGATGGGGGGCGTCACCTGTCAGATATTCTCTCCCGGGCAATGGATGAAATCGGTCACTGCAGCCGCTGTCGCACCCTTAGCGAGACGGAACTCTGCAATATCTGCAATAACAGCCAGCGTGATCCGGCACAGCTCTGCATTGTCGAGACACCGGCGGATCTGGCTATCATCGAACAGGCGATCGACTACCGTGGCGGTTACTTTGTGCTCGGTGGTCACCTCTCTCCATTGGATGGGATAGGACCCCGGGAGATCGGTCTGGACAAGCTGGATCAGCGCCTTGCCGAAGGCGAGGTTCGGGAGATCATTCTCGCCACCAATCCGACAGTTGAAGGTGAAGCGACTGCCCAATATATCCACGATATGGCCAGGGCCAGAGCTATCAAGACCACTCGCATTGCTCAGGGCGTACCCATGGGGGGTGAGCTGGAGTTTGTCGATGGCGCGACACTGGTGCACGCCTTTCACGGCAGATCTGAAATATAGTTTTCCTGATGACCCGCCATACTTAGCCATGCAGGCACTCGATTCGAGAGTTGAGTAATGGTTTGATAAGTTTTGAGTTATTAGTGCTGAGTTTTGAGTTGATGTGTTCGCTGCGCTCAGGGTTTCCATACTCCCTGTCCCTCTCCCCGCCAGGGAAGCGAGGGCCTAATAATCTGTGAGCACAGCGAACACTCTAACTCAACACTAAGAACTCAAAACTGCTACTGGCTCCTGATTCTATGGCTGAGAATAGTGGGTAATCAGGTAGTTTTAGAGCCTATTGGATTAGGGTTAACAGGCCCTAAGTCGAGAATTAATAAGAATCCACAGGAGAATCGAATGAGTGACTGTCTATTTTGCAAGTTCGTCAGTGGTGAGATTGAACCGGACAAGGTGTATGAAGATGATCATGTGCTCGCCTTTCGCGATATCAATCCCCAGGCGCCGACCCATATCCTGGTAATTCCGAAAAAGCACATTCCGACGCTGAATGACCTGCAGGCTGAAGACGAGGCCCTGGTCGGCAAGCTCTATCTCGCGGCGCAGAAGATCGCTCGGGATGAGGGCATTGCTGAAGACGGCTATCGAACTGTGATGAACTGCAATGAGATGGCGGGACAGACTGTCTTCCACATCCATCTCCATCTCCTGGGAGGGCGGGGGATGGCTTGGCCTCCAGGTTAGATCAGTAGCTCCGATGCACCCTTGGATAGCATAGGTCTCAGCTCAGCTCTGAGGCCTCTCGGGATTTCCAGCGCTGCAGATCTCCTGCATGGATCTGTTCCGGGTGTTGGTCCATCAGTTGAGCGAATGCCTGGGCATCGAGTGGTGGACTGATCAGGAAGCCCTGAAAAAAATCGCAGCCCTGCTTTTTCAGAAACTGGAACTGCGCTTCGGTTTCCACCCCTTCCGCGAGTACGATCATGCCCAGGTTTTTCGCCATGGCGATGATGGTTGCGGTGATCTCCATGTCCTCCTGCATGTGCGGGATATCATCGATAAAGGTCTTGTCGATCTTCAGCTCATCCAGCGGCATGCGTTGCAGATGGGCAAGGGATGAGTAGCCGGTGCCGAAGTCATCGATTGAGAGATGCAGTCCCATATGACGTAGACGTTTCAAGACCGCCAGGGCCTCCGTCTCCCGCTCCATCAGGGCGCTCTCGGTGACCTCAAATGAGAGCTGACCCGCGGGGTATCCGGTTTCATTCACGATCTGTTGGACCTGTTCGACGAAATCACCCTGGCGCAGCTGATGTACCGAGAGATTGACCGCCAGGGAGAGAGGAGGGCGGTTCTCATCCAGCCACCGCTTGCCTTGTATGCAGACTTCGCGCATCACCCACTCACCGAGACGATTGATCAGGCCGGTCTCCTCGGCAACTGGAATAAACTGATCGGGAGAGATCTGGCCACGTTCAGGGTCATGCCAGCGTACCAGCGCTTCAGCTCCCACAATGCGGCCACTGTCGAATTCGATCTGGGGCTGGTAGGCGACACTCAGGCTATTCTCAGCCAGGGCATGGCGTAGATTGTTATGGATCTCAATCCGTTGGATCGCAGCCTGGGTCATCTCTTCGGAAAAATAACAGAAACGTCCTCGGCCCTCTTTCTTTGCCTGATAGAGTGCGGAGTCGGCATGCTGCAGAAGGATCTCCGCAGTTTCACCATGCTCTGGATAGAGACTGATGCCGATACTGGTTCCGATCTGCAGCTCCAGGCCGTCGGGGAGCTGGCATGGCTCGCTCAATGTGTGAATGATATCGCTGGCGAGAATGGCCGCATCCTCGGGATGCTGAATGCCCTGTAACAGAATGGCGAACTCATCACCGCCCAACCGGGTTACCAGGTCGCTCTCTCTCAAACGATGATTCAACCGGTTGGCTACTAACTGCAGTAGCTGATCACCGATCAGGTGGCCGTAGCTGTCATTGATGTCCTTAAATCTGTCGAGATCCATAATCAGGAGTGCCACGCGCTCTTTTTTACGGTGGGCCCTCTTCAGCCCATACTCGAGCTGAGTCATCAGCAAACGGCGATTGGCCAGATGGGTCAGGGGGTCGTGGTGTGCCAGATACTCGAGTTTTGCTTCGGTCTGTTTCAGTTGGCTGATGTCGGAAAAGACACCAACATAATATTTCAGCTCGCCCTGATCATCATAGACACAACTGATGCTTAACAGCTCGGGATAGACGTCGCCGTTTTTCCGTCGATTCCAAATCTCTCCCTGCCAATGGCCGGAGTTGAGCAATTCGCTCCAGAGCGCTTTGTAGAAAGCCTTATCATGCTTGCCCGATTTAAGTATGCTGGGTCTTTGCCCCAGGGCTTCCGCTTCACTGTATCCGGTCAGCTTGCTAAAAGCGCTGTTCACCATCTGGATAGCCCCATCGTTGTCGGTGACCACTATCCCCTCCCGTGTGTTCTCGAACAGCGTGGCGTAGAGGCGTAGCCGGTTCATCTGGGTATGGCGTTCAGTGATATCCTCGATGATGGCGATGTAGTGGCTGATATTATCAGTGTCACTGACCACCGGCGTCAGCGTAAAAGCGGCCTGATACCGGCTGCCGTCTTTACGCATGTTGGAGAGCTCACCGCGCCAGGTGGTTCGACTCTCCAGGGCCTGCCAGATCTGTTTGAATACGGTTTTGTCCTGCTGACCAGGTTTAATGATATCGTCAAAGGTCAGTCCTTCTACCTCAGTTTCGGAGTAGCCAGTCAGTTGACTGAAGGCGGGATTGGTCCAGTGGATCGATCCATCGCTGTCGGTGATGGCAATCGCATTGGGCGTGGCCTCAAACGACTCTCTCAACAGCAGCAGTCGTTCCTCCTGCCGCTTGATATGGGTCAGGTCCCGGGCTACTGCGAGGGAGTAGTCCTTGTTCTCATGACGGAGATATTTGGCATTGATCTCCACCGGCACCAGACTGCCGTCCTTGCACTTGTGCAGGGTGGTGCGGGTCAGATTCCCCTGGATCTTCTGTCTCGCCTGCATCCGCTTCCAGCTGGTCTCATTCTCAAGGTCGCAGGAGATATCCCAGGCCATCATCTGGCAGAAGGTCTCCCGGTCGTAGCCCAACATCTCGCAGGCCTTCTCATTCACCTCGATTATTTCGCCGGTCTCAGACTTAACGATATAGATGGCATCGTCGATCTGCTCCATTAGGTTGAGCAAAAAGACCTTTTGTTGGGCTTCGCGTAAATTACTCAGCGTGGTCTGCAGATCTTTATTTGTCCGCAGGATGGTTTCGTGCAGGTATTCGACATAGCGTCCCTGTAACGCCTTGACCACATCGTGACGGGTGATGATGCCGCATAGATTGCCGTCTGGGCGAGTAACTACCAGGCGCCTGATCTGCTTATTCTCCATGATGCGTGCCGCTTCCTGCATCGGCATCTCTGAACTGCATGAGATCAGAGGAGTATGCATCACCTGTTCGAGGATGATCTCATCCTGCTGATCCAGTGATTGTGCAAGATGGACTATGTCGCGCTCAGTCAATATGCCAACTGGCTTCTCTGCAACACAGACCACAACACAGCTGATATGGCGCTCCGCCATCAGACGGACCGCTTTGACCAGGGTCTCGTTGGGGGACAGGGTAAACACGTGGCGGGACATGGTCGATTCGACGGTCTTCAATTCAACCAGATACTCCATCCCCATGTGGTGGAGGAAGTCGGCTTCGCTGACCAGTCCCTTAAGTTGTCCATCACTATCGATAACGAGCAGATGGCGGAAAGACCTTTCGGTCATCAAGCGATAGGCATCGTGGAAATCCATATCCTCTTCAGCAGCCAGAGGATCGGCGCTCATGACATCGCCCATGCTGAGTGTAGAGATAGCGCGATTCAGCGCCATCAGCTTGATCGCGTCCTGCTCTGTGAAGATGCCGATAGGACGCCTTTCCTCATCAACCGCGATAATGCAGCTGATCTTGCGCTTCTCCATTCTCGCAAGGATATCCTTGATCGGAGACTCTGCCGATGTCGTCTCCACTTCAGCGGTCAGGATATGCTTCAATGTCATTTCGGACATCATGCTGCGGCACTCCCAGAGAGGCAGGAACTTTCCAGCTTTACCTCTTCTCCCCGGCTGTTAAATAGGCAGGCAAGCAAACGTCTAAAGAGAAGAATCGCTGAAACCTCCTGAGCGAAAATCGCAGGATGCGGGAGAGGCAGGTGTTTGGATCGGGTATTGATGTTCAATCGACTCATCAAAACAAATAAAAATACATCAGCAAAGATAACGGCAGGTTATCCGTTCTCTTGACTGAAAATAGAGATTTTTTTAGGGTTTTTCGTGGTTTAGTCTTGTTCCAGGGGTTCTCCCGGGAGATCCAGGGCTCTATACTCCGATATCAATATAGGATCGCGCCAGTTTTTGCAGGGCGAGGACATAGGCGGCGGTACGAAAGTCCTCAATCTCGGGTTTACGGCTGCGAATGTCGATGATCTCCTGCATCGCCTGACGCATGCTGTCATCAAGACCTGAACGGACCAGATCGAGTTCGTCGGCGCCACGGCATAGTTTTTCACTCACCCAATCCGGCACCTTACGACCGGTGGTCTCTTCCAATGCCCGCACTACGTTGCGTCCCCTGGCCTCATCCAGACGCCGCTCGATGCGTCCGAAACGCAGATGGCTGAGATTGCGTATCCACTCGAAATAAGAGACCACCACACCCCCTGCATTGACATAGGCGTCGGGTAGAATGGTTATCCCTCGGTTGCGCAGGATCCGATCGGCCTCGAAGGTGATGGGGCCGTTGGCGGCTTCCGCGATCAGTTTGGCCCTGATATTGGGGGCGTTGATCTCTGTAATCACCCCCTCAATGGCGGCGGGGATGAGGATGTCACACTCCAGTTCCAGGGCACTGGCGCTGTCTTCGATGAACTCTCCACCGGCAAAACCCTTCAAGCCACCGTGGGAGCAGCGGTGGTAGTAGGCCTCATCCACATGAATCCCATCGGGATTATGGATGGCGCCGTCGTGTTCGATGATGGTGGTGATCTTTGCGCCATCCTCTTCGCTGAGGAATTTCGAGGCGTGATAGCCCACGTTACCGAGACCCTGCACGATGATGCTTTTGCCTTCCAGGTCGCCATCCAGACAGCAGGCGTTGACCTCCTCCTTATGTCTGAAGAACTCCTGCAGGGCGTATTGGACGCCGCGACCTGTGGCCTCTGTGCGGCCGTTGACGCCACCGTGGGCCACCGGTTTGCCGGTGACGCAGGCGAGGGCGTTGACGTCCTCCGGGTAGAGGTGTTTGTAAGTATCGGCAATCCAGGCCATCTCCCGCTGACCTGTGCCCATATCGGGGGCTGGAACATTGGTTGCGGGGTTGAGGAATCCTGCGGCAGCGAGTTCCCTGGCGAAACGTCGGGTGATCAGCTTGAGCTCATCCCGGGTGTAGTCATCCGGGTTGATGTAGAGGCCGCCTTTGGAGCCGCCGAAGGGGACATCGACGATGGCGCACTTGTAGGTCATCAGGGCCGCCAGGGCTTCAACTTCCTGCTGATCCACATTCTGCGAGTAGCGCAGACCGCCCTTCGCCGGCAGTCGATGGATGCTATGTACCGCCCGCCAGCCGGTGAATAGCTCCACCTTGCCGCGAATCTCCACCGGGAAGCTGACCTGTAGCACAGAGGTGCAGGTCTTGATCGCATTGGCGATGCCGGGGTCGAGTTCCATCATTGTGAGGGCGCGGTCGACCATGTGGTCAACACTCTGTCTGAAAGAGAGTCCGGAGGTTACTTCAGCCATGGTTTCTCACTTCTTGTTGTGGCCAGTGATGTTTGTTGATTCGGCAAGAATCACTTTAAGTGTAGTCGATTCAGGAGGTTATCAATTCACAGATTCTACTCTGTTCCCGGCTGGGCCAGAAAGGCCTCCAGTGCATGCAGCGGGTCCTGGGTCTGCTGTGGAATCTTCTCTGCCGCTGTCCAGGAACGGTCGCTCTCCATGCGGAAGCTGCCAATAAAACGATTGGGTGGATTACCATGCCAATCATCCGGCGAGAGCATGGAGAGGATCGGTTGCTGATTTCCATCCTGGTAGAGATGGTAGATCTGCCCCGGCTTTTTCTGGAAGTTACAGCGTGCGCGATGGAGCTGCTGATCCCGCTGGGTCTGTTGCAGGATCTCTCTCGCCTGGGACTGCAGCTGTTTCACCTGTTTGGCGATTACCTGTAACTGAGCGCCGGCCCGGTTGGCCAGCATCTCATCGGCCTGGGCGATCTCTTTGGCCAGGTCGACCAGCTCGAAGGCGGGGGCCAGGCGGCTGACCGGATAGCTGGAGCTGCTGTCGCTGGGATTCGGAATCTCGTTTGAATCTCTCGTCATTGCTGTAATGTCCGTCCGCCATCGACGGCGATGATCTGACCGGTGACATAGGGGGCTTCGCTGAAGAGGAAAAGCAGGGTCCGGGCAATATCCTCGGGAGTGCCTGGGCGTTTCAAGGCTGTTCGCTCGAGAATCTCAATGCGTTCATCTTCGCTGAGACCCTGTTCAGGCCAGAGAATGGCCCCGGGGGCGATGCCGTTGACCCGGATATCGGGACCCAACTCTCGCGCCAGGGACTTTACCAGCATGGCATTACCCGCCTTGGCGATGGAGTAGATAGGGTGATTCTTTAACGGCCGCTCTGCGTGGATATCGACCAGGTTGATGATGACCCCGTTTCTCTTACGCAACAGCGGTGCTGCTGCCTTGGAGAGGAAGAAAGGGGCCTTGAGGTTACTGCCGATGAGATCCTCCCAGGCCGTCTCGTCGGCACTCTCCATTGGGGTGGGGTAGAAGCTGGAGGCGTTGTTGACCAGCAGATCGAGACCGCCGCGGAAATCCACCGCGGCATCGATCAGTTTCTGGTGGCTGCCAGGCTCATGCAGGTCTGCCTGGACCAGGCGCACAGAGTCCGGTCGATCCTCTTCCAGCCGCTGCTGGAGTGCCTTGGCGGGATCAACAGAGTGGCGATAGTGGATCAAAATATCCATGCCGTTCTCATGCAGTAGCTGGGCAATGGTGGCACCAATGCGGTGAGCTGCACCGGTGATCAGGGCGCATTTGCCACTTAATTTGTGTGCTCTATCGCTCATTGCCCCATTCTGTCTTGACTCTTGAGATACATGTGATTGGTTTATAGGGTTGGGAACCAATAAACACTGCGGCAGCCCAATCAGTTATGTAGAATGCACGCCTTCGATCCAACCATCTTGTAACTCTAACGGATTTATCCAGGTTTCTGAACACATGCCTGACTGTTTGACCCCTTCGCCCACCGCCTCCATTAAAAATCTGCCGATGCCGGATGATATGGCGCAGGCGGTGAGCGAGCGACTGACGAAACAGATCCGGCGTGCCATCGACCAATCGGAGAAGGGGATTCCCTTCGATCGCTTCATGGAGATGGCGCTCTATGCGCCGGGACTGGGTTACTACGTCGCCGGCAGTAGAAAGTTCGGTGAGGAGGGGGACTTCATCACCTCTCCGGAGGTCTCGCCGCTGTTCGCCCAGTGTCTGGCCAATCAGGCAAAGCAGATATTTGATCGCCTGGGTAAGAGTGAAGTGCTGGAGTTTGGTGCGGGTTCCGGTCTGTTGGCGGCAGATATGCTGGCAGCGCTGGAGCATTTGGACTGCCTGCCGTCCCGCTATGCCATCCTTGAGATCAGCCCAGAGCTGCAAAGCCGCCAGCGGGAGACGATTTCAGATCGAGTGCCCCATCTGCTCGATCGGGTGGAGTGGTTGCAGGCTATGCCGGAAGGGTTTAACGGCATAGTCATCGCCAATGAGCTTTTGGATGCGATGCCGGTGAGCCGTTTCCGTATCGGTGGATCGGGCATCGAGGAGTCCTTCGTGATCTATGATGACGAGGGATTCAAACAGCGATTCTCAGAGCCTGAGACCTACGGCTTTACTGCGGCGGTGGAGCAGGCTATCCAAGATCGATCCTTGTCTGAGGGCTATGTCTCAGAGATCAATCTGCGTCAGGCCTCCTGGATCAAGGCGCTGTCTGAATCGATTCAGAGTGGGGTGGTGATTCTTATCGACTATGGCCACTGCGCCAGCGAGTACTATCATGTGCAGCGGAATCGGGGCACCCTGATGTGTCACTACCGCCATCGGGCCCACGATGATCCTTTTAGCTGGGTAGGCCTGCAGGACATCACCAGCCATGTGGATTTCACCGCAGCCGCCAGGACCGGGATTGAATCGGGCTTCCATCTCGGTGGCTATACCACCCAGGCCCATTTTCTTCTCGGCAACGGACTGGACACGCTGCTGGCCGATTCCGATCCTGATGATGTCAGCAAACATATGGCCCTGGTACAGGGGGTCAAACGGCTGACCCTACCATCGGAGATGGGTGAGAGATTCAAGGTGCTGGCCCTGAATAAGGGCATAGATCTCAATCTGCAGGGTTTCAGGCTACGGGATTTCTGCGAACGACTTTAACCCGCATGTTTCATCCGCGTTCAGCCTGGGCCAGTGACGCTTTGTATTTTGCTAATGTTGCAAAAATAACGATTAGAACCAGAAGTTAGTTTGTTTTCCAAGCGACCGGGTGAAATATGCGGGTTAACCCCACTCGGCGATCTCATCCGTTCTCCTGAATACCAAGACCAATCAGGAGAAGAACCGTGTCCATATACAAAACCCTTTTTCGTATCATTCTGACAGCCCTGCTGGCGGCGCTGATTGCTGCCTGCGGCACTGCCGTAGACAATAGCGCCAAAGGCCCTGAGAACAGGACTAAAACCGCAACCGGCGCTGTTGTCCCCGTAATGCCGGTGCTCGAATCCGAGGAGAGCGATGCTTTCGTCATGCATGAGCGGCAGGCGGTGATGACCATGGCGGCGCCGATGGCGCAAAAGCGTGCAGTGGATCTCTCCGGCATCCGTCCCCCCTCTGCCGGGGTCAATCGGGATAACTTTGCCAAGATCGAGGATAACGGGGTCAAGTCTGTCACCGAGCAGCCGGTCTCCACCTTCAGTATCGACGTGGATAGCGGCGCCTACGCCCTGGTCAGGCGCTATCTCAACCAGGGCAGCCTGCCACCCAAGGACGCCGTGCGGGCAGAAGAGCTGATCAACTACTTCAGCTATGACTATCCCGTGCCGAGGCAGGGCGATCAGCCTTTCTCAGTGGCAACAGAAGTGGCGCCGACCCCCTGGAACAGCGACAGTCTGCTGGTGCATGTGGGTATACAGGGATATGTTCCTGTGCGGGAAGTGCGTCCGGCGACCAATCTGGTCTTTCTGCTGGATGTCTCCGGATCCATGAATGCCCAGGACAAACTGCCCCTGCTCAAGTCGGCCTTTAAGCTCCTGGTGAAGCAGCTGGATGCCAACGACCGGGTCTCTCTGGTGGTCTATGCTGGTGCCTCCGGCGTCGTTCTGGAGCCGACCCCGGGCGATCAGCGGGCCAAGATCATGGCGGCCCTTGAGCAGCTCAGTGCCGGCGGTTCGACCCATGGTTCTGCCGGCATCCAGCTCGCCTATGCGATGGCGGAGCAGGCTCGGATCGAGGGGGGTATCAACCGGGTCATCCTCGCCACCGATGGTGATTTCAATGTGGGAACAGTGAATCATGAGCAGTTGATGGATCTGATCGAAGAGAAACGTAAGGCGGGTATCGCGCTGACAACGCTGGGTTTCGGTCAAGGCAACTACAATGATCAACTGATGGAGCAGCTGGCCGACAAGGGCAACGGCAACTACGCCTATATCGACAATATCAATGAGGCGCAGAAGGTGCTGGTGGACGAGCTGGACGCCACCCTGGAGGTGATCGCCAAGGATGTGAAGATCCAGATCGAGTGGAATCCTGCTGTCGTAGCCGAGTATCGTCTGATCGGTTATGAAAACCGTCTGCTGGCACGGGAGGATTTCAACAACGACAAAGTCGATGCCGGGGATATCGGAGCAGGCCATACGGTCACCGCACTGTATGAGATCGTGTTGGCAGGCGCTAAGGGTCAGCGTTTGACCCCGCTACGTTATACCGCTACAAAGCCATCCGAAGGCAAAAGCGATGAGCTGGCCCATCTTCGTCTGCGCTACAAGGCGCCCGAAGGCAAGCGCTCCAAGCTGATCGAGTCACCGATCCTGTTGAGCGGGGTGGAGCAGGATCTTGCCCGCACCAGCGACAACTTCCGCTTCAGCGCCTCGGTTGCTGCCTTTGCTCAACTCCTGCGGGGCGGGCGTTATACTGAGTCCTTCGATTTTTCAGACGTCACCAGCCTTGCCAAAGGGGCCAGGGGGGATGATGCTTACGGCTATCGGGGCGAGTTCCTGCGTCTGGTCAATCTGGCATCCAGTCTGGACGGATAGATCGAGCTGGCTGTACGAGATAGTGAGTCCGAAAGTGGGTTGGGCCGGAATATCCGGCCCAACCCCTTGAGTGAGGAGAAGAGGTCTGTGGATGGAGTGACTGACGAAGCGCTGTTCAAACGTTTCCGCAAGGGGGATGTCGAGGCCTTCGAGACCCTGTATGGACGTTATCGCCAGTCTCTCTATCTCTTCCTTCTTAGACGCAGCGATTCTGCAGAGGATGCCGATGAGCTCTATCAGGACGCCTGGTCCCGGGTGATCACCGCGAGCAAACCCTTTCAGGAGGGCTCGTTCAAGGCCTACCTGTTTCGTATCGCCCGCAATCTGCAGATCGACCGCTATCGGCGCCAACATCTGTTACCTGTGAATGATGATGAGGCGGTGGTGCAGGCAACGGATTCCGCCCCGACGCCGGACAATCGGGCCAATGACCTGGACTGCAGCGAACGTATGAAAGATCAGCTGGCAGCCCTGCCCAGGGAGCAGTCAGAGGCCTTCCTGCTCAAGGAGGAGGGTGGCTTCACCCTGGAGCAGATCGCGCAGATGGTTCAGGTCGGCCGGGAGACGATCAAGAGCCGCCTGCGCTACGCCCTGAAGCAGCTGCGAGCGGTATTGGAGGATTGCCTGTGACTTCGCAAGATCAACAACGGGAAAAGGTCGAGGATAGGGCGCTGAGTGCGCTTTATCAGGCAACACGCCACGAAATGCCCTCTTCTGAGTTGGATCGGGAGATACTGCAAGCGGCTGAACGAGTCGCCAGGAGCAGGCGCAGACGATGGTTGCTGCCGCTGTCGACAGCGGCGGTGATTCTGCTGGGGACTTCCCTCACCCTGACCCTGGTGCAGCCACCGGTGACAACCCCTGTGCCTGAGTTCGATGTGGATGCACTATCGGATAAGCCAGAAGAGATTCGCAAGATGGCACCGGCTGCTCCGATGAGAAAGCGTCAGGCGGTAATACCTCAGGCAGGCAAGCCGAAACGGGAGCTTCAGAATGTCGCGCCTGCCAGCGCCGGCAGAGAAGCGGAAATGGCTGCGCCAGCACCAGCGGAAAAGGCCCTATTTGAAAAACAGATGGATGCATATCGCTCAGCACCTGTCGTCTCAGAGGGAGAGGTTTCAGAATCGACCCCGTCAGCAGCGGACTGGATTGAGTCGATGAACGGTATGCTGATTGAGGGGGATCGGGAGGCGCTGATCAAGGCCCTGGCGGAGTTCAGAGAGGTCTATCCAGACTATCCGCTACCGGCAAACCTGGCTGAGATCGAAAGCCAGCAGTAGGTAGCTACTTCAGGCTGGCGTTCTCGATTGCGTTGTCGATATAGAGAGGTAGAAAATCGATGGTATTGATACCGAGAATACGCTCTGCCGCCTCATTCCCGTCAGCATCGAGAAACAGTAGGGTGGGGGTGACGAAGACGCCATAACGGTCGGCGAAGGCCTCAGCCGTTTCCCGTTTGCCAGAGAAGTTGATTACCATCTCTCCCGGATCGATCAAGATCTCCCGCATGATCACCTGGTCTCTGTATTCCCCACTCAACTGCATGGGATTGAGGATCTCCCGCTTCATCCGATCACAGTATTCGCAGTGGTATTGGGAGATCAGTAGGAGAATTGGCGCGCCTGTCCTGCTTGCCAATTCAGCAGTCAGGCTGAGATCGTCTGCTTTGGGGATTTGACCTGATTCGGCATGAAGTAAGCCGGAAATTAACAGCAAAATCAATAAGACAGCGATATTGCTTGGGGTTGTTAACAGCCGTCTGGTTATTTTTGGCATGAGTGGATCTGTTTTTTTTACCGCAGGAAATGTCGACTTCGTTTAGGCTCCTTTTCCTTGCCGCGTTATTCAAGCTCTCTGTAGGAAGTGACCAGAGATGCGTTCAGCAGTTCCTTATACTCTGACGCTGAATTATACCCCACGATTGGGTCCGTCAGCAGACGACCTTCAGCATCGAGGATCAGCAGCGTTGGTGTGGCAAAGATGCCATAGCGCTTTTTGAATTTACGGCTGCGGATCGGGTCGCCGTCGAAGTCGATGATCTTACCGCCGGCATTGATATCAAACTCCCGGATCAGTAACTGATGGTCGACCGACTCTTCCTGAGCGAGGGGAGTGATTACCTCTTTTTTCAACCTGATGCAGTAGCTGCAAGCCTCTGCGCTAAACAGGACAAGAATTGGGCTGTGATGTTCTCGGGCCACTTGACCAACGTCGGACCAATCGATGGCGGATGCAGAGCGATCAGCGGTGGCAGGTAGAGAGAGAAAAATCAGCGCGAGAGCGATTAGGTACTGCTTAAACAAGATGGCTACCATCAACTGCAAAATAGCGTCGCTAT
>JBNKMQ010000046.1:0-7833 GCA_050293225.1 Sedimenticolaceae bacterium
CGGGTTGCTCAGTGAATCCCAAGTAAACAGATATAAAACCCGAACAGTATAACAACTCTCAACCCCAGAGCCCTTGACCCATTGCCCTAATCGCTGTAGTTTCCGCCTGTCTCAGGTGCCTGGCGCAAGCCGGGATAAACGGGAAGCAGGTGAGAGGCCTGCACTGCCCCCGCAACGGTAAGCAGATGAGATGTCACCACAAGCCACTGTGGCTAACTCCATGGGAAGGCGTGACATCGGCGAAAGCCAATCTGTGAGTCCGGATACCGGCCTGGACGATTCGATGTGTTGCGGCGGGTGACATGGGGATCGCCGACCACATCGGCTCACCCGACTCCCAACGCACACACCCTTTTTATCCAAAGACGCGGGTGTGCGTCATCGGGAGCTTATGATGTCTTTGTTTAAACAGAGTCGGCTGATCACCGCCGGCTTGTTACTTCTACCCAACCTGCCGCTTCAGGCCTCCTCCGATCTACCGAGTATCAATGTCAGTGCCTCGCGGCATGAGCAGGCGACTATCGATACGCCTGCCAATATAACTGTCATCAGCCGGGAAGAGATCGAACAGAGCGGCGCACAAACACTGCAACAAGTCCTGCAATCCCAAAGCGGCATCCAGATCAGCAGCTACTTCGGAGACGGCAGCACCGCTGTTATCGACATGCGCGGATTCGGTCCCAGCGCAAACTCGAATACATTGGTCTTAGTGGATGGCCGACGCCTGAACAACGCCGGCGACCTCGCCGCTCCCGACCTCAACAGCATTGATCTGCGACGGGTCGAGCGGATTGAGATCGTCCAGGGCAGCACCGGTGTCCTCTATGGAAACCAGGCCGTCGGCGGTATGGTGAATATCATCACCCGACCGACGCAGGATCTCTCCGCCAATGTCTCACTGGCCGGCGGTAGCGACAAAGGCCGTGAAGCCTATGCCGACATCCAGGACCGCTTCGATAACGGACTGGCCTACCGCCTCTCAGCGAAAAGACGCGATAGCGACAACTACCGGGAGAACAACGAGAGCGAGCGCGAAGACTACAACCTGCGTCTCGACTACGAATATGCCAACGGCGGTATCTTTTTCGAACAACAAAGAACTGAGAGTTACCAACAACTCCCCGGCGCACTCTTCGCCGATGAGATGGCGCAGGATCGCAGACAATCCGTTGCTGCCTACGACGGCGACTACAGCGATACCACCACAGACGTCAGCCGACTGGGTCTGCAACAGAGCCTGAGCAGCAACTGGATCTTCGAAGGCGAACTCACCTACCGCAAGAACAATCGGGAGTTCCAGACCAGCTATCGCACCTTCGCCGGCTCGGTCAACACCCAGGATAGAAAGGTCAAGAGCTTCAATCCCCGCATCATCGGCCTGATCCCCATGTTAGCCGGCGAGGCCCAGTTGACCGCCGGTGCCGACATTGAGCGCACCGACTACGAACTGATCACCAGCTTCGCCCCCACCATCCTCGATCAGTCGGTGGATGCCTACTACGCCCAGCTCAGCATCCCTGCCACCGAGAGGCTCACCATCACCGGCGGCGTGCGACGCTCTTCCGTGGATAACCATATAGAGAGCTATCTCGGCATCGATCAGCTGGATGACAGCGAGACACTGGGCTCCCTCGGCGCCAGTTTTCGCGCCACTGACAACCTGCGCCTCTTCCTGCGTGCCGACGAGAACTTCCGCTACGCCACCGCAGAAGAGCACACCAACCCCGTCTTCGGCAACCCGGTGGGATTGGAGAACCAAACCGGCATCTCCTACGAGGCAGGCGCCGAGTGGCAACACAATGGCCTCTCCACCAAGCTGGCCCTCTACCGTCTCGATCTGGAGAACGAGATCAGCTTCGATGCCAGTGGCTACAGCAACATCAACCTGGATGACACCCGTCGCGAAGGGGTCACCCTGGAGGCCAACTTGGATATCTCCCCCGGTCTCTCCCTCGGCGGCTCCCTCAGCTACACCGATCCCCGCATCACCAGCGGTCCCTACGATGGCAATCGCATCCCTCTAGTCGCGGCGAGAACCGGCAAGCTATATGGCGACTGGCGTATCTCTTCCCAATGGAACCTCTTTGCTGAGAGCCTCTTCAGCAGCAAGCGGGTATTGGGCGGCGACTTCAGCAACAGCTATGCACAGCTCCCCGGCTACGGCTTGTTAAACCTCGGTACCCAATACACCACCGGCCCCTGGCGCTTCGGTCTGCGGATCGATAATCTGTTGAACAAGGCGTACTCAAACTCAGGCGCGGTGGGAATGGATGCCAGCTATACCAATCGGGAGGCCTACTTCCCTGCACCGGAGAGAAACTTTTGGCTGACCCTCAACTACCACTTCGGATAGCCCATGCGGACTAGCGCGATCGCCATCCTCCTGATGCTCTGCACAGGCACAGCGATCGCCGCCGGACCACCCCAACGGGTGGTCTCGGTGAACCTCTGCAGCGACCAGCTGTTGCTGATGCTGGCTGAACCGGAACAAGTGGCATCGGTCAGCTATCTCTCCCGGGACCCCGACAGCTCCTTCGTGGCAGAAGAGGCAAAGGCCTACCCGGTTAATCACGCCCGAGCGGAAGAGATCATTCGACTGAAACCCGATCTTGTATTGATCACCCCTCACGACAACCCCCGTCTGAGCTCGACCTTGGAGCAGTTGGGTTATCCGCTCTATCAACTCTCTCTCGGAAACAAACTTGACGATATCTATAGAGACATTCGCCAACTCGCCGAACAACTTGGCCAGAGATCTCGAGGTGAATCTCTGATCCGACAGATGCAGCGGCAGATGCAATCCAGCAGCAACAACACCGATGACTCATCTACAGCAATCTTTCTGCAACCCCGGGGCTATACCAGCGGCAGTGACACCCTGCAGGACGAGGCTCTGAGATTGGCTGGATGGCACAACCTGGCCGCTGAACACGGCATCAAAGGCTACACCCCGGTCCCCTTAGAGAGCGTTCTCCACTGGCAACCCAAGACCCTTTTCACCTCCACCTTCAACGAGACGGGGGACTCCCTGGCAGAACGACAACTCCGCCACCCTGCCCTGATGCGTCTGCTACGGGAGAGGCCCATGGTGGAGATCCCCTTCAAATACTGGATCTGCCCCGGCCCCATGTTGGCCGATGCAGTAGCCTTGCTGCGCCAGGCGAGAGAGGGAGCAACCCAATGAAGATCAACAACCTCTCTGCACTCGCCACATCCCCACTACCCCGTCATCCCCTCGAAGGCCCTGTGCGGAAATTAGCCTGTTACAAGGACAGATTGATTTCCTTTCATACGCCGGGCATTTCTCTACCACCCCGTCATCCCGGCGAAGGCCGGGATCCAGAGGCTATTGGCACAGACTGGATCACGGCATCCGCCGGGATGACGATGAGAGAGGGCTGCTTGAGAGTGGACAGTCTGAGTGTGAGTTGTCTGAAAGAGGCCCACCAATGATCACCGCCCTACAACAACACCGGCTGATCCTCTCCCTCGCACTGGCCATCCTGATCACCGCTCTCCTCTCCCTCACCATCGGCAACCAACCCCTGCCGCTGATCCAAGCGGTAGAGGAGAGCCTCAGCCAACAACCCAGCGTCTACAGCCTGATCCTCACCGAGCTGCGCATTCCGAGAACCCTGGTCGCCCTGCTGGCGGGGGCCTCCCTCGGGCTGTGTGGCGCAGTGATGCAATCCCTCTTGCGCAACCCCCTGGCAAGCCCCGGCCTGGTAGGCAGTGCCAGCGGCGCGGCCCTGGGTGCGGTGATCACCCTCTACTTCGGCGTCGCCGGTCTCTTCGCCTTCGCTCTCCCCCTGGGGGGCATGCTGGGGGCGCTGCTGGCGACCCTTACTGTCTATCTACTGGCCGGGCGCGAAGGGGGCACCCTCACCCTGATCCTGGCGGGCGTAGCGGTCAACGCCTTCGCCCTGGCCCTGGTCTCCCTGCTCCTCAACCTTGCCCCCAGCCCCTACGCGGTGCAGGAGATCGCCCTCTGGATGCTCGGCTCCCTGACCAATGTCAGTCGCAATGAGGTGTGGATTCTGCTGCCTGGTACCATTCTCGGCTGGCTGCTTATCTGGCGCCAGGGCCGTCCCCTCGATCTCCTCACCCTGGGCGAAGAGACCGCCAGCTCCATGGGTGCAGACCTGCCCAATCTGCGTAAGCGACTCTTCCTCGCCATCGCCCTGGCGGTGGGATCGGCCATCTCGGTCACCGGCGCCATCGGCTTCATCGGCCTGGTGGTGCCCCATCTGCTGCGTCCCCTGGTGGGCTACCAGCCGAGTCGTCTGTTGGTCCCCAGCGCCCTGGGTGGGGCACTCCTGCTGATGCTGGCCGACATGGGGGTACGCCTGCTGCCAGTGCAGGGGGAGATAAAGGTCGGCGTGGTCACCTCGCTCATCGGCGCGCCCTTCTTCCTTTGGCTGATCCTGCACAATCGGAGGCGAGGCGTATGACACTGCTCAGCGGCAAAGGCCTCTCTGTCTCCCGGGGAGAGCGGCCGATCCTCAAGGGGGTGGAGATCCATCTGCAACCCGGTGAGATGCTCGGGCTGATCGGCCCCAATGGTGCCGGTAAGAGTACCCTGCTGCGACTCCTCGCTGGGGTGATGCCCGCCGACGCCGGTGAGCTGACTCTGTATGAAACCGCCATGGCAGACATCTCCCAAACCGAGCGGGCGAGACGCATCGCCTACCTCCCCCAGCTCAGCGAAATCGCCTGGCCCATGAGCGTGGAGCGAATCATCGAACTCGGCCGCACCCCCCACCTGGAGCCCTGGCAGGAACCGGGTGAAGAGGATAGAGCAATCATCAACCAGGTCATCGACCAGACCGACCTGCTGGCGTTTCGGGATCGCGCCTTCAACACCCTCTCCGGCGGCGAACAGGCAAGAGTCCTCCTCGCCCGCGCCATGGTCACCCAACCCGACATCCTGCTCGCCGACGAACCCGTCTCCGCCCTCGACCCCGCACATCAGCTCGATGTGATGAATCTGTTGAGGCAACACTGCGAAAGCGGCCAATCTGCAATAGTCGTCCTGCACGATCTCAACCTTGCCGCCCACTACTGCCATCGGCTGCAGTTATTACACGAAGGAACCACCCTCGCAGAGGGATCGGCGGAAGCGGTGCTGAATGAGAAGAATCTTGCGGATGCTTATGAGATTGCGTTGACAGAGGCGAATGGGGATGGGTTGAAGCCTGCCAGTTTGCCTTGGCGGCGGTTGGATAAAGGCGGTTAAAGACACTCCCATCCCGATATATCAATAGTCAGTCGAATAGGAACTGGCTTACCTTCTATTTAGTTTTGGTGGTGACTTCTGATAACCTAAGAATAATTAAGGGGATCCTCTGTAGCAGGATGCGATCTATGCTATTTACATCAAATCCCTGCACGACAGTTCTCGATTCCCTTTTCAGTTCTAATGAGTGAGAACATTTAGCGGAGTAACACAATTATATGTGCCGGCGTCATAATCCCATTATATGTGCCGTCCACATAATCACCTTACATGGACCCGTCCCGGTTTGCTAACCAAGAATCGACATGGAACAACGGTCACAACTGCATCCTTACATTCGGCCTCTGATTGAAGAGAATTTTTGCTCTTCGGGCCCTGATGGAAGCCGCGCTCCTGCGCCTAATCTGTTAGTTGTCGTGACAAGCGTCCGACGACTTGATTACCAGGTTACACAGGAGCCGGTCTGACCTATGTTGCCATCATCAGAATCTCAATTAAGCAATCGTGTATGGATGGTTACCTCTCGTGTCACGTTGATAGATTCATCTAATCATGCCGCAGCACGATACGTATCTTCATGCGCCATCAATGCCCAAATGATGCGCGCATTTTTGTTTGCCAGTGCGACGGAAGCGCGGTTAAATCCTCGTCGCTCTTTAATGTCGCGTATCCAGCGTCCAAGTGTATCGGTTCTTGAATCACATCGGCTCACCACGGAGCGTGCACCGTGAATCAGCAAGGTACGCAAATAGGTATCACCGCGCTTACTGATGCCGAGCAGACGGGGTCGTTCACCGCTGGAGTGTTGCCGGGGTACCAGTCCCAGCCAGGCGGCGAGGTGACGACCGTTCTTGAAGTAGCGGATATCGCTAATCGCTGCAACCAAGGCAGTAGCAACAATGGGGCCGACGCCTGCAATGGTAGCCAAACGTTGACAGGTTTCACTGCGTTTAAAGCACTCATTGATACGATGATCGTAATTGGCGATACGTTGATCAAGTTCGCGCAAGCGCTGAGCCTGATCGGCTATCATTTCGCGAGTCAAGTGTGTCAGTTCATTATCGGCATCTTCAAGCGCCAGTGGCAGATGCTCGCGAAAAGGACGGATACCTACCGGCAAGAAGACCCCATACTCTCGCAACAACCCCCGAGTCTGATTCACCAGAGCAGTCCGGTCACGAACCAGGCGCATGCGGATACGGTGCATGGCCTGGATATCCTGCTGTTCAATCGACTTGGCCGGCACAAAAGGCATATCGGGTCGTGTGACCGCCTCGCAGATCGCTCGGGCATCGTTATAGTCGTTTTTGTTAGTTTTTACATATGGCTTCACAAACTGCGGACTGATTTGGCGAACATCATGACCCAGCGCTGTCAACTGGCGTGCCCAGTAGTTGGCGCTACTACAGACCTCAATCCCGATCAGACAGGGAGGCAAGTTAGCGAAAAATGGCATAAAATGCTTACGCGACAATCGCTTAACGAATACGGTTTTGCCACGAGCATCAGCTGCATGAATTTGAAACACATTCTTTGCCAAGTCGATACCAATTGTTGTAGCGTCCATTTTGGACCCTCCTTCTTCGTTGATGGATTCCTACATACCCATCGTGGCCCACTACGAGGCCGGTTTGAAGAGGGACGGGTCCATTCCATTTGTTAGGGCAAAAAGATGTATCGAAACGCAGTAGTAACATTCATAGATATTCTCGGGTTTCGCGATATCGTAATGAACGATGATCCCGAATCGGTGCATCGGAAACTTCAGGCCATTAAGAGGTTTGCTGTTCCGGATCAATCCCAAGACTTTGATGAAGATGATTTTGAACCGTTCACCGTACAGTTCTCCGATTCGATAGTGCGAATCCGTCCTGTGGATACCGAGTCAAATCAAACGTATCCAGTTGGCATTGTGTTTCACGAACTGCTGGATATGGTTCATACGCAGGGTGAACTAATCAAGGAAGGGGTTCTATTGAGGGGGGGCGTAGCTTATGGGCCAATGCACTTTGAGGATTCTATCCTTTACGGGCCCGCGCTAATAAAGGCATATGATCTGGAATCGAAATATGCTCTTCACCCGCGAGTTGTCGTAGAACCTGAACTAATCTCCAAACTTAAAAGCAACCCCTTGTTGCAGTCGCAAAACAATACCCCTGAACAGGAGTTTGGGTACGTTAGGGATCTTATACGCCAGAGTGATGATGGTATTTGGTTCGTTGATTACATTAGGGCAGTCGAATCAGAACTAGATGAGCTTGAGATGTATCCCAGCTTCTTGGAAGAACACAAGAACCTGATAGTGGAAGGAGCATCAAACCATCAGGGTTTTGGAGCGGTTGCCGCGAAGTACATGTGGTTGGCGAAGTACCACAACACCTGTGTCGAAGAGTTAGCGGAGGAATGGTTTGAAAACTATGACGTTGAAAAAACAGATTTGCTGCTTTCGTCAAGCCACATTCAAGCATTGCAAGAAATACAGCCCTAACAAGCACATCATGTCGCCCTTCGGGCTGGGACGTCCGGCTTCGCCGTCCGCCCCATATGTTGGGCGTTAGGCTGTAAAAAAGGAAATAATATGTTTGAGGGTATAGTAA
>JBNKMQ010000047.1:0-17022 GCA_050293225.1 Sedimenticolaceae bacterium
CTGGGTCAGCTCCACCGGATCGAGGGGGCTTGAGATACCGAGGATCACCACTGGGAAGCTATCCACATCAAACTTACTCACCCGGGGCCCGACGACATCGTCGGGCAGTTCGCTGACCTCGTCCTCCAGGGTGGCGCGAACATCCACTGCAGCGGTATCGATGGGGGTACCCCAGCCGAACTTCACCTTGACGCTGCTGTTACCCTCGTAGGAGGTAGAGGTGAGCTCCTCGACCCCGGGCACAGTGCCGACGATCTCCTCCACGATCTGGGTCACCAACCGCTCCATGACGATGGGGTCGGCGCCTTCATACTGGGTGCGTACAGTGAGGGTAGGCAGTTCGATGTTGGGCAGCAGATCGATCTGCACACGACTGAGAGAGACCAGACCGAGGACCACCACCATCAGGGTCAGCATGGTTGTGAAGATGGGACGGCGCACACTGGCGCGGGCGAGGTTCATGGCTATTCGCCCTCTCCGGCACCGGCGATGGCGATACGGGAGCCGTCATTCAATAGCTGCTGGCCTAGGATCACGACACGGCCCGCTAATCCTTCACCGGCAATCTCGACCCTATGTGCATGACGGATACCAAGCCTGACCGGCCGCCAGCTTACCTGCTCGCCGCTCGCATCCACCACAAAGACACCATCCTGATTTTCACGTTTAGTCAACGCCTGCTCCGGTACGATGGTGACCGCTTCAGCCCGCTCCAGCACCAGGTCGACGCGCACGAAGAGCCCCGGCTTGAGACGCAGGTCGGGATTCTCCACCTTTAGCTCGACCCTGGCCTGGCGTGTATTCTCCCGGAACACCGGAGAGATCCGCACGATTTCAGCATCGAAGCCTTCGCCGGGGTAGGCATCGGTGGCCAGGCGGGCGCGCTGCCCCACTTGCAGACGGGCGTAGTCCCGCTCGGTCACGAAGAAGACTGCCTTCATCGGGTCCAGCTCCACAATACGCAGTAGCTGGGCGTTGGCGCTCACCGTCTCGCCCTCGTCCACATAGCGTTCCGCTACCACCCGTTGTTCACTGCCGCTGCTCCAGTCGGCCTTGACCTGGGTGTAGCCGAGACGGATACGGGCGGTCTCCAGCTCCGCCCTGGCACGTACCACCTGGGCTCGGGTCACTTCCACATGGGCCGCCTTGGCCAGCTGATCGGCCTTGGCGATATCGCGCTGTGACTCGGAACTCACACCTTTCTTGCGTAGGCTCTCGACCCTTTGCAGCTCCCGCTCTGCGATCTTGAGCAGGCTCTCCGCCTCCGCCAGATTGGCGCGGGATACTGCCAGATCCGCTTCGGCCTGACGCTCCGCCTGCACATACTCATCGTTGTCGAGCCGGGCCACCACCTGGCCCCGGGTGACAATGTCGGACAGATCCACATCGATCTGTTCGATACGACCGCTCACCTTGGGTGCAACAACAAATTCGGTGAAGGCCAGCAGGGTGCCGGAGAAGGTGCGGAGCAGTTCGATATCGCCGACTTCGATCTGGGCCACCTCTACCGGTACCGGCCGGGATGTCTCTTTCCTACCCTTAACATCTTTCCCCGTCTCCTGCAGACGGTCGTAGACCTGCCAGCCAATCAATCCGGCAATGAGCAACAGGGAGAGGGGAATCAACCAGTTTTTTTTCAGCATTTGATCTTTGGCTATTGCCTTGTATTTACTTGAAACAGTTTGTTGGGAGACTCTACTCATAAGTCGATGGCAAGTCAGCAGGCAGATGAAAACTGACCCATTTGGCTTTGCGATAGAGTATGCGTTGAGAGAGATGAATCCAACCTGAACGCATCTCGATTATTTCTCGCCTCTCTTCTCTGAGCATGCACCCTCAAACAACCCTGGGCGAACTCATACAATGCTGGGTTCTCCCAGGTCTTTCTGAAACACTGTTTTGTGATTGTAATCATTATATTGTCATGGATCTCCCATCAATCAGATTGAGGAAATGTTATAGAATCAGGCTGGATCAGAAAGGATTCACGCAGCGCTCATCACGCAACTTGAGACATTAAGCATAGAAGGGATTGTTATGCCATTTACAGTAACCGGCTCAAACACAAGATCAACTGTCAAAACCCACATCGGGACGCTTGCATTAATCGGCGCTACCATGTTCATGGTCAGTGGTTGTGGAGGCTCTGATAACAATGAGCCAGGTACTTCGGCGACAATTGAGCAGGAGTTGAAGATAACTCTGGACTCAGTCACTACTGACACCGATTTCACATTGCTGGTTGAATCCAATAACGGCTCTCAATTTTCTCACAGCCGAGGGGGTTCAACGGCAACAACCTCCTATCGTTCGGCGTCGACATCAAAAATGGTAACCGCTTCGGTCATTCTGCTACTTGTGCAGCAAGGCATACTCTCTCTCGATGACCATCCACAGGATTATCTCTCCTTTTGGCCTACAACCGGCAATCATGCCGCTATCGAGTTACGTCACTTACTCAGTTTTACATCCGGTTTAAGCGAAGCACCCCTTTGCCTGAATTCTCCTATTGCAGACTTTTCCGATTGTGTTGAACAGATTCTTGATAAGAATCCAACCATTGCAACACCAGGAGACGAATTCTATTACGCCAGTACCCACCTGCAAGTCGCCGGCTTGATGGCAATTCATGCCAGCGGCTTGAATGACTGGGCAGAGGTTTTTGACTACTTCAAATCACAGACTCAGCTCTTTTCCAATGCCGTTTACGATTTACCTTCAATCAGTAATCCGCGTTTGGCAGGTGGCATGCACTGGCAGGCGACTGAGTATTTGGCTTTTCTTAGCGCACTCTATCACCAGGAAATCCTTTCTCCTGTTTTGCTTGACGCCATGAACAGCGACCAAATCGGTACTGCCACCATCGCTTCATCTCCAATCGATGGATGGCCGATTACCCTGGACTGGCACTATGGTTTCGGACAGTGGATTGAATGTCCTGGAGTCCCCTTTGACTGCACAACCACCACCCGCGTATCAAGTGCAGGTACGTATGGCGCCTATCCTTTTATCGATTTTGAACACCATTACTTTGGCATTGTTGCCCGTGAAGGCGCGCCAGAAACAGGCTATCAGGGTTATCAAGTTTGGGCCGCTGTCGAGAGCGAACTGGCAGAATGGGCAAATAATAATCTTTAAACAAATCAAACGCTTCACAAGAAAAATATATAACCCCAACCTATTCAGGCTGTAACTCACAGCCTGAATCCCATTCAGGATCAGCTAGCATATGTTGCAAAGCGGGCAAGATATTCTGCATCAATATCGGTTGGGCCTGATCATTGGGATGAATCCCATCCGCCTGCATCAGCTTGGCATCCAGGGCGACACCCTCAAGAAAAAACGGCACCAGGGGAACTGATGCCTGCTCTGCGACATCAAAGTAGACTTGATGGAAGGCCTGCACGAAGTCGGCGCCATAGTTGGACGGCAGTTTGACACCCAGGAGTAACACCCTGGCCCCTGCCGCCTGACTCTGCTGAGCCATGCGCAGGAGATTGCCACGCATGGTTTTCGGATTGATCCCGCGCAGTCCGTCGTTGCCGCCCAGTTCGATGATCACCAGATCGGGAGTGTGCTGTTTCAACAGCGGACCCAGACGGCTGACTCCACCACTGCTGGTATCGCCACTGACACTGGCATTGATAACATGAGACGATGGACACTGGCTTTTAAGCCGATCTTCCAACAAATTGACCCAACGCCTCTCCGCCGTCACACCATAACCGGCACTGAGGCTGTCACCCACAACCAAGACCTTGGGTGAACCCAATACGGGCAGGGAAATCGATAGCATTAGATAGAGTAGGATCTTATTCATGTTGCAGACATCATCTCCTCAACACCCTGTGACCGCAAGCGGGCTATCGAAGTTCGTCGACACCAGCGAGGGACGCATCGATATCCTGCAGAAACTCGATCTGCAAGTGGCAAGGGGTGAGGCAGTCGCCATTCTCGGCGCATCGGGTTCAGGCAAGTCGACCCTGCTGGGTCTGCTGGCGGGACTCGACGAGGCCTCATCGGGAGAGATCCAGCTGTTCGATACCCCGCTGCATACCCTGGATGAGGATGGCCGCGCCGCCCTGCGCGCCGGCCGGGTCGGCTTCGTGTTTCAATCCTTTCAGCTCCTCAGCGGTATGACCGCGTTGGAGAATGTCATGCTCCCCCTGGAGCTGGCCAACCACCCCTCACCGGATAAGACAGCCAGAGCGGCACTGGATCAAGCCGGGCTGTCTGAACGACTGCACCACTACCCCTCTCAGCTCTCTGGAGGGGAACAGCAGCGGGTCGCCCTGGCCCGGGCCTTCGCCCCCGACCCACAAGTACTTTTTGCCGATGAGCCCACTGCGAATCTCGATTCCCATACCGGCGAACGGGTTGCAGATATGTTGTTCGAGCTGCAGAAGAAGAAGGGCACTGTACTCATCCTGGTCACCCACGATGAGACATTGGCGCAACGCTGTGACCGCAGGCTCCATCTGCAGGACGGACGTCTGGTCTCGGCCGCATGAAGAGTCTCTCCCTGGCACTCAAACTCCTGCGCCGTGACTGGCGCGCTGGTGAGTTACGTCTGCTGATCACCGCCCTGATCATCGCTGTCGCCTCAGTCACCTCCGTCGGCTTTTTCACCGACCGCATCGAACGGGCGATGCAGCGGCAGGCCGCCGAAGTGCTCGCTGCGGATCTGCGTCTCGACAGCCGCAGCGTCATCAATGATATCTATCAGCAGACCGCAGAGAAATTTCAACTTCGCCATGCCACCACTGTCAGTTTTCCCAGCGTTTTGCTGAACAATGGAGATACCCAACTGGTACAGGTCAAGGCAGTCTCTTCCGGTTATCCGTTGAGAGGACGTCTGCTGACAAAAAGCGAACTCACCAGTGATGAAACGGCAACGGATGAGATCCCGGCACCGGGAGAGATCTGGCTTGAGGAGCGCCTGCTACCTCTATTAAACCTGAACCTGGGAGACAACCTGAAACTCGGCCAACTGCAGTTTCAGATAGGACGTATCATCAGCTACGAACCCGATCGCGCCTCCAATCTATTCCAGCTTGCACCCCGAGCCATGATCAACCAGCAGGACCTGGCAGCCACAGGTCTACTGGGACCGGGCAGTCGAGTCAGATATCGGCTGCTGCTCTCCGGCAGTGAGCAGGCAGTCAGTAACTACCGTAGCTGGCTGGATGAACAGGAGATGGATCGCGTTGAGGTCGAGGACATCCGCAATGCGCGACCAGAACTTCGTCTGGCCCTCGATCGTGGCGGACGTTTTCTGCGTCTCACCGCTGCCACAGCCATACTGCTCTGCATTGTGGCAGTAGCCCTCTCCTCACGCCGATTTGTCGAACGCCAGATGGATACCAGCGCCCTCTTACGTTGTCTCGGCGCCAGTCGAAAAGCGGTGAGCCGAATCTTCCTCATCAGGTTGATGAGTCTGGGCCTGATCGCCAGCCTGGTGGGCAGCCTGATCGGTCTTGGAGTACAGACGATTTTGATCAACCTGATCGGAGAGTGGTTCACTCAGCAGATCCCTGCTCCAAGTATCTGGCCGTTCTTCTCCGGACTGGCCACCGGTATTCTGGTTCTGATCGGTTTCTCCCTTCCCTCTGTCTTGAGACTCAGCCAGGTACCGCCACTGCGTGTCTTCAGAAGAGACCTGGATGCGCCGAACCTCAGTTACCAACTCACCATCGGCATCGCCCTCGCCTGTCTGACGATTCTGCTGGTTTGGCAGATCGGTGATGACAAGCTGGCCTTCCGTTTGATTGGTGGTCTCTTGGCAGGGCTTGCGCTTCTGATGCTGATCTCACGCATGTTGGTGATTCTACTAAAACCTTTGCGCAGTCGATCCAGCGGTTCCTGGCGCTATGGCCTGGCCAGCCTCTCACGCAATCCCGCCACCACCAGTGTGCAGCTAACCGGCTTTGGCCTGGGTATCACTGTGCTGTTGATCCTGGCCATGGTTCGGGTCGATCTGCTGGAGAGCTGGCGCATGGCGCTGCCGGAGAAGAGCCCCAACCAGTTTCTTATCAATATACAACCCAGTGAGGTGGCTAGCGTTAAACAGATTCTGGATCAGGCAGGAATCGAGAGCGATGGCCCCTTCCCAATGATTCGTGGTCGCTTGATACGCATCAACGAAAAAGCGGTAGTGCCGGAAGATTATGCATCACCCAGGGCGCAAAGACTGGCCACTCGAGACTTCAATCTCAGTTATGCGACTACAGTGCAGACCGACAACAAGGTTGTCGAAGGCCGTTGGTGGTCAGACACTGAGATGGACAAACCCTTTTTCTCCGTCGAGACAGGCATCGCCGAAACCCTGGGCATCCCCATGGACGCGAAGTTGGTCTTCGAGGTGGCGGGACAGGAGGTTGAGGGAAGAGTCGCCAATCTGCGTTCGGTGCAGTGGGACTCATTCAACGTCAACTTCTTCGTCATCGGTACACCGGGGCTGATGGCGAATCAGCCTGCCAGCTATATCACCAGTTTTTATCTGCCTAATTCACAACGGGCGGTATTGTATGAACTGATCAAACAGCATCCCAGCATCACCGCACTGGATGTGAGTGCCCTGATGCAGCAGGTTCGGGCGATCATGGATCGCGGCACGATGGCGGTGGAGTCAGTGTTTATCTTCACCCTGATCGCCGGGGTGATCGTACTCTTTGCCGGTATCCAGGCGAGCCGCGAACTGCGCATTCAGGAGTCCGCCATGTTGCGTACCCTTGGCCTGAGTCGTAAACAGCTATTGCTCTCTGTGATGGTGGAGTTCAGTCTGCTGGGTGCACTTGCAGGAATTATCTCAGCAGCCCTGGCCAGTATCATCAGCTATACCCTGGCAACCGCAGTATTCGATCTCCCCTGGCAACTCAACCCCTGGATCTGGTTGATTGGCCTTTTCGGCGGCGCCGTCGGCGTAGGACTTTCAGGCATAGCCGCCAGTTGGACGTTGATAAACAGACCACCTCTGGTGGTCTTGCGACAAAACTAGCGCAATCAGTCTGAAGCGCCTTACGTCGAATCACTCACTCCGGATAAGCATTTTGATCTTCGCTGGCTTCGGTCCACCCGTTCGCTTACTCCTTCCACCCAATGCAACAGCGACATAGATGATAACCACATCACTACTATTCTTGTTCATCATACCGGCAATCATTAGACTCATACGTACAAAAGAATTAACCTGCTCTCAATACTCTCAATACATCATAAAAAACAGAAAAGCAGAGGAGAAAAATGAAGAAGCGTTTAGAAAAGCTGTTACTGATCACCTGTATCTCTTTTTGCAGCAATCCCGCCTTTGCCGAGATGGATTACAAACACCAACAGGACAACCACGAACATCAGCATAGCAATGCTTCATCGGCCCAGCCGCATGCTCAGATGCAGTCGACAGGCAGTCAAACCGTGGGAGATATCACTGCCAGACTTGAACTTGTGCCCTACGATGGCCAGTCACAGGCGAAACTGAAAAAATTCGGCATCATCGCCACACATCATCTGACGTTGAGGCTGACGGACAGCAAAACCAACCGTCATATCACAAACGCAAGAGTCTCGGCTTGGACTGAGAGTAAGAATCAGAAGAGCAGCTCATCAAAAATCAAACTGATATCCATGAAGATGTCGAGCATGGTGGGTTATAGCGGTGATATCAATCTTTCGTCGGCCAGTGACAACAAGATTGTTGTTGAGGCCATTTCCAGAGATGGAAAGAAGAGCATCTTCCGTTTCTGATAGATCCGCAATTCGAATAGCGAAACTAACGCAAGACAACGTATCTGCTGTTAAGTCGAGGATTTAATATCCAGACTCACCAAGCATCTGATACTCTGCACTCTGTTGCAGACATGCATTGAGCAGGAGGGTAACCTCCGGGTGGCAGAGACCGTTTTCATAGAGCAGAGAGAATATTTCGCAATAGATTGTTCGCTCGCTGTTCACGCTATCGCAGGCGGCCATCAACTCCCACTCGACTTCATTGACGATATCGCGAAAGTCGGGCTGCATGCTGAGCATTTTATCTGAACCGAGGAAGCAGTAGATGGAGCCCCAGGCAGCAGCGCTGATGATGTTGCCTGAAACCGTGGGCAAGGGCTCACGAAACTTCACTGCCGTTTTGCTGGCATGCTCGTGGATTACACTGAGGATCTGGCGTGTAACCTTATTCCCCAGATTTTCCTGAGTTATCTCAAACTGATGGAGATAGCTAAAGAAAATCCGCTTCTCACTCCTTTTTTCCAGGTAGTTGAACATGGCTGGGTTCTCTATGGTGTCGCAAGTCTTTCTTAAGGTTTATCCAGGTGAATAACATTTAATGTTCTTTTTTTGCTGTTATACGCCCTGACTGGATCCTATGCCTGCCAGGACCAGGAATTCGACTCCTATGAACCCCAAAGGCGGATTTGACTCAATAATGAATCTCTTCCGCATATTGTTATCTTACGCCGCGAAATCGAGATTTAAAGCCTCAAGGGCATACTACCACTATTTTTCACGCCTGATTCAGCAATCACCCTACCTACACCAGGTAGGGTTGGCAGAAACAATCTCATGGGTCGCTCCTCGGGCGGATTGAGGATATCACGCCCAAAGGCTGGAATTACTCAGGCATATTGGGGGGATCCAGATCCTCTTGGGGAAACTCATCCTGCATACTGGCCTGCCACTCCCGTAGCATCTCCACATGCCAGTTCTCCTCCTCTACCATCTGCAGCGCCAGTTTTTTTACCGCCTCGCTGGATGTGCTGTCAGCCACATACTGATAGAAATCCCTGCCGCGGACCTCATTAAACAGGGCAATCTCCATCGCCTTGGTGCTATTCATCATGTAATCGGCCTCATCCATGCAGAAGGCTTCGGGAGAGTTGGGGGTTTTCCATTTAAAATCCCAAGGCGTTATCTGAGGCAGGGTTAGATTGGCCACTCTCTGGTGAACCTGCTCGGCATGCAATCGGCTATAGTTAGCCAGCTTGCGGAAGAGTTCCGCCACCTGCAGGTTGTTGTGGATCTCCATGGAGTCTGCCAATTCATCATAGTGCTCATGGGAGGCCTCTTCGAGCTCCATGGCATGAACAAGAAACTCCTCCACAGTCTCTATTCTCTTGTTTCCATCTTTATTCATAGCTGGAACTCCTTCTCTATATCTTCTAACGATGAATCCTTTCTATTCCCAGGTTGCCAGACCGGGAAGCGCTTTGTATAGATCACGCCGGTCGACATGCCGTCATCCGCCTGAATCATCTGGGCGGCTTTTACCGGATCATCCGTAGGCAGACTCTCATCCTCGGCATGGACTTCATCTTTCCACTGCTTCTGATCGGGCCGGTAGGTGACGCATCCACTCAATACCTGCACAAAGGCAAATCCAGGATGCTCTATCGCTTCGACCAGGATTCGGGTGAGTTCAGATGGCTCGCCAGAATATCCCCTGGCGATGAATCCCGCCCCCGCCGCCAGGGCAATGGCTGCAGGATTGAAGCTGGGTATGCCGGTGCCATGGGGGGTCATTTTACTGTTACACCAGTCCGGCACCGTGGTGGGTGAGGCCTGCCCCTTGGTCATGCCATAGACCTCGTTATCCATGACGATATAGGCCATATTCATATTCCGCCGGCAGGCGTGCAGGAAGTGATTCCCGCCGATGGAGAAGCCATCGCCATCGCCTCCCGCCACAATCACCGTCAGGTCGGGACGTGCCGCTTTGAGTCCCGATGCCGCTGCCAGCGCCCGTCCGTGGATACCATGGAATCCATAGGTATCGATATAGGCCGGCAGACGTGATGAACAGCCAATGCCGGAGACCAACGCCACCTGCTCCTTGACCAGTTCCAGATGGGCCATCGCCTTGGTCAGGGCGGAGAGTACTGCAAAGTGTCCGCACCCCGGACACCAGACCGCTTTGATATCCGACTTATAATCTTTCGCTTTGAGTGCAGAAACCGGCATGATCTCTCTCCTACTCAGTCACTTCCAGCCAGGGCACGAATAATTCGTCCAGGCCTCAGAGGCAGTGGTCCCGGCTGTGCCAAAGAGGCTGCCTTGGCCGGCAACACCCCCTCAGCACGCAGATAGTGAAACAGCTGGCCTGCATGGTTCTGCTCCACTACCAATACCTTCTCAGCGTCTTGTATCAGCGCCTTCAGCTTCTCCCGTTGCAAAGGCGCAAGCAGTCGTAGGGCGATTACGCGGATGCTACTTCCCTGCTCTCTCAGCCAGTCTCCCACCTCTTTGACCACCCCTGTGCTGGAGCCCCAGGTGATAATGCATTGGCTGCCATCGCCCTGGACTTCTGCCCAGTCGTCACCGAAATCGAAATCCTCCAGTTTATGCAGACGCTTGTTCAGCTGATTGCGATGGTCCACCGCCATGCTGGAGGGCGTCCCCTTGGGATTGTGCTCCAGACCATCGGCGGTGTACATCCCGGCAGGGGTTCCTGGCAGCGTCATGGCGGAGATGTTGTCAGCTGTCAGAGCGTAACGCTGGTACTCTTCCCCCGGTTCAGACTCCACCTTTCTGGCGAGGGGGAGCTGCCTGTCCGGAGGTGCCTCGATGATCGACTGGGACTGGCCCAGGGACTGATCGGAGAGGACGATCGCCACCGTCTGTAGATGTTCTGCGAGTTGCACCGCCCACTGGGTGGTAAAGACACAGTCCCGAATCGACAGCGGCGCCAGCACCAGGTGGGGGGCGTCGCCGTGTAATCCATACAGTGCGATATTCAGATCCGACTGTTCCGACTTGGTGGGGATACCGGTGGAGGGTCCACCGCGCATCACATTCACCACGGTCACCGGCGTCTCACTGACCAGGGCCAGTCCCAGCCCCTCTACCATCAGACTCAGACCCGGTCCCAAAGTAGCGGTCACTGAGGGCACGCCACCGAAGGAGGCGCCGATGATCATGTTAATCGAGGCGAGCTCGTCCTCAGCCTGAAGCAGTGAGCCTCCCAGCTTCTCCAGGCGGGGTGCCATCCACTCCAGCATCTCACTGGCCGGTGTGATCGGATAGGCGGCAACAAAACGGATGCCTCCCCGCAGTGCCCCGACACCACAGGCCTGGTTACCCGTGATACTCCAGTGCGCTCCCTGCTTGCCTGGCGAGGCTAGGGTAATGCGGGGGCGATGGTCGTGATTGAATCCCAATCTGACTGCCTGTAGCGCGCTCTCAACCACTGCCTGTCCCTTGCCGCCAAGAACAGCCGATACACCTGACGCCATCGCCTCAAGGGTGAAGCCGCAGATACGCGCGGCTGCGCCCAATGCAACCATATTCAGGCGACCATCCGGCAGTCCTGAGGCAAACTTCTTGAAGGGGATTTCGAGCACCTCGGCACCGTTGCTACGCAGTACCGCCGGCACCTCACCTGACGCAGGATCGGAGAGAATCAGGCTCTTCTCCGAGAGGGGAAGTTCATCGGCAAAGCGATCCACATTGCGCCAGTCGAGACCGACAAGGAGGTCGTATTCATCCCCCATACACTCCACCGGTCCAGGACCGAAGCGCACCATGGCAGCCGACTCACCACCCCGTATCTGGGGACCGGCGGATCGGGTCATTAATCCCTGAAATCCACACTGGGCGGCGGCCTCAAGCAATATACGCCCTGTGGTGACCGCACCACTACCGCCGGAACCGGTGATGGCGACTGAGTATCGCCTGCTGCTCTCACCTGGGGATTGATCATTCATATCTGGCTGGAACTCCACTCCTTAGAAATAAGCATAGGACATGATTTGCGTTTTTCCCTTGCCTGGGATCAACTCGCAACTAACTAGACTAAAAAAACAGGCTGAGATTTCGCTTCTTTCCTTAAATAATCTCAACTACAGAGGTCACTCGTTGATGATGAGAACCTCGATACGGCGATTGGTATTACGCCCCACCGCTGTTTCATTACTCGCCACCGGACGGGATTCACCATAGCCGATGGCGGTCAGGCGGGTCTTGTCAAAACCTCCCACCTTCTCCAGAAAGGAGGCGACAGTCTCCGCTCTGCGTTGTGAGAGCGACTGGTTGGCGCGGGTACTACCCACTGAATCGGTATGTCCTGAGACCACCACACTGGGGTTGGGAAAGATCTGAATCGCCGAGACGATCTTATCCAGCAGGGAGAAGTTCTCCGACTGAATCTCGCTCTGACCGCTGGGAAAGTTGAAGGCGTGCAGCTCCAGCAATACATTATGTCCCTGCCGGTAGACATTGGCCTCGGAGGGCCCGAAGAGATTCTGGATCCGGTCGAAGCGCGACTGCGCCTCCCGGCTCTCCCGCTCCACCTTCTCCAAGCGGGTCTGTAGATCCATGCGGGTTGCCAGCTCCGTCTGCTGGATCTCGGCATAGGTGGAGAGCTTGTTTCTCAGGGTCATCACCACCTCGTGGTTATCGAGGTGATAGGGCAAGTCCTCTCCTGTGGGTTCGTTAACCGTACTCAACTGATCCTGGTACCAGAGAAGAACGTCCTCCATGCTGGCGTCACGCCGCTCGAAATCCTTGATCAGATCGGTAATCTGCACAGACCGCTTGGCGTACCGGCTGGAGTTGAGGGCATGTTCCCGAGCCTTCTGCCGCTGGGTTCGATTTGTCTCCAGCACTGCCACTGCCAGAGCGAGCTCTTCGCGGGCCAGCTTGAGGGTTTTGGGGGCGAAGTCATCGGCCTCCTCCTCGACGGCATCCATGATGTCCTTGTGAGCCTGCTCAGTCGCATCCTGCTTGAGTGCTTCCAACTCCACTGTAGCGTAGCCCTGCAACATCTCAGGACGCCACTCTTTGGCCCGTTCCAGATCCCCCTCTTCCACCTTCATGCTCGCCTTGCGCAACTTGTTATCCAGGGCGCTGAACTCCTCGGGGTACATGCTTTCAGCGCCAGCGTCTATGGCCAGATCCCGGGCAACGAGTACCTCTCGCATGAGCGACTTGGACGTGGTCACATTGGCCCGCGCCTTATCCACCAGGGCAAGCCCCTGGGTGACCAGCTCGTTGACCTGGCCATCACGCTTTGTCCGCCCCAGAGAGATCGCCTCATTCAGCTTCGACTCAGCGGCTGCGTAGCCGTTGGGAGCCAGGAGATAGAGGCCGCTGGTGCGGTCGTCCCGGAGTTTCTGGTCGAGCTCAGCCACCCTGTCGTAGTGGGTGACTACCTGCTGCTCAGATAGCATGGGGGCGGTGGTACACCCCTGCAGCATGAGGGTTAGCAAAACCAGGGGATAGAAACCGCGCGAAATGTTCATTCTTCTCATCTCCATGATGCGCTTCGCAGGGAGCTGCAACTGTCGTCTCCAATTTCCTCCAAAAGGAATTAGATAGGCAATGCTGCGGCCAAGGTGAAGCAGGATCAATAAGTACCTGCCAGCAGTGACAATTTAACCAGATTAGAGAAGTAGAATAAAACCACAACTTGGGCGCATTTTCTCAATCAGCACCATCTGTCACATTTTTTTAGATTTAGACCCTGAATAGAGGCGTGTTTTTGGCGTTTTTTCTGATTTTGCCTGGGTCTAGGGACTATCTATCACAGCATTGAAATCGAGCCTTGATCGGTACTGGGCAAAGCGCTTACCGCCTATTGTTGAATCAAGTCCTTTAGTGGAAGTTCATCAGACCTCACTTATTTGGTAATCTAGCCACGACAAAATCCTGCCGCAAAAGAAGGATAAGCGCTGCACTAGCCGGGCATGCGGTCCTCCAGAACTTCATATTGACAGCATGAGTATTTCCGGCTTCGATCAAAATACACCGGTGCAATCGCTATATAGGGATATGAATATCAAACCCTGTCTTTAGAAGTGCGGGCTACGCCTTCCGGTTCGCGTGCCGCTTTGGGGCGCATAAAACTGAGACGTGGGGTAGCGGTTAGTCGAATTGATATTCCGGGCAGAAAAATGAGCCCCGTTCAGTAGGGTTCGAGAAGAGAGAAGTTTCAATGCAGCAAATAATAAACGCATTCATCAAGGCATGGGGAGTATTGGTTCTCTCTCTGCTCCCTCTCCTTTCCGGTTGCGACTTTTTCGATGCCAAACCGAGTATTGAGAAAGACCAGGCGGAACTGCAGGAAATTCTCGAGGGATTGTTTGTCACCTACTGGAAGGGCGCGAAAATTTCCATCCGATCAATTCCTGTTGACGAAACATCCAAGGCCATAGATTTCGACGAGATAAAGCGTAAACAGCGGGAAGATCTTGGACTGGGTAAGCAGTTGAGTCGAATCTATGATTGGGAGGGATTTCTGCTGGACAGGGATGACCAGGACAAGAAGATGCTTGGCGCAAAGGATTTCATGGAACTCACAAAGGAGCTCTATTCCCTTGCTGATACCATTCGGGATCAGGATGAGGACTCCTACTCCACCTTCATTGAGATCGTCCATCATAGTGGCCGTATACTGGGCACCCGGCCTGTTGAAGTACCGGAAGGCTGGAACAATTCCATGGAGCATTGGGTGTTCGCCATAACCATGGAATCCAAAGTCGCCCCCGGGTCATGGAAAACCTATGAACTGAACAGGGTACAGCCGAAAGATCTCCCGACATCAGATCTTCGTGTTGCCGCCAATCTGCACAAGGGTTTGGATCATATGCGAAACCAGTGGTACTTCCTCGCGGACGAGAGCTTCTCACAGGCCATAGCCGAAGCCAATGATCCGAACATTTTACTGAATGAGCATCTTCAAGGGCTATTGGATGACGCTCAGATGAACAACCTGGCGGCGCAGCAGCAATTTCAAATAATCGCGCGCGCCACCTCTCACCTTCTTCGCGGTTTTGCCAGACACCAGTCTGGATATGAAGAGTTGCGCCCCAAGGCTATCGAGGATATTGAGGCCGCCATCGCAGACTTTCACTCCCTGGGGATTGACAATGAGCTGTTATGGATGGCTGAGAGTTATGTGTATATCAATAACGAAGATAAAGAAAACGCCATTGCGTCACTGACCAAACTAGAATCAAGCACACTCATGTCCAACAAAGAACGGGAGTTGATTAGGGAGACCAAGAAAAAAATCCTGGAGCGGGATTCGGACGGTGCGCTTAATTTTCTAACCGACCGAGTCATCATGTATAAACTGGGATGGAGCTATGCCCAATCCTATGCAAAAGAAATTGAGTGGATGCAGTTACTGGAAAAAACCGAGCAGGGCCGACAGATCTTAAAGCGTTTCACCGAACTAGAACAAACCTTTGAAAAAGCCAAAGGCTATCTCGATCTGGATAGGTTAAAGGCTAAAGGTGAAAGGCTCTTGCAGGAGATCAAGGAATAGATCCCTATAAGAGAGCATAGTTTGGAAACATTTAGGGTTCTATCCAGCATGCCGTATACACAGTTGCACCTGCCTGCAATCAAAAAAAGGCGGTATTGCCCCGCTAGTTTGGCGTTGACCGAAATTCCCACAAGTATCGCTTTTGCTTCCCTCCGCGTTATCCTGACAGGAATAGCAATCCGTTGAATTGACCGGCAAGAAAAAGAGCCTGCATCAAGTCGCCAGCCCTTGATTTTCATCGGCGTCTTCAAGGAGAAGTCGAACCCTTGTTACCGACATAAGAGGCCAGCAGATTAAAGAGCACTGCCCCACTGTTGCCCCATAAACTTAGACCGTTATGGTGCTAACTGACTAGGTCGTTGGTTTCCATTGCTGATTGAGAATTGAGCCATGAAAACGCACAGAGTGGCAGATGCTCTGCGGCCAGAATTTTAGTTAGAACGTCTAATCGACAGGGAAGCTAACTCCCCTCTCCCCTTGTGGCAGAGGGGCTTTTATGCTGGTCATTGGGAAGGTATAGGTTAACGGGAGAGCAGTGGCACTGCCCTCTTTAATCTCGCGCCACATTATTTACAATGGGATGCAAATCTTCCAGGTTACGTGCTTCACCTTGGTAAATTCAAAACGCCGGGCCAAGTACAATAATCGTGTTAGCATATATGGTTTTAAGCATCAGGATATCTTCAGTGAATCGAGTACTAGTGATCTTCTTTTTTACCTCGATGCTTGCTGCTTGTAGTGAGAGCGATGTAAGGAGTGGGTTTGATGAAAGTCAGCCATTTGCTCCTGACACAATTAGGTTTTCCATCGAACTGCACAACGACCTGCAAGCGCCACAGACGATCGATTATTGTAAGGTTTGGCTGTATGACTCAAACGATGAGTTTATTCGATTGGAGAAAGGGCTGATAACTGTCAACGGAGTACCCTTGTCACGCTACGACCAATCCCAGGCTTGGCAAGGTCATACCACCCACTATATCGGAAGAGATATTCCAGTGGGCGCTGGAGATATCACTATCCACCTTGCCTTAGCAGGACAAAATCCAGGAGTTTTGGCTGTCTTTCGACAACCCCCTGAGGTTGCTCTTGGTAACATTCGCTGGCCAGAGAAGATCCTGGACGATCAGCCATTGGAGGTAAGCTGGGAGGGAATCCGGCCCCTGGATCAGCTTGTTGTTTCCGAATATTCGTTGATTACCGATAGCGGAGCGATTGGAGGAAGCCTTCTTCCAATAGAAATTCGTTCCAAGGGCAGCATGGATATCCGAGTCCCTATCATGCGCGTGCAGAAGAGGTCAGCAGATGTTCGTGAGAGCAAACCGGAACCCTCCACACTTCGCTACGCCAAGATCGAATTCGGTACCTATCTGCAGGGCGAGATCAATCATGGCACCGAGAAGAGCAAGGCCTCAATGCATCTATACACTGATCGTGAAGTTAGACGTTAGGCTCGCTATCCCTCACTTGCTCACTTAAGGGGGCAGAGCCCTTTACACGATAAATTCATCGATACCCTCAAACAGAAACCCCGCCCCATCGTGACAATAGCCCTGACGCTAAGCCTGAGCTTCGCCACTTTGGCATTGGTCGATATTTCCACCCGTAGCGCTATTGCTTCCCTCAGGGCTAACCTGACTGGAATAGCAGTCCGTCGAATTGAACGGGCAATAAAAAAGGGCCTGCGACAAGTCGCAAGCCCTTGATTTTCATTGGCGTCCCCAAGGGGAGTCGAACCCCTGTTACCGGCGTGAGAGGCCAGC
>JBNKMQ010000048.1:0-6152 GCA_050293225.1 Sedimenticolaceae bacterium
GCTGCCCCATACAGATGCCGAGGAAGGGCTTGCTCGCAGCCGCATCCAGGATGGCCTTGTTCAGGTGATGGTCAGAGATCGCCGCCATGCAATCCCGCGCCGCTCCCTGTCCGGGGAATACCACCCGATCGGAGCTAAGGATCAGAGCTGGATCGTCTGTGACCAAGACCTCATCGCCATCTCCCGCCACATGCTCGACCGCCTTGGCGACGGAGCGCAGGTTACCCATGCCGTAATCGATTACGGAGATTCGCTGAACCATGAAATTCTACCTACAGACTGCCTTTGGTGGATGGCACTTGATCGGACATACGCGGATCTGGCTCCAGCGCCATTCTGAAGGCGCGACCCATGGCCTTGAATACCGTCTCTGCCTGGTGATGGGCATTCGTACCCCGCAGGTTGTCGATGTGCAGAGTAATACCGGCGTGGTTGACCAGTGCCTGGAAGAACTCCTGGAACAGATCCACGTCGAACTCACCGATGCGGGCACGGGTGAACTCCACGCCATACTCCAGACCTGGACGACCGGAGAAATCGACGACAACCCGAGACAGGGCCTCATCCAGCGGCACATAGGCGTGGCCGTATCGGCGGATACCTTTCTTGTCCCCCACCGCCTTGGCCAAAGCCTGACCCAGAGTGATACCGATATCCTCCACCGTGTGGTGAGCATCGATGTGCAGATCTCCCTCTGCCTTCACTTCCAGATCGATCAAGCCGTGACGGGCGATCTGATCCATCATGTGATCGAGAAAGGGTACCCCGGTCTCAAACGTACCCACACCTGTACCGTCCAGATTCAGACGCACATTGATACGGGTCTCCAGGGTATTGCGCTCAACCGCCGCGTTACGCTGCATGGTGGTGGCTCCAGTTCACTTAAACCAAGGGCCTAGGCCCAAAGGGGGCTATTCTAATGGAATTCGGGGGAAATGGCAGCTTGGGAGGAGATCCCGATTCAGAATCGGTAAAAGAAGTTTCCTACTCGTTATCCTGACTCACGTTGAGGACAGGACCTGGTGCGGCTCCAGATTTAACCGGCACTTGAATAAAGACGTGGTCGTTCTGAATGTGGCAGTGCATACAGACGGTAATCAGCTGGACAAAACCAAACTCAAAGGTCTTCCACTAACGACTCTCTACCGCTTGAGTGATAGCCGGAATTGCACTATCGAGAAATTCCTGAGATGTCTTGGCTCGCTCAGTTTGGCCAGATAGCATCGTCATTATTTCCAAATCAACGGCATACGGTTGCTCATTGCGGCAAGCTGGCGGAGGCAAAAAAACCTCAAATTTGTGTGGCTGGAGTCGTTAGGTTAGGGAGAGTCTCAGGACTCAAGCCAGAATGTCACCGGTCCGTCGTTGACGAGAGAGACCTGCATGTCGGCACCGAACACGCCACTGGCCACTGGCTGATAGGTTTTGCGCGCGTGGTTCAGGAGGTGTTTGAACAGTTTATCGCCCAATGTCGGATCTGCAGCACTGGAGAAACCGGCCCGGGTTCCCTTACGGGTATCCGCCGCAAGCGTGAACTGGGGGACCAACAGCAGGCCTCCCTGAATATCCTTCAGGCTCAGATTCATGCGCCCGCTCTCATCCGGGAAGACGCGATAGCCCAGAAGGCGTTGCAGCAACCGCTCGGCCCTAGATTCATCGTCGCCCTTCTCCACACCGACCAGAACCACCAGGCCTTGGCCTATCTCTCCCACCGTCTCTCCGTCGATGCTCACCCGGCCTTGAGAAACTCTCTGCAGCAGGCCGATCATGCCAGCTCCCGGGCAAATCTGTCGGTGGTTTCGATCAAGGCCTTACGGATGCCCGCCTCGGTGGCGGAGTGTCCCGCGTCGGGAATCACCATCAGTTCACTCCCCTCCCAGGCCTGATGCAGCTGCCAGGCAGACTCCATGGGGCAGATCAGATCGTAGCGGCCCTGCACCAGCACGCCGGGTATGCCGTTCAACCTGTTTGCCTCCTGCAGCAGCTGATTGGGACGCAGAAAGGCACGGTTGATAAAGTAGTGGCTCTCGATCCGGGCCAGGCTCAAAGCGGTATGGGGCTGGGAGAAGAAATCGACCACCGAGCTGTTGCTGCGCAGACTGGCGGTTCTGCCCTCCCAGATCGACCAGGCCTTGGCCGCCGCCATGCGTTTTAACTCATTCTCGCCGGTGAGCAGGCGATAGTAGGCCTGCAGCATATGGTCCCTTTCGCCCTCCGGGATTGGTGCAAGAAAGTCCTCCCAGTAGTCGGGAAAGACCCGGCTTGCCCCCGACTGATAGAACCAGTCGATCTCCCGGTCGCGGCAGAGGAAGATCCCGCGCAACACCATCCCAATCACCCTTTCGGGGTGCTTTTGGGCGTAGGCCAAGGCCAGGGTCGAACCCCAGGAGCCACCAAACAGTACCCAACGATCTATTCCCAGGGTCTCGCGGATCGTCTCGATATCCTCGACCAGATCCCAGGTGGTGTTATTCTCCAGGCTGGCGTGGGGTGTAGAGCGTCCACAGCCCCGCTGGTCGAAGAGCACCACACGATAGGCATTGGGATCGAAAAAGCGGCGGTGGTAGGCCTCGCAACCTGCGCCAGGGCCGCCATGCAGAAAGAGGATGGGTATACCGCTTGCACTCCCCACCTCTTCCAGATAGAGCTGATGCCCTCCCGCAACGTCCAGCCGCTGGGTTTTGTAGGCTTCGATGGGTGGATATAAGTCCTTCATACACTTTTCATTTTCATTTGTAGGAAAATTCCTACAGGGATAGGTGAAAAATCTCACACCCGCTATGTGAATTTTTGTGTAATTATTTAGTTGTCGTCATCAAGGATGAACCCCCAGGATCAAAAACGCACAGGAGGGCATCAAGGAAGATTAGCTTTGCCAACCAAGCCGGCGACCATAAGCCCGAGAGCATGGAATGCTTTCGGGCTTTTCTTTTTCCGCCGTCTCCCAGCCGGATCAGCTCCTGGCAGCCCTTTTACGCTCGTGTTCCTTCAGGTGCTTCTTGCGGATGCGAATCTCATTTGGAGTCACCTCCACCAGCTCATCATCCTCAATGAATTCCAGTGCCTGCTCCAAACTATAGCGCAGGGGCGGGGTGAGCATAATGGCGTCATCCTTGCCGGAAGCGCGGATATTGGTCAGCTGCTTGCCTTTCAGGGGATTGACCACCAGATCGTTCTCCCGTGAATGGATACCGACGATCTGCCCCTCATAGACCTCGTCACCGGGTTGCGAGAAGAGCCTGCCCCGCTCCTGCAGGTTGAACAGGGCGAAGCCGAGCACCTTGCCCTGGCCGTTGGAGATCAGGACGCCATTCTTCCTCGGCGCAATGCCGCCATGGGAGGCTGGACCATAGTGATCGAAGACGTGGTAGATCAGTCCGGTACCTGAAGTACTGGTCATAAACTCGGTCTGAAAACCGATCAGGCCGCGAGAAGGGATGATGTAGTCGAGTCTGACCCGACCCTTGCCGTCCGGCAGCATATCCTTGAGATCTCCCTTACGGGTACCCAGCGCCTCCATGATGGCGCCCTGGTGCTGCTCCTCCACATCCACAGTGAGTTGCTCATAGGGCTCGCAGACCTCGCCGTCGATCTCGCGGAAGATGACCTCGGGCCGGGAGACGGCCAGTTCGAAGCCCTCTCGCCGCATCGACTCGATCAATACCGAGAGGTGCAGTTCGCCACGACCGGAGACCTTGAACTTCTCCGGATCCGTACCCTCTTCCACCCTAAGGGCCACATTGTGGATCAGCTCCCGCTCCAGACGCTCTTTAAGCTGACGGGAGGTGAGGTACTTGCCCGCTTTACCGGCGAATGGGGAGGTGTTGACCTGGAAGGTCATGGAGACAGTGGGCTCGTCCACGCTAAGTGGCGGCATTGCCTCCACGTTCTCCGGATCACAGAGGGTATCCGAGACATTGGGGGCTTCCAGACCGGTAACGGCAATGATATCCCCTGCGGTCGCCTCTTCCACTTCAAAGCGTTCCAGGCCGAGATAGCCGTAGACCAGTCCCACCTTGGCTCGATGCTGCTCGCCGTCGTACTTGACTACCGTAATCTGCTGGTTGGGGCGAATCTTACCCCGGGTCACACGACCCACAGCAATGGCGCCCACGTAGCTGTTGTAATCGAGATTGGAGACCTGCATCTGCAGGGGCGCGTCCGGATCGACATCAGGTACCGGACAGTGCTCGACGATGGTTTCAAACAGGGGCGTCATATCACCACTGCTGATGTCACTCTCGAGTCCGGCAAAGCCATTGATCGCAGAAGCATAGACGATGGGGAAATCGAGTTGCTCATCACTGGCGCCAAGCTGGTCGAAGAGTTCGAATACCTGATCGATGACCCAGTCGGGACGGGCACCCGGCTTGTCGATCTTGTTCACCACCACGATGGGACGCAGACCGTGCTTGAAGGCCTTCTGGGTTACGAAGCGGGTCTGTGGCATGGGCCCTTCCTGGGCATCCACCAGCAACAGCACCGAATCAACCATGGAGAGCACCCGCTCCACCTCGCCACCGAAGTCGGCATGACCGGGGGTGTCCACCACATTGATGCGGTAGTCGTTCCAGCGAATGGCGGTATTTTTGGAGAGGATAGTGATACCCCGCTCCTTCTCCTGATCGTTGGAATCCATCACCCGCTCGACTACCCCAAAGCGCTCGCCAAGAGTGCCGGATTGCTTCAACAACTCGTCCACCAGGGTGGTCTTGCCATGGTCGACATGGGCGATAATGGCGATATTTCTGAGAGACTGAATCACGGGGATATCCTGCTAAATAAAGAGCGCGGATTATACCTAGTTGTGTGAAATTGTCCGGTTTTATTTAAATCCATCGAGAAGACAGATGGTTAGAGATGCTTTGTAGAATCATTAACAATAATTATCAACAACCCCTTTTCATTATGAAAAATTATCGCTTACCCACAGATGCTGTGGATAACTCTGTTGAAAACTCCGTAATATTTAACGCCAAACCGCATGAATATTGCTTATTCATTAAATTGTAAAAAAAATGAACAATTTTTTATCTATATAAATTTCAATTAGTTAGATAAATATTTAGGCTAGTGCAAAGATACTCGGGCATATTTCCCCCTTTTATCGCTCAGCGGATCAGAGGCTGTGCATAGGACGACTTATCAGGCTTTCACAGAGGTTGACACAGAAAAACCCTAGAAAGGGTAGGTGCTTATGGCTATATGGGGTTTCCCTAATACACGAATACAATAGACTACTTCTACTGCTTGCACTCGCAAAGATTAAGCGACAGGATAGGTAGTTATCTGCGGAATTTGCACCCGATAAAGCCGGGGTTCCTTCAAGCCGGGAACACTCGATGGCCGCAGTGCTCTAACCAACAATAATATAAAAGTGAAGCAGTATATGAACCCGTCTGTACTCGACTCTCTACGTGCGCACCTGGCGTCCCGGATCATCGGCCAGACCCAGTTTATCGACAGCATGCTGATCTGTCTGATAAGCGATGGTCACCTCCTCATCGAAGGCCTGCCCGGTCTGGCCAAAACAACCGCAGTCAAGGCCCTGGCAGAAGCGATCGAAGGGGATTTCCACCGCATCCAGTTCACCCCGGATCTGCTTCCATCCGACCTCATCGGTACCGACATCTATCGCCACGAGAAGGGGGAGTTTGAGTTCCGTCCCGGCCCCCTGTTCCACAACATCCTGCTGGCAGACGAGGTCAACCGTGCCCCGGCCAAGGTCCAGTCGGCCCTGCTGGAGTCGATGGGAGAACAACAGATCACCGTCGGACAGACCACCTATCCACTGCCCGAGTTTTTCATGGTACTGGCAACCCAGAATCCGGTGGAGCAGGAGGGCACCTATCACCTGCCCGAGGCCCAACTCGACCGCTTCCTGATGCAGGCCAATGTGGACTATCCAAACCGGGAAGAAGAACTGCAGATCCTGGAACTCGACAGCGCCCAGCAGAAAGAGAAGCCTACACCACCGAAAAAGCCCCTGACCCAGAAGCAGCTCTTCTCCATCCGCAAGGCGGTGGCAGAGCTCTATCTGGACCCAAAACTCAACAGTTATATCGTCGACCTGGTTCAGGCGAGCCGGAACCCCCAGGCCTACGACAAGGATCTGGCCCGCTGGTGTCGCTTCGGCGCATCCCCTCGGGCCA
>JBNKMQ010000049.1:0-2592 GCA_050293225.1 Sedimenticolaceae bacterium
CCACAAACAGGAGTACCTGATGGGGAATCGGCCAGCTCGAATCATAGAACAGGCTCAACAATCCCCAGACCATTCCGCTGGCAAAGGTCAAAATGATATGCCGGCGCAACCAGGGCCCGGTAGAAAAATCTTTATGCTTAACCTGCTTGAACTGGTGCAATAGAACCGCGCGGACCAGACTCAACATGAGAATCATGCCGAGCCAACTCAGCAGCAGAACGCGGTTCGCCACGAGCCAATAGTTGAGAGCGACGAAACTGGCGATACCCAGCCCGATACCCATGGCGACATAACTCTGACTATAGAGCAGTTCGATCTGCTTACGCAGCACCGCATCCTGCATCTTTTTCACAGCCACCTCGAGCCTTCCTGAACTCTCATCACAACCCTCGCTTCATGCCTTGCCCACTCAGGGTCAACAAACGATTTTTTGCCACTTAACCCGAACCGCAAGAGCCAGCGGAAGAATCAGGGCAAACATGAAGTGTTTAATTGTCTTAACCAGGCGATCGAACCAATCTCAAAGAACCCCTGAGTAGAGCGCCACATCAATGGCTCATTATGACCTCAGTCAACGATCGAATCATCCCTTGTTTATCTCACAGCCAGCACAATCTGGTTGCGCAGTGATTTCAACAGATTCAGGCGCTTTTTATCGATATCGAGTCCATGGGGGTTGGCATGATCTGCATAGATCAGCCCGACAGGACGTTTTTTGATTACGAGTGGAAACAACAAAAACGAGCCGGCGTTTGAAATCTTTTTGTACCAGTTAGGAATATCCGTCTGGATCTTCTCGTTGGTGGTGTCTGCGATATAAACATCCACCGCATTCTTCATCGCCCCGTGGAAGACATCCACGCTATAGGCGGTCGGGAAACTAAACCCCTGGACGAAATCCTCATCCGCATCACCAAAACTGAGGCGCCCGACCATGCGACCCTGCTTGCGATCCAGCAGGGCCAGCAGAACCCGCTGAAAACCCACCGCACGATACATGGTCTCCAGCACCACGTTGAAAATCTCCGAGACGCTGTGCTCGCCCACCAGCATCCCAGTCACCTCCTGCAGACCATCCATCAGCAGCGACTCCGCATCTACCGGCGTCGAGCCCGCACTCTCCACTACCTCGGTCTCCAGGGCATGCGTCTCGGTGCCTACACCATTGAGTATCTGCGTTTCGCCCAGCCCCTCCTGACTTGGCGCTGGGGGTACAGCCGCTTTTGCCTGTGTCTCAGCCGGTGTCATCTCATTGACCTTGGAGAGCTGCTTGACAAAGCCTGGTGAAATATCGCTCGCCAGTACCCTGGCCATCTCCTGGAACTCCTCCACCGAGTTCTGCGCCAGCTTGTTCACCTTTTTCTCGCTCAGATTGAGCCCTTTGGCGTACTTCTTCACCAGTCCCTGCAGCAACGGCTTGTCATCTGATTCCGAGGCCACCAGTGTCTGCATCGCCTCGTCCGCAAAGGCGCTGACCAGACGGCGCTTCTCCACCCGGTTGACCGGCTTGTGATCGCCCTGCCACCCCTTGAGACTGTCGATCAGTGTTTTAGGGAAGTTCCACTGCTTGGCGATCTCGATACCGATTTTTTCATAACTGACCCCCAACACGCCGTGTTGAGCAGTCACAGCTTCGCGTCCTTCCAGGTTGACCAGGCGCTCGATCTCTTTTGACTCTTCCGGTAAGTAGAAGGCCACCAGCAGCTTGCCAAGATCTTTCAACAAGCCGGTGAGAAAATACTCCTCCGCCTCATGCTGATCGACCTCGTTGGCCACCCGGTGGGCCAGGGTGGCGCGGAACATGGCCGAGGAGACCAGCTCACGCAACTGTTCCGCCTGCTCTTTGTTCTCGATGTGTTCGAAGAAGATCAGCGAAGCGGCCAGGGATCGGATGGCCTGGGTGCCCAGCACCACCACCGCGCGGGAGACGGTGCCGATGCGCCCGGAGAAACGCCCGTAATAGGCCGAGTTGACCACCTTGAGGATTTTGTTGGTGAGCGCGAAATCCTTGACGATGACACCGGCCATCTGGTTCACGTCCTTGTCGCTGGCGTGGGACATGGCATTGATGCTGCGCACCGAATTCGAGAGCGCGGGAAAGTCGCTCTTGCGTTTCATGCGCCGCAGCAGAAACTCCACCGTGCCACTGGCGTCTTCCTCCAGCTTGAGCGTCACGCCCCCCGGATTGCGTATCGCGTTATAGGCCTGCAGCATTTCGGCGGCATCGCTGTAGCGCAGGGCGGGATCCTTGGCCAGGGCCTTGAGTACGAAACGGTCGAGTTTCTCCTCCACCGCCGGATTGAACTGGGAGGGCGCTACCGGATCGAGTTCGAGAATGGCATCGATCACCGCCTGCTGATTCTGGCCACTGAAGACCGGCATACCGGTCAGCATCTCGTCCAGGATCAGGCCGAGGGCGAAGACATCGAACTGCGGGCCCACCTCCCCGTGCTCGATATACTCCGGTGCCAGATAGCGCGGGGTGCCGATCAATTGTCGATCGGGCCCGCTCTGTTCAGCCAACAGGCGTGCGATACCGAAGTCCATGATCTTCGGCACCTGGTTTTTGTTGATGATGATATTGGCCGGTTT
>JBNKMQ010000050.1:0-3885 GCA_050293225.1 Sedimenticolaceae bacterium
ATGAGAATGGATTTGCCAGCACCGGTTTCACCGGTGAGCGCAGTCATTCCCCGTTTCAGGTCCAGTTCCAGGGAGCTGACAACAACCAGATTGGTGATCTGTATCGAAGAAAACATGGTTAATTATTTCCTTGGTGTTCGGCCCAGCCCAGTTTTTCCCTAAGTATATCGAAGTGGTCGTGGCCCTGGGGGTGAATCAGACGGACTGTGCCAGGATGGCGACGAATGCGTACTCTGTCGCCATGACTGATCTCCAGATCGGCCTGCCCATCGCAACTGACGCGCACGTTGGCCGGGTCGGTGTTGCCGCAAACCGCCAGTTCTATGCACTTGTCCCCACCGACGACGATGGGTCGGTTGCTGAGGGTGTGGGGACAGATGGGTACCAACACCAGGGCATTGAGGTCGGGCTCCATCAGGGGGCCGCCGCCGGAGAGGGCGTAGGCGGTTGATCCTGTTGGTGTGGAGATGATGAGGCCATCCGAGCGCTGAAAATCGACAAAACAGCCATTGACGTAGGTCTCGAATTCAATCAGACGCGCCGTGTTCCACTTGTGAATCACCGCATCGTTGAGGGCCAGGCGGCTGTTGATGACCTGACCGTCCCGGACAATCTCTGTGCGCAGCAGAAAGCGTCGTTCTTCATCGAAGGCGCCCTGAAGTATCGTGTCCAGCTGCTGTGCCATATTGGATGGCAGGATGTCGGCAAGAAAGCCCAGCCGCCCCAGATTGATACCCAGTAAAGGAATGTCATGATCCGCCAGCAGTCGACTGGCTTTTAGCAGCGTGCCATCTCCGCCGACGGTGATCATCAGATCAATCTCAGGCGCCAGGGTTTCCGCGCTGAGTGGAGTACCGGAATAATCCGGTAATTGGCTGGCGGCGGTGGTTTCCAGTGAAACTTTCGTGCCGAGTTGCTCCAGCAGGTCGATAAGCTGCTGCAGCGTGGGGGCAACGACGGGGTCGGGTTTGGCCATGAGACCAATGCGGCGAAACAGATAGGCCATGGAAAGGCATGTTCCTGGATAATGGTTTGCTTAACGTTAGCATGCACTTGAGATAGCGCCAATGTTCCTGTCTTGAACCATTTGGGTCTTCGCTGGATACTGTGCCTGAATTGACCGGCATCACCATGAATCATCCAACCCAACTCGACGAACGCGCCCAGCATTTTCTGAAGACACTGATCGAACGCCATATCCGCGATGGTCAGCCCGTAGGTTCCCGCACCCTGGCCCGGGATAGTGGTTTGGATCTGAGTCCGGCGACGGTACGCAATGTGCTGTCCGATCTGGAGGAGCTGGGTCTCATCGTCTCACCCCACACCTCTGCTGGTCGGGTGCCAACGGTGGAGGGCTATCGGGTTTTCGTCGATTCCTTGCTGACGGTACAGCCCCTGGAAAAGAGGACGATCAACCAGCTTCGGGAACAGCTGGAGGGTGCCAGGAATACCCATTTGGTGCTGGAGACGGCATCGCAGTGGTTGTCGCACTCTTCGCGCATGGCCGGGGTAGTGACCCTGCCCAAGTCCGAACGCATCATCTTTCGCCAGATCGAGTTTCTTCGGCTCTCAAGTTCCCGTGTCTTGGCCATTCTGGTCAGTAGTGATGGTGAGGTGATCAATCGGGTGATTAACGTACGGCGGGAATATTCGTCTGCCGAATTGGAGCAGGCCGCCAACTATCTCAACCAGTCGTTTAACGGCACCTCCTTGTTGCGGGTGCGGGATCGTCTGGTTCAGGAGATGCAAGAGGCCCGCGACAACATGAATCGCATCACCCGCCGTGCCGTCGAAATGGCCGGCCAGGTGTTGGGCGATGGGGAGGATAGTGATTGTCTCATCTCCGGCCAGACTAATCTGATGAACTTTGACGAATTGGCGGAGATGGCCCAATTGCGCCTGCTGTTTGAGGCTTTCACCGAAAAGCACGAGATTCTGCATATTCTAGATGCCTGTATGCAGGGCGAGGGCATCCAGATATTTATTGGCCAGGAAGCCGGTTATCGCTCCTTCGACGGTTGCAGTCTGGTCACCAAGCCCTACAAGGTGGATGACGAAGTGGTGGGCATGTTAGCCGTCATCGGTCCTACCCGTATGGCCTATGGTCATGTCATTCCGCTGGTGGATGTGACTGCCAATCTCCTGAGTGCGGCCTTGAAAAAATAAGCGATCTGGCTCTGTTAAAGGGTGCATTTTCTTCTCATTCCTCCCTTGAAACCCGTTCGGTCGTCCCCATCTTGGGGAATCGCATGACTGATTAACCCTATTCCGGAAGAGCCCATGAGCGAAGACGAGTTGCAGAAATCTGCCCCCGAATCCCCCCAGTCTGAGGTCGAGACCCTGGCCGAAACGGTCGAAACTGAGATGGAAGTGGATGCCGCCGAAGATCTGGTATCCCTCCAACGTCAGTTGGAAGAGGCCCAGCAGCAAACCCAGGCTCACTGGGACAAGCTGATGCGCTCCCAGGCGGAGATGGACAACCTGCGCAAGCGCCATGAGCGGGATTTGGAAAACGCCCACAAGTTTGCGCTGGAAGGCTTTTCCAACGCTCTCTTACAGGTGCGGGACAGCCTGGAGCTGGGCCGTCAGGCCGCCGAGGACGAGACAGCAGACGTGGCCAAATTGCGAGAGGGCACCGAGCTGACTCTAAAATTGATGGCTGATGTTATGGACAAGTTTGGCGTTGAGCAGCTGGACCCCACCGGTCAGCCTTTTAATCCCGAATTCCATCAGGCCATGTCCATGCTGCCCGGCACCGATGCCGAACCCAACAGCGTGGTTCAGGTGATCCAGAAGGGCTATCTGCTCAACGGACGCCTGCTGCGGCCAGCGATGGTGATTGTCGCCCAGGGTTGAAAAACCACTTGAGACGACCCACTTAACTAACAGATTTCAGATTTTTGGAGAGCAAACCCATGGGCAAGATTATCGGTATCGACCTCGGCACCACCAACTCCTGCGTTGCTGTGATGGAAGGCGACAAGGTCAAGGTGATCGAGAACTCTGAGGGTGATCGCACCACCCCCTCCATCATCGCCTATACCGGTGATGGTGAGGTGCTGGTGGGCCAAAGCGCCAAGCGTCAGGCGGTCACCAATCCCAAGAACACCCTCTTTGCCATCAAGCGTCTCATCGGTCGTCGCTTTGACGATCCGATGGTGACCAAAGACAAAGACATGGTGCCCTACAGCATCATCAAAGCGGACAACGCCGATGCCTGGGTCGATGTCAGTGGCAAGAAGATGGCACCGCCGGAGATCTCCGCCAAGGTGCTGCAAAAGATGAAAAAGACCGCTGAGGATTATCTGGGCGAAGAGGTCAAAGAGGCGGTTATCACCGTGCCGGCCTACTTCAACGATTCCCAGCGTCAGGCGACCAAGGATGCCGGGCGCATCGCTGGTCTGGATGTGAAGCGCATCATCAACGAACCCACCGCCGCCGCCCTGGCCTATGGCATGGACAAGCAGCGCGGTGACCAGAAGATCGCGGTCTATGACCTGGGTGGCGGCACCTTCGATGTCTCCATCATCGAGATTGCCGAGGTGGACGGCGAGCACCAGTTCGAGGTGCTCTCCACCAACGGTGACACCTTCCTGGGTGGGGAAGATTTTGACCTGCGGATCATCGATTTCCTGGTGGCTGAGTTCAAAAAGGATCAGGGTGTGGATCTGAAAAACGATCCCCTGGCGCTGCAACGCCTGAAAGAGGCGGCGGAAAAGGCCAAGATCGAACTCAGCTCCGGCCAGCAGACCGACGTCAACCTGCCCTACATCACGGCAGATGCCTCCGGTCCCAAGCACATGAACATCAAGCTGACCCGCTCTAAGCTGGAGCAGCTGGTAGAGCAGCTGGTGGAGCGCACCATCGAGCCCTGCAGGATTGCGT
>JBNKMQ010000051.1:0-2609 GCA_050293225.1 Sedimenticolaceae bacterium
AGGACCGGCATCATCATCTGTGAGTCAGATAGAGAGAGAGGACAACTCCCCTCTCCCCTTGCGGGAGAGGGGCTGGGGGAGAGGGGGAGATTGAAAAGCTTAGCCTTCTTGGAAATCACCGCATCAAACATGCAGGGTCAATCCATTTTAACGCTTCCACGCAAATCAAACGCTGCGCGTACACCCTCTCCCCAACCCCTCTCCCATCAAGGGAGAGGGGCTTTTATACCGGCCATTGGGAGGATTCATGTTAATGGGTCCTAGCCTACGCCTTGATGCACGTATCAGAAAATAGTTTCCTGGCCTGCCTATTGCTGCGGCGGTTTTTTCTCAAATGGCAGCACCCGCTTCACCCTCGCTTCACAGCCAGTCTCTTTAAAGCGCGCCTCCATCTCATCCAGGGCCTTTTTGAATTCGCCAATCAGCCTCGTGTGCAGCGCCCTTGCCCGATCATCGTAGTAGATCAAATCGATAGCGGCCGGATCAGTCAGACTCTCCCGCTCCAGGTCGCGGCGGAATTTCCACGCCAGCCGTATCAGCTTACCCCCTTTGCCATCACGAACGGCGTAGGCCTGGTTGTCGACGAAAATCACCTCATCCTCATCGATCACCGCCTGGATCTGCATTGTCCGCACCGGGATGAATACATGCTCGTACTGACAGCGAGACAACATAAGGCGGCACTGGTTATAGAGAGTTGACGGAATCGTCAGACGTTCACCGGCGATCTCATCAGGACGAAAGAAGATTTCGCTTAGACTTTCACTCATGCTCGAGCCTGTTAGGGCCTGTCAGTCGTTATCACCCAGCTCGGGGTTCCACCCCTTTGCCTTGGCTTCATCCACTGCCTGTTGATAGATCCGGCTATGTCTCTCCGCCAGCTCCGGCGGGAGATTCGACACCAGGTGCCCATACTTCTCCCACTCTGCGGTGACTTTGTCATACAGGGCATCTATCCCCTGCACCAACCAGCCTTCACAGGTCTCTGTCTCAGGAATCAGGCCAAACACCCAGGCATCACGGATAATGTTACCGGTGGGATTCATTGCCCCTTTGGGATCTTTGTCTATACCGTGATATCGCTTTTCTGCCATTTTTAATAACTACTCTATTGATGTTTATTTTGTAGGGCCTGAAGATTATCGCTTAAATCAGGTTGAATTTGTGCTTTTCCACATTCTATACCGGTTTGGCCTCAGCACCACTCAGACCAGGTTATGTAAGCCATTCAAAACAGAACCACATGCCGATACTTCTCATCTTTAAGCATTCGACGATATGTGGAACTCCTGGTGGATTGGAACCCAGTACCAGTAAAACCATTTATCCTTCAGTAAGTATGTATAATCTTTTACTTATGATATACATAAGGATATTTGAGGTTTACTTATAAACATAAGATCTGTAAGGTTTGATCCCACTTCCCCACATAGCATGGGGCAACTGGAGAGAGAGCCTCTCCCACTCAACTGAAAAGATTTATTTATGGAGCAGACGACATGGCACTAGACCAATCATCCCGTTACTCTGATCTCAGCCTGAAGGAAGAGGATCTGATCGCCGGCGGCAAACACATCCTTTGCGCCTACAAAATGAAGCCCAAGTCTGGCTATGGCTATCTCGAGGCCGCTGCTCACTTTGCCGCCGAGTCCTCCACCGGCACCAACGTGGAAGTCTCCACCACTGACGACTTCACCAAGGGTGTCGACGCGCTGGTCTACCACATCGACGAAGCCACCGAGGATATGCGTATCGCCTATCCCATCGAGCTGTTCGACCGCAATGTGATCGACGGGCGCATGATGCTGGTCTCCTTCCTGACCCTGACCATCGGCAACAACCAGGGCATGGGCGACATCGAATACGGTCAGATGATCGACTTCTACATGCCGCCGCGTGCTATCCAGCTGTTCGACGGTCCCGCTAAGGACATCTCCGACCTGTGGCGCATGCTCGGTCGTCCGGTCGAGAACGGCGGCTACATCGCCGGTACCATCATCAAGCCCAAACTGGGCCTGCGTCCTGAGCCTTTCGCCGAGGCAGCCTACCAGTTCTGGCTGGGCGGCGACTTCATCAAGAACGACGAGCCCCAGGGCAACCAGGTGTTCGCCCCGGTGAAGCAAGTCATGCCCTTGGTCTATGACGCCATGAAGCGCGCCATGGACGAGACCGGCGAGGCCAAGCTCTTCTCCATGAACATCACCGCCGACGATCACTTCGAGATGTGCGCCCGCGCCGATTTCGCCCTGGAGACCTTCGGTCCTGACGCCGACAAGGTCGCCTTTCTGGTCGACGGTTTCGTCGGCGGCCCCGGCATGGTCACCACCGCCCGCCGTCAGTATCCCAACCAGTACCTGCACTACCATCGCGCTGGCCACGGCATGATCACCTCGCCCAGCTCCAACCGCGGCTACACCGCCTTCGTGCTGGCCAAGATGTCCCGTCTGCAGGGTGCTTCCGGTATCCACGTCGGCACCATGGGCTACGGCAAGATGGAAGGCGGCGCCGACGACAAGATCATCGCCTACATGATCGAGCGCGACAGCTGCCAGGGTCCGGTCTACCACCAGGAGTGGTACGGCATGAAGCCCACCACCCCGATCATCTCC
>JBNKMQ010000052.1:0-2197 GCA_050293225.1 Sedimenticolaceae bacterium
ATCCAGCGCTCGATGGCTATCGCCACTCCGCCTGCGAATATCAACAGAATGGGATACATGAAGAGTCCGCCTTCCTGAAAGAATCGGACGATAGGATCGATAAGCTCCATGGGTTTCTCCGTTGTTAAGCCTAAGTGTTAAGTTTGTCGGTTTCGGGCGTGGCCGTGTCTGATGCGGATCGGCAGTACCGCCCTGATTCTTTACGGTTTTTCGCCAAATGTCTGGTACCAATCGACACGTCTGCGAAATACATCACGGTCCAAGGGAGTCATCAGCTCCTCCATGGTGGACATCTCTGGAGGCATCATCCCGGTCAGGCGCTTGGCGGAGCGCCAGGGCACTACGTAGAGGACATTGGGTGACTCCTTGTTTCCAAAGATGGCGGTGCCCTCCATATCGAGCCGCTGCTCGGCTGTGACGATCGTGGCGCTCAGCAGCAGCCCAAGGGCAAATAATCTTTTGATGATAGATGTCATAGTCAAGTTACCTTTCATCTATTTCGCGCTCTTTAATCGGCGCTCAAGATCGAGAATCCAGCCCTCGATCTCCCGGTCCTCGCTCTCTGCCAGCTTCTGACAGGCACGATAGTGTTCCAGTGCCGCTTTCGGCTTGGCCAGATAGAGGTCGTAGAGAATCCCCAGGTTGCGATGGGCCAGTAGATAGACCGGCTCAACATCGAGAGCGGTCTGGTAGGCGGCTTCTGCCTCCTGGAATCGTCCCTGTAGTCTCAGGGCTACTCCCAACTGGTTATGCGCCTGAGCACTTTTCGGATTGCGTTTAATGGCATCACGGAAAGACTGTTCCGCCGCTGCCGGATCGTTCTCTTTCAACTGGATGATGCCGAGATTGGTCTGCGGACCGGCAAGCTTGGGATTGGCTGCGGCCAGCTGCTGCAACTGCTTCTTGGCCTTTTTGTTCTTGCCTTCCCGCATCGATTGCAGTGCCGCCATATACTCCCGCTCCAGGGCGGATGAGACCTTGGCTTTACCCTCTGTCGAGCCGCTGTCACTTGTCGTTTCTCCAGACCTCTGCGGCATCATGTTACAACCGCCAAGCAGGAGACTGAGTATTAACAGTGAAGCGAGGTTTTTAGTTGATGGCATCGACCCACTCCTCGCTCTTCTCTTGTTTGGCGTAACGCGCCGGCAACAGTTTGGCCAATGCCGCAAAGCTCTTCTTGATCCACTCATCATAAATGCCGGAAGCGGTATGTTTGATGTTTGACTCGTAGATAGCGATGGCCTTGTCTTCGAAGGGATAGGCCTGCTCTTCAAGCAGTATCTCGTACTGTTCCAACTCCTCTTCGTTGAGCCCTTTGGGTCGTTCGGACTTCATCAAAGCTGTACCGAACTGCTGGTAGATTTCGCCAATGTGATAAGTAGCGGCGGTGGCGAACTCGGCCACGCCATACTCCGCTGTCTTCTTGTAGGCGGCGATGGCCCTCTGCATCTGCTCTTTTTTGCGCTTCAGATTTTTCTCCAGAGGCGCCTTCAGCTGGGTGCGGCGAAAGAGTTCATGATCGGGCTTTGCCAGACGCAGGGAGGATTGGGCAGCAAGAAAACGGGTGCGGTCGGTACGCAGCTTGCCGGCAGTGGCGTCGGCCTTGATGATCTCATTCATCCAGTGGTCGCGCTGTTTCGGATTTCTCTGTTTCTCATACAGATCCACCAGTTTCTGTCTTGCCTCGATGGATTGATCCAGGGGCAGGGGGAAATCCTTCACGTAGCGGCTGTAGGCGTTGATCGCCTCGGGTCTGCGTCCTGCCTTTTCGTACAGTTCGGCGGACTGCCAGCCGGCGGCTTGTCGTAGCTCCTTTGTCTCGCCCTGTTCGGCGATGGTGGAGAGTTCCGCTGCTGCCTTCAGGGGCTGGTCGGTCTCCAGATAGGCGCTGGCCAGCTTGTTGTTGACCTCGCTGACCAGTTCGTTGTCCGGGTAGCGCTTGCGAAAGGCCTCCAGGATGGCGACCGAACCTTTCCAGTCGCCGCTGGCGATCAGACTGGCGGCGGCGTCATACTCGGCGGTTGCCCGGATGGATGAGGAGGGTACCAGGCTGGAGATACGCAGGAACTGTCTCGCGGCATTGGCGTTGTCACCCTTGTCCCGCAGTGTCGCACCCTGTTGGTAGATGCTCGCGGCCAGCTTCTCCTGCAGAGGCTCGCGTTGTTCATCCTTGCGATCCATGAGGGCCAGGGCCTGC
>JBNKMQ010000053.1:0-1805 GCA_050293225.1 Sedimenticolaceae bacterium
CCCAGATGAAGCGCTGGGGTTATATCAAGGGTGACGTCAACTACCAGCAGATTGCCGAGCAGGTCTATCTGGCTGGTGATACCGCCAAGATCATGAAGGAGCTGGGTTACGAGCCGCCAACCAAGACCTACGCTAACTACACCATTATGGGCAAGGAGTTCGACTACACCCAGCCGGAAGCCTACGTCAAAAGCTTTGCTATCAGGAGGAGCTGATGTCCCACTCCCTGCGACTCAGAGCTGCCATCGTCTCGGTGGTGTTGCTGATGCTCTTCCTGGGAGTCTGGGAGGGGCTGAACATCGCTCCCACCGATAGCAAGCCATTGACGGAGTACGAGATCCTCATGGGGGGCGCCTCGCAGGAGGCGCGGGTGCCTCCGCCCTCGGACGTGATCAAGCTGGCCTTTGAGGAGCTGGGAAACCCCTTCTACGATGCCGGTCCCAACGATAAGGGGATCGGCATCCAGTTGGGCTACTCTCTCTACCGGGTGTTAACCGGTTTTCTGTTGGCCGCCCTGGTGGCTCTGCCCATCGGCTTTCTGGTTGGTATGTCACCGTTAATGCATCGGGCGCTCAACCCTTTCATCCAGGTCCTTAAACCTATCTCTCCTCTGGCGTGGATGCCGTTAGCGCTCTTTATTATCAAGGATTCGGAGACGTCGGCTATTTTTGTCATCTTTATCTGTTCCATCTGGCCCATGTTGATCAACACCGCCTTCGGTGTGGCCAATGTGCGCCAGGACTGGATCAATGTGGCGCGCACCCATGAACTGGGCCATCTGAAAACCGCCTTCCAGGTGATTCTGCCCGCGGCGGCGCCAACCATCCTTACCGGCATGCGTATCTCTATCGGTATCGCCTGGCTGGTGATCGTCGCTGCCGAGATGCTAGTGGGAGGGACGGGTATCGGTTATTACGTCTGGAATGAGTGGAACAATCTCGATCTGACCAGCGTGATCTTCTCCATTTTGATGATCGGGCTGGTTGGCATGTTACTCGATACTGCGCTGGCAACTGTCAATCGCTTGGTCGAGTACGAGGAGTAGTTATGAGCAACCATTTCGTTGAAGTCGAAGGACTCGCCAAGCGCTATCCTTCGCCGGGCGGAGGTGAAGACCTGACGGTGTTCGAGAACGCCAACTTTGGTATCGACAAGGGTGAGTTCGTCTGCATCATCGGTCACTCCGGTTGTGGCAAGTCGACCATCCTCAATATCCTCGCGGGCCTCGATGAGGCGAGTCAAGGTGTCGTGATCATGAATGGCCGGGAGGTCTCGGGACCGAGCCTGGAACGTGGCGTGGTATTCCAGAACTACAGTCTGCTGCCCTGGCGTAGCACGCTGAAGAACATCACATTCGCGGTGCAGGCGCGCTGGCCCAAATGGACCAAGGAGAAGGTGCTGGAGCACAGCATGCGTTTTCTCGAGCTGGTCGGACTCAAAGGGGTCGAGCAGCGCAAGCCCTCACAGCTCTCCGGCGGCATGCGCCAGCGGGTAAGTATCGCCCGCGCCTTCGCTACCCAGCCGCAGCTGTTGCTGATGGATGAGCCCTTCGGCGCCCTGGACGCGTTGACCCGCGGCATGATCCAGGAGGAGCTGATCAAGATCTGGGAGGAGACACAGCAGACCGTCTTCATGATCACCCACGATGTGGACGAAGCGATCCTTCTCTCCGACCGCATTTTATTGATGACCAATGGACCCCAGGCCCGGGTGGCCGAGTCTGTGAAGGTATCGATTCCGCGGCCGCGCAACCGTACCGACATCATCCATCATCCCGGCTACTACAAGATACGCAACCATCTGGT
>JBNKMQ010000054.1:0-10419 GCA_050293225.1 Sedimenticolaceae bacterium
GACGATATTATGAATATGGTGGGTGAACTGGTACTGGTAAGAAACCGTCTCGCCACCCTGAAGGCGACACTGAATGATGAAGAGGTTGCCAACGCGGTGGGCAATCTCGACGTGGTGACTGCTGATCTGCAACTGGCTGTCATGAAGACACGTATGCAGCCGATCAAAAAGGTCTTTGGCCGCTTTCCCCGAGTGGTACGTGACTTGGCCAGAAGTCTGAAGAAAGAGATCGATCTGGAGATGGAGGGCGAGGATACCGACCTGGATAAGAATCTGGTAGAGGCCTTGGCCGATCCTTTGGTGCATCTCGTACGCAACTCTGTTGATCATGGTATTGAGGTTCCAGAAGAGCGTGAGCAGGCGGGTAAGCCGAGACGTGGCAGTGTGCTCCTCTCTGCAGCCCAGGAAGGCGATCACATCCTCCTCTCCATCAGCGATGACGGTAAGGGCATGGATCCGGAAGTCTTGCGCCAGAAGGCAGTAGAGAAGGGCATGATGGATAGTGAAGCGGCTTCCAGACTCGATGATAAGGAGTGCTTCAACCTGATCTTCGCACCCGGTTTTTCCACCAAAAAAGAGATCTCCGATGTCTCTGGCCGCGGTGTAGGAATGGATGTGGTGAAGACCCGAATCGCACAGATGAACGGCTCGGTGGAGATCGACTCCGAGTGGGGGCGCGGGAGTATCATCACCATCAAGTTACCGCTGACCCTGGCGATCCTGCCGACACTGATGGTAGTGCTGGGGAAACAACCTTTTGCTCTACCCCTGGCCAGTGTGGTGGAGATATTTAATCTCGACCTGAAACGAACCAATGTGGTCGATGGACAATTGACGATCATGGTTCGAGAACGGGCACTACCACTTTTCTATCTACGTCAATGGCTGACCCCATCAAAGGCGCTGACAGAGGAAGACAGGAAACGAGGCCACGTGGTTATCGTCAATGTAGGTAATATTCAGGTGGGTCTGGTAGTCGATCATCTGATTGGTCAGGAAGAGGTGGTGATTAAACCCTTGGGTGCTTTGCTGCAAGGTCTTGAAGGGATGGCGGGCGCGACGATTACCGGTGATGGCAATATCGCCCTGATTGTCGATGTTCCAGGTCTGATGCGCAAATATGCCAGGAAGTACTAAGGCGACTATATGCAAGGACCTTACGCAATGTGTCGTGTTGGCGATGTCGAACGGTAGAGAGTGATGGCCCAGAGGCTCAAAGTACTTATCGTTGACGACTCGGCATTCTTTCGCAACCGGATCTCCGATGCACTGAAACCAGCGGAAGATATAGAGATCGTCGGTATTGCTACCAATGGACAGGAAGCGATCGAGAAGGTGAAGAGACTCAAGCCGGATGTGGTGACAATGGATGTAGAGATGCCGGTGGTAGATGGCATCTCAGCCGTGCGCAGTATCATGGCGCAAGCACCAACCAGAATATTGATGTTCTCCGCGCTGACGAAAGAGGGTGCCAAGGAGACCCTTGAGGCCCTTGAGGCGGGCGCCCTCGATTTTCTGCCAAAGGATATGCAGGGTATGCGCGAAGCCGGTAAGGATGCCAAGACGCTCCTGCTGGAGCGGGTACGGGCTGTTGCCAAGGCTCGATTGCCTTTCAAACGGACAGCTGGTGCCAGTTATCGTCCTTCTGTGGTACGTCCGTCGCAGCCTCAGTCGAGTAGCAAAGGAGGAGAGAAGCCATCGTTAATTGCGATTGGCGCCTCTACGGGGGGACCGGTGGCGCTGAAAGAAGTGCTGATAGCGTTGCCCAGGAATTTTAGTTTGCCGGTGGTCGTGGCGGTACATATGCCTGCTAGCTTTACCAAGGCCTTTGCCGAGCGTCTGAATTCAGCCTGTGCGGTTGATGTCGCCGAGGCGGTTGATAGGGAGCCGTTACGCCCAGGTAGAGTGCTGGTTGCACCAGGTGGCAAACAGATGACTGTTGAGCGAGGGCCAGGCGGATATGTCGTACGTATTAGTGAACCGCTGAAAGGACAGATCTATCGGCCCAGTGTCGATCTGATGCTCTCGTCGATCGCCAGTGGCTTCAATGGTAATGCGTTGGCGATTGTTCTCACTGGCATGGGCTCGGACGGAATGGAGGGCGCGAAGCAATTGAAGCAGAAGGGTGCTGATGTGTGGAGTCAGGATGAGAAGAGCTGTGTCGTATATGGCATGCCCCAGGCCGTTGCCAGCGCCGGGCTGTCGGACCGTGTCCTGTCCCTGGATGAGATCGGACCCACCTTGGCGAGGGTGGTATGAGAATCGATTTTCTCAGTTTTATCGGCATCGTCGTCGCCTTTCTGGCGATTATTGGTGGCAATTGGCTGGAAGGGGGGCACATCGACTCCCTCATCAACGGTCCCGCGATGGTGATTGTGACCGGCGGCACCATTGGCGCAATACTTTTGCAGACACCTGTACCGGTTTTCCTCCATGCACTGCGTCTCTCCGGGCGTATCTTTTTACCCTCAAGTCTGGATATGCCTTCGACTATTGAGAAGCTGGTCTCCTGGAGCAACATTGCGCGCAAGGAGGGACTCTTGGGTCTTGAGACCCTGGCAGATGAAGAGCCCGACCCCTTTATTCGTAAAGGCATGCAGATGCTTGTGGATGGCAGTGAACCGGAAAACCTGCGCGACACCCTGGAGATGGAGGTCGATGCCAGCGAACAGCACGATGTTCAGGCGGCCAAGGTGTTCGAAGGTATGGGAGGCTATTCGCCTACCATCGGTATTATCGGCGCTGTGATGGGCTTGATCCATGTGATGCAGAACCTGGCAGACCCCAGTATGTTGGGTAGCGGCATCGCTACCGCATTCGTCGCCACTATCTATGGTGTGGGACTGGCGAATCTGTTCCTGCTGCCAATGGCGGCAAAGTTGAAAACCCAATCGGAGAATATTGCCAAATTCAGAGAGTTGGTCATCGAAGGTATTGTCGGTATTGCTGAGGGTGACAATCCGCGCACTATCGAAAATAAACTCAAGGGCTTTCTGCATTGAGGGCAGCGGAATGGCAAGAAGACGCAAACGTCAAGAAGAGCCCACCAACCATGAAAGATGGATCGTCTCCTATGCCGATTTCATTACCCTGCTCTTCGCCTTCTTCGTTGTGATGTACTCGGTCTCTTCAGTCAATGAAGGCAAATACCGGGTGCTTTCTCAAACCCTGACCAACGCCTTCCAGGAGAACAGCCGCAGCCTTGAACCGATCCAGATCGGGGAGCAGGATAGGCAGAAGGGCGGTGAGATCGTCGGCGCCGAGAAGGCGAACGCCTTGATTCAGACCGATGCCCGCCTGGGTCCCGGCACCTACGACGATGCAGGCAAGAGCAACCGGGACGTGATGGGGGAGATGCCCACGGAAGAGGGCCAGCGACTCAGCTTCCTGGCCGCAACCATTGAGGACATGCTCGGTGCCTATGTGGAGCAAGATCTTGTCGATGTGACCTATACCAATAACCGGGTCAAGGTGAACATGAAGGATAAGATGCTGTTTGCCAGCGGCCGGGCGACCCTTTCGAATACAGCAGTCAAAGCCCTGCGAAACATCAGTCGTGTCCTCTCCAAGGTGCCCAATCAAATCCAGGTCGAGGGGAATACCGATAACAGGCCGATCCATACCGAAGAGTTTCCCTCCAACTGGGAGCTCTCTGCAGCCCGTGCTGCCAGTGTGGTGCACCTGATGACCCGGATGGGGGTCAACCCTGATCGCATGTCTGCTATTGGATATGGCGAACACAGACCGGCAGCGGACAACGACAGCGAAGAGGGAAGGGCGAAGAATCGCCGGGTTACCCTGGTCATCATGGGGATGAATGGTAAACCGGATCAGAGCATCGATCTGCCGGGAGGTGGATAGTGAAGGTCTGGACCGTTGCCAACCAGAAAGGCGGTGTCGGCAAAACCACCACCAGCGTCTCCCTGGGCGGGCTTCTGTCTCAGTGGGGACTGCGGACATTGATAATCGATATCGATCCCCACGCCTCCCTGACCAGCTACTTTCGCTATGACCCCGATGTTTTGGATGAGAGCGTCTACAGCCTGTTCAAGGGGGTAGCGGAATCACGCGATGTGGATCCGGCAAGCCTGATCTATCCCACCGGAACTGAAGGTCTGGAGTTGATGCCGGCGGAGATGGCATTGGCGACCCTGGATCGTCAGGCGGGACGTCTCGACGGCATGGGGCTGGTGATCAAACAGGCCCTGGAGCGATTGAAAGGGCGCTACGACCATGTCATCCTCGACTGCCCACCGATCCTGGGTATCTTGATGATCAACGCGCTGGCGGCCTGTGAGCAGCTGATAATACCGGTACAGACCGAATTTCTCGCCCTCAAAGGGCTGGAGCGCATGATCCATACCCTGGAGATGGTAACCAAATCCCGTCATGTGCCGCTGCCATATCTCATCGTCCCAACTATGTTCGATCGTCGCACCAGGGCTTCCATCGACAGCCTGCGGGTGATGAAGGAGAGCTATCCGGATCACATCTGGCATAGCCTGATACCCATCGACACCCAGCTGAGAGAGGCCAGCAAGGCGGGTATACCTCCTTCAATCTTCTCGCCACAAAGTCGCGGTGTGGAGGCCTACAGCCGGCTGCTGCAGGAGCTGATGAGCGAGCCTGAGTCAACCTCCATGGCCGGTGACGCGGGATGAGTGACCAGTTACACAACGCGAAGACAAAGACGGTGGCAAAACCGGATGTGGCCTTGGCCGACTATCTGGATACCCTGCTTGCGGAGATCGACGGCGATGTAGTGAAGACTGCCACCAAGACGGCGGTTAAAGCAGAGATCGTCCAAGCCGATAGCTTGGATAAGGAAGTCGCTGTTACAGAGGTTTCAGCGGAAGTCACGGTTGAGCATGTGGAAGAGGCGGTTGCGCCTGCACCTGAAATTCCCGCTTGGGCAGAGAGACCATTTCAGGTTTTGACCTTCTCATTGGGTAAGGTCAAATTGGCAGTACCGCTGTCGAATCTGAACGGAATCCTGAATCTGGATCAACAGCCGACACAATTGCCGGGACAACCGGACTGGTCTTTAGGGGTGATGATCAACCACGACAGCAAGGTGGTGGTGGTGGATACCCAGCAGGTGCTGATGCCGGAACAGGCAGTGGATGCGATACCGCCATCCGGTCTGAAACACCTGCTTCTGATTGGAGAGGGAACACGGGGCCTGGCAGTGGAGTCACTGCACGGGACCGAGACCCTGGATCAGTCGGCTATTCGTTGGCGGAGTGGTCAAGGCGCACATCCCTGGTATGCTGGGATTGTGGTTGAGGAGCTGACAGTGATGATTGATGTGGATGGGTTGATGGAGATGCTGGCAGCGTAACTCTCCATGAAGATGGTTATAAGAATCGAAAAGATATGAGGTAGCCTAATGTCACATAATGACGACGAAGAGGGTGGTGGTGGTCCACTGATCCAGTTTGTAACCTTCATCCTTAAGGACGAAGTCTATGGCATCAATGTCATGCAGGTGCAGGAGGTACTGAGGATTACGGAGATTGCGCCGGTGCCGGGTGCGCCGGGCTATGTTCTTGGGATCATCAATCTACGCGGTAATGTGGTCACCGTGATAGATACCCGTACCCGTTTCGGTCTGCCGTCAGTAGAGACCGATGACTCGAGCCGGATCATCGTGATTGAGTCAGAGAAGCAGGTGGTGGGTATCCTGGTCGATGCGGTTGCAGAGGTGGTCGAACTGCGCGAAGGCGAGATCGATGTGGCTCCCAACGTGGGGACCGAAGACAGCTCCCGATATATCCAGGGTGTGGCGACCCGGGAAGAGGGGCTGCTGATCCTGGTCGATCTGAACAAGCTGCTGACCGATGAGGAGTGGCAGGAGATCAGTATGTATTGATGCCGTTGCGGGCAGTTTCGCAAGCGGTTCTGTCATGCCGCCGATTTGACGCTATCCTTCTAATGATTAGAATCCTTATCAAGGAGGATTGCCGCCATGCCCGAAATCGGTGAACAATCACCGCTGAATCCGCTCTATCCCGTAAATCCGGCTAAACCGCCGTTAAGACGTGAGCGGCCGAAGCCGGCGGACGAGAAGCCAGAACGTAAACCCAAGCAGAGACCCGATGAGGATGATGATGGGAAACCCCATGTTGATGAGTACGCATGATGTCGAGTGATGGTCCCCTCATCTGGATCCTGCTGTTTGTATCGCTGGTTCTGGTGGTTGTGCTTTGGATCTTCCATCTGCGCAGTCAATCTCAACAGCGGCAAGAACTGGCGCAGAGTAAACGGGATATCGAAACACTCAAACAGACTGTCGGAGCACTCTGCTCCAGCGCTGTCGGTGTCGACAAACGGGTCAATCGACTGGAACGTCAGGGACGTGACCTGGAAGAGCGCCAGGAACATATCGAGCAACAGAGCCAGTCTGACGATCCGCCCTACACAGATGCCATCAGGATGGTGCAGGATGGCGCTGGTCCTGAGCAACTTGTCAACGAACTGGGCATCAGCCGGGATGCCGCCGATCTGATCATCATGATGCATGGTGTGAAGTAACTGTCTTCTCATATCCCTGATAGATATAGCCACCCTGTTACACCACTCAAATGAGCGCTCCCACGAGTTTCGATAGTCCGATACCTGTGCTCGGATTTGCCGCTTTCAGCGGTACCGGCAAGACGACGTTACTTAAGCGATTGATCCCGCTCCTACGCGAGCGGGGTCGGCGTCCCGGTCTGATCAAACATGCCCACCATCGGGTTGAGTTCGATCAGCCAGGTAAGGATAGCTATGAACTGCGCAAGGCGGGGGCGGAGCAGGTGTTGCTGGCTAGCGCCAACCGATGGGCGCTGATGGTGGAGCGATTGGATGAGAGAGAACCGGCACTGCCCGAACTCTTGGCCAGAATGGATCTAACCAGCCTGGACCTGGTGTTGGTCGAAGGCTTTCGTCATCTGGCGTTTCCGAAGATCGAGCTGCACCGGCCCTCCTTGGGTAAACCCCTGCTGTGTGAGCAGGACGATTCCATCATCGCCGTCGTCAGCGATGAACCCATCAGCCTGGCTAGAGAGCTTCCTCTTCTGGATCTGAACAACCCCGATGCGATAGCCAGTTTCATCGATTCCTGGAGATTGTCGGAAAAGGGTACAGAGTAAAATGGGACTTACTTAAGGCGATAAAGTGAAATATGTACACTATTTAGCCCGTCATTCGGTGCGGCTTGCCGCACCGAATGACGGGCTAAATTGTCTTTAGGGTAGCTCGGGGCAGGGTAACCCGGCTGTTTGGCGGCGCGGCTATTTTTCTGCCGTGATGTAGCAGATCCAGCCCGCATCGGCTTCGCCTTCGGTGACGGGTTTAAAGTTACCGTCCCCTTCGCCTTCCTCATCGAATCCCTGCCAGTAGAAAGTGACTTTGCGGAATCCCACCTCTTTCAGCAGGTCCTTCACTTCAGGCAGATTCCACAGGCGCCAGTCGTAGCTGAACGCCTTTTCCAGACGCGAGCCATCTTCGAAGTCGAAGTGGATATGGCAGATCAGATTACTGCTGATCGGCTCGTACTTCTCCTGCTCCCAGGTGTAGGTGAAGACCGAGTCGCCATCTTCGATATCCCGCTCCTCTTCAATCTCCTTGTAGGAGTCGTAGCCGCCATAGGCGTCCATGAAGAGGATGCCGTCATCCGCCAACTGGTTGTGTACGCGCTTGAAGTATTTCTTCAGCTGTTTGCGCTCCTTGAACAGCCAGTAGCTGAAGTTCATCGCCGAGATGATCTCCGCAGGTTCCGTCTTGGCAGTGAGAACGTTCTCTTCCATCAGAGTGATACGCTTGCGCTCCGAAGGCTTGAGTTTGGCCACACGGTTATCGCGTCCCCAGTCGAGCACCTCCTTGTCGAGGTCGATACCGATGGCGCGATTGAACTTGCGTCTTTGCACCCATTCGCAACAGACATTGGCGGTGCCGCAGAAATCCTCTCGCAACAGCCTGGCTCTTCTGCCGCGGAGTTTCTTGAATGTGTCGTCAACGAAATCTATCTCCGCCTCAGCACACTGCACGGAGAGTTCGTACAGGTGATGACGGTCTGCGCTATCGGCTATGGTGCTGGAGGATTTCTTCTTTCTCTTTGCCATTTCTCTCTTACTCATCACTACAGATTTAATAAGTTAATTTAATGGTTTCACTTAGATCATAAGTGAATACAGGCGGACTATACTCCTATTTGAGAGAAGATCATAAAGGAGGGCGAATATGGCCATTGCAATCACGCTTAGAGAATATCTGCAGAATCGTACCCTCGAATATGAGGAGATCGATCACATGCCGACAGACTCTGCACTTATGAGTTCTGAAGCGGCCCATATCCCCGGTGATCGTATGGCGAAATCGGTCTTGTTAGGTGATACAGAGGGGTATCTGCTGGCAGTGATACCCGCGACCTATCGTCTGCAACTTGAAGAAGTAGCCCGCCTGACGGGACGCAAATATCGGCTCATTCCTGAGGATGAGCTGGTGGAGGCCTTCTCAGACTGCGAGGTCGGTGCGATTCCCCCTATCGGCATGCCCTATGGCATCGACACCCTGGTCGATGCCAATCTGATGCGGCAGCCGGATGTCTACTGTGAATCGGGGGATCATGGGAAGCTGCTTCACCTCCAGTCCAGCGCCTTCCTCCTGGCTGAAGAGAAGGCTTCCGTGGCAGTAATTGGCAGACACCTCTAGCGGAACCGCCCAAACGGCCCCGGGCATCAGCCCATTTGCTTCTCGCGGGGAAGTGGTTTAACCTTGCGCCTCCAAAATCCGGAGAGATGTCCGAGTGGCTGAAGGAGCACGCCTGGAAAGTGTGTATACGTTAATAGCGTATCGAGGGTTCGAATCCCTCTCTCTCCGCCAATTAAAAAGGGGCCCAGTCGGGCCCCTTTTTAATTGGCGTCGAGCGAGGATTTGATTAGAACCCTTGGTTCGACAAGGCACGCAGTGCCGCAGGACACCGCAGCGAAGCAGACGAATCAATCCCTCCCATCAGTTGGCACCCAAGCCGGAGTCGATCAGCTCCCCCCCAAGAACCCTGGTTTATTCCACATACTGCTGAACCATCTCCCGTATGTGGCCGGTTATACCGGACTGCCCAAGGCCCTTGCATACGGACCCAGCAAAGCGGCCCTGATCAACCTGACAGAGAGCCTCTATATATCTCGATCTCTCTGCCAAAGGTACTGGCGTCTATCTGATCAATCCGGGTTTCGTCGCCACCCGCCTGAATGCGCAGAATGATTTCGAGATGCCCGCCTTGATCACGCCCGATGAGGCGGCCGCAGAGATTCTCAAAGGCATGCGCAAGGGGCAGTTTGAGATTCACTGCTCGGTGAGTTGTACAGTGTCGGTCTTCTGATGGTGTAGAGGCGCTGGCTCGCTGGCGTCCCTGACTTCTCCCAGGGTCTGGATTGGCAGAAGCCGATTGTTATGCTTTGAGAGGCGGCTGAGCAGCCATCGTCTGTAAAATTTCACATCAATTCAGATTAATAAAGAGATATAAATAATAATTAATATTATCAGTAAGATATAGATATTAATTGATCTAATTTATTCTCCCTCAGGGCGAATTAACTCTCTCTCTATGGGAGATAGAGTCCCGTTTACCCCTATACGGATGAAAAAAGCCCGTTAAAATACCCCGTTTCCGCAACATGCTGGGTCCCGGTAGAAATAGATCAAGGGACAGCAGGACATATTACATTTCGCAACACAGGAATCATTCATGGCATACGACAAGATTGTGGTCCCTTCTGAAGGTGAGAAGATTAGCGTAGGTGCTGACGGCGCGCTGAACGTCCCCAACAACCCCATCATCCCCTATATCGAAGGTGACGGCATTGGAGTCGATGTCACGCCGGTGATGCAGAAGGTGCTCGACGCAGCGGTGGAGAAGGCCTATGGCGGCGAGCGTAAGATCTCCTGGATGGAGGTCTATGCCGGCGAGAAGTCGACCCGTGTCTATGACGGTGATACCTGGCTGCCGGATGAGACGATGGATGCGGTGCGAGATTTCGTGGTCTCTATTAAAGGGCCTCTGACGACGCCGGTGGGTGGCGGTATCCGCTCCCTCAACGTGGCCCTGCGCCAGCAGCTCGACCTCTATGTCTGTCTGCGTCCGGTACGCTACTTCAGTGGCACCCCCAGTCCTCTGAAGGCGCCGGAGAAGACCAACATGGTGATCTTCCGCGAGAACTCCGAGGATATCTACGCCGGTGTCGAGTGGGAGTCCGGCACACCTGAAGCCAAGGAACTGATCGAGATCCTGCAGAGCAAGTTCGGCGTCACCAAGATCCGCTTCCCTGAGACCTCCGGCATCGGCATCAAGCCGGTCTCCAGAGATGGCACCAAACGCCTGGTGCGCAAGGCGCTGCAGTACGTCATCGACAACGATCGCGACTCGCTGACCCTGGT
>JBNKMQ010000055.1:0-4042 GCA_050293225.1 Sedimenticolaceae bacterium
ACCCGGCAGGGGCCGCTCGCTTCGGTCTCCCCTGTGGCGGCCAGTTGGAGTTGTTGATTGAAATACCTCAGACCGAAGCGCTGAAACCGATACTGAACAATATCAAACAGGGTCAGCTCACCGAACGAAGAGTCTGCCTCAATACCGGTGAGGCAAGTCTGCATCAACCCAGTGGTGAAGAGGAGCTGATCTACGAGAAGGAGACGGTGTATAAAAGATTCGGTCCCCACTGGCAGCTGATCCTCATCGGCGCCGGGGAGATCGCCGACCATCTCTCCCGCATCGCACTTACCCTTGGATTTAGCGTTACCGTCTGCGACCCCCGGGAGACCTTTAACTCCAAAGTCGAAGCGGTGAACCTTTCGCGCACAATGCCCGACGATCTGGTTGGCGAACTGAACAAACACACAAGGACCGCCGTGATCACCCTGGCCCACGATCCGAAGCTGGATGACTTGGCGCTGATTGAAGCCTTGAAGGGTCAGTTCTTCTATGTCGGCGCACTGGGATCAAAGAGAACCTCTGCTTCCAGAAGAGAGCGACTTCTCTCCCTCGACCTGGATGAAACCCAGGTCGACCAGTTACGCGCCCCGGTGGGTCTGGATATTGGCAGCCAGACCCCATCGGAGATCGCTGTCGCCATCGCCGCCGATCTGATCGCGGCCCGACACGGCGTCACAAACAGGTCATGAAAGTCGTCGGCATCCTGCTCGCCGCCGGTAGCAGTCGACGCTACGGCAGTGATAAACGGCTGCAAGAACTCGACAACGGTAAGACCCTGCTCTCACACTCAGCCGACGTCCTACAAAGCGCAGTTGATGATCTCCTGATCGTCTTGGCCAGCGGTGATGAATCCCTGGCTGAGTCATTGCAAGATGACAAAAGGAGATGCTGCTTCAATCCCCAGGCCGACAAGGGCATGGGCACGAGTATCAGCCGGGGCGTTCAGGCCTCGCCGGATGCCGACGCCTGGTTGATCATGCCGGTGGACCTGCCCCTGATCAGGCGCGAAACCATCCATCGTGTCGTCTCGGCTCTGATTCCTGGCCAAGCGGTAGTGCCGGTCTGTCATGGTGTCAGAGGACATCCGGTGGCCTTCTCCAGTCACTTCGCCTCAGAGCTCTCTTTGCTGGACAGCGACGTCGGTGGTCGCGAGATTCTGCAAAGACACCGTGATAAGGTGACATGGCTCAAGGTTCAGGATCCCGGCATCTACCTCGACCTGGATAGACGCGAGGAGCTGCAATCACGTTTGCAATCGATGCCAAAAAAATGAGTCAAATGCCACAAGCATTAGCTAAATAAAGTATGGCATTTTCTGTGGTTTTTGGTTTTTTTCGGCCATAGGTAGAGGGCAAGACGAGCTTGGCGTTATACTCCTCTCTCATCCTGGTTTGATCAGCCTTACAGCGACGAGAAATCTGTGCTCATCCTGCGGCTATAGCAATCCTCCCTAGTATCACACACGGAAGATAACCGTATGTTTAAAAAACTGATCCTAACCCTGATCGGTCTGGTAATCCTTATCGGCATTCCAGCCGTCATAAAGTTGCAACAGTTCGAAGCCATGGGCGCCGCTCAAATGGAGATGCCGCCGGAGACCGTCACCGCGGAGCAGGCGCGTAAAGAAAGCTGGTCCCGATCGGTTAGCGCCACAGGTTCGCTGGTTGCAGTTCAGGGTGTCACCGTCAGTGCTGAGCTTGGGGGCAAGATAGAGAAGATCGCTTTCGAGTCGGGCGATCGAGTTAAAAAAGGCGACCTCCTGATCCGTCTCGATGTCACCGCAGAGCAGGCACAACTCCGTTCCGCCGAGGCAGCGGCCAAGCTGGCCAAGATCACCCTCGATCGTAATCGGGGACTGCGCGCCAACAAAACCGTCTCCCAGTCTGATCTGGATAGCTCCGAGGCCAACTACAAACAGGCCACCGCCCAGGTCGACAATGTTCGCGCCACCATCGCCAAGAAGACGCTGCGCGCGCCCTTCGCAGGACAGCTTGGGATACGTCAGGTCAATCTGGGTCAGATCATTGATCAGGGTACTGCTGTCGTCACCCTGCAGACTATCGATCCGATCTATGTGGACTTCTCTCTACCGCAGCACCAGTTCTCCCTGTTGAGTTCGGGCGCTGCCATTCAGGTCACCACCGATGCGGCACCGGAGCAGGTATTTGACGGTAAGATCAGTGCGATCAATCCCGAGATCGATGAGTCGACCCGCAGCGTGCGCGCCAGGGCCACCCTTGCCAACAAAGGCGAGCTGCTGCGTCCCGGCATGTTTGCCAATGTGGAGGTCATGCTGCCTGAGGAGGATGAAGTACTGATCATCCCGGCCACATCTGTGCTCTACGCCCCCTATGGCGACACGGTCTTCGTCATCGAAGAGAGCGAGGATGAGGCCAGCGGCAAAAAGCAGCAGGTGTTGCGCCAGCAGATCATCCGTCTGGGAGAGACCCGGGGCGACTATGTCGCCGTGGTGGATGGTCTCAAAGAGGGTGAGAGCGTAGTCACCAGCGGTGTCTTCAAGCTGCGGCCGAAGATGGCAGTGGTGGTGGACAACTCCCTCGCACTGGACGCAAAGATTGCTCCAAAACCCGCTAACGAATAAACGCTCAATGAAAAAGCAAACGCAAACGAAGCCCGAATCGAAAGGATACCCTAATGCGTAGGAGCAAAGCCTTCACCGATATCTTTATCCAACGACCGGTGCTGGCGATCGTGGTCAATCTGCTGATCGTCATTGCGGGGATACAGGCGTGGAACAGCCTGAATATCCGCCAGTATCCACGTAGTGATAACGCCACGATCAATATCTCCACGGTCTATATCGGCGCCAGTGCGGAGCTGGTGCGCGGCTTTATCACCACCCCTCTGGAGCAGGCGATCGCTTCTGCCGACGGTATCGACTATATCGAATCGAAGAGCCTGCAGGGCTTCTCCATGATCAACGCCCGCCTCAAGCTCAACTATGAGCCGACCAAGGCGCTGGCAGAGATTACCGCCAAGGTAAATCAGGTTAGAAACGATCTACCCGCTGAGGCGCAGGTACCGGCGCTATCGATTCAGTCGGCGGACTCGGAGTTTGCCTCCGCCTATATCAGCTTCTCATCCAAGATCCTCTCCCAGTCGGAGATCACCGACTATCTGATCCGGGTGATTCAGCCGCAACTGGCGGCGGTGGCCGGTGTGCAACGAGCGGAGATTCTCGGCGCCCGTACCTTTGCCATGCGTGTCTGGATGAAGCCGGACAAGATGGCGGCACTGAATATCAGTCCCACTCAGGTCAGACAGGCCCTGGCCGCGAATAACTTTCTCGCCGCCGTGGGGACCACCAAGGGCTCCCTGGTACAGGTCAACCTGACTGCGAATACCGATCTCCACTCGGTGAAGGAGTTCGAAAATCTGGTGGTCCGCAGTGAGGGTGACAACATCATACGCCTGCGCGATATCGCCGATGTGGAACTGGGCGCAGAGGACTATGACACCTCAGTGCGCTACCTGGGTCAGACGGCGGTATTCATGGGTATCTTCCCTCTGCCCAACGCCAACACCATCGATGTTATTCAGTTGGTGACCAAAGAAGTCGAGAAGATCGAAAAGGATCTCCCCTCTGGACTTGAGGTAAAGATCGGTTACGACGCCTCGGAGTATATCGCCAACGCCATCAAAGAGGTGACCAAGACCCTGGGCGACACCCTGCTGATCGTCATTCTCGTCATCTATCTCTTTCTCGGTTCCATACGTTCCGCCCTGGTGCCGATGTTCGCGATACCGGTCTCGCTGATCGGCAGTATCTTTCTGATGCAGGTCTTCGGCTTCTCCCTCAACCTGCTCACCCTGCTGGCCATCGTGCTCTCCGTCGGCCTGGTGGTGGATGACGCTATCGTCATGGTGGAGAACATCGAGCGCCATCTGCGAGAAGGCCGCAGCAAGCGCGAGGCGGCCCTGCTCGGCGCCCGCGAACTGGTGGGGCCGGTGATCGCCATGACCATCACCCTGGCGGCGGTCTACATGCCGATCGCTCTACAGGGTGGACTGACCGGTG
>JBNKMQ010000056.1:0-1590 GCA_050293225.1 Sedimenticolaceae bacterium
CAGGTAGCTCTGAATCACTGAGACAAAATCCTCTTCCATGATTTCGTACAACTCGCCGAGTACCGTTCGGTCAATCACTCCCGGTGAACTCATCGTCGCCATTCCCACATGACGTGCTGTTTCATTCTTCACCTCCGTGGAGGTCGAACCGGCAAGGTCCGCCTCCGTCGACATAACAATATGTTCAGTTCCCGCGCTGGCCCGTATCATTTGCTCGTTGTACTCTGCGCCCAGCATATCCTCCATCGGCAACCACTGGCGCAGCATATTCTCCAGCTGTGACGGCTTGACCGGCTTCGATAGATAGTCATCCATACCCACTGCCAAGCAACGCTCTTTGTCTCCCAACATAGCGTTTGCCGTCATCGCGATGACCGGCATCCGCATCAGTCCCTGATGAACCTCTCGCTCACGAATCGCCTCAGTAGTCTCATAGCCATCCATGCGCGGCATCTGGCAATCCATGAGAACCACATCGAACGGCTCACTGCGCAGCGCCTCCATCGCCTCGACACCGTCATTGGCCGTTACCGGCGACAAACCGGCCTTTTCCAGCATCCTCTTGACCACCGCCTGATTCACGGGGTTATCCTCAACCACCAATACCCGTCCGGCCAGCTTGGTGTGGCTGGCAGGGCTCGCTTTTTCGTCATCATCCTGTCCCATTGTCTCAGATGCAAAAGAGTCGAAGGTTTCAGACTCAGGACGGACCTGTTTGTCCAGCCAGTTGAGATGGTCATCAGGCAATCGTGGTACTGGCTCGTCACCCGGCTCAAGATGCGTGATGTAACTCTCTTCGACATCCAACAGGCGCTCGAGGCGCTGCTTGACCTCTTTGCGCTTGACCTCGCCCAGCACACACTCCACCCCTAAGCTCTGCAATGACCCCGCCTCGCTCTCCGGTGCATTCATCACCAACACGTGGACGTCCCGCATGTGGGGAATCTCCCGTGCTGTACCGATGACCTGGAAGAGTCCAGAGGCGTGCAGGGTAGCGTCGATGAGGATGACCTCATAGCGCCAGCTGGGACCCAGATTGGCGGAAGTCTTTATCTTGTTGAGAGCGTCATATTGATCATCGGCAAATTCCAACAACATACCGTCGTTGTGCAACATGGCCGCCAAGCCACGGACCTCGCCATCTGTCTCAGAAGCCAGAACCAGAGTGCGGACATTATGCAGATTGCGACGCCTGGTGGGCATATCCTGCAGCGACTTGCGCATCGGCAGGATGAACCAGAAAAAGGAGCCCTGACCGAGGCGGGACTTGACCCCAATACGCCCGTCCATGAGTTCGGTTAGCCGCTTGCAGATCGCCAACCCAAGGCCGGTTCCGCCATGCTTGCGGGTGGTTGATGCATCGGCCTGTGAAAAGGGCTGGAACAAGCGGCTCACCTGCTCTTCCGACATACCAGCGCCGGTATCACGAACAGCGAAGAGTAGATCCACCTCAGTTCGCGATGACTGCCGGCAGGAGAGCTCGACGCAGACCTCGCCATGTTCGGTGAACTTTACCGCGTTACGTACCAGATTGGTGAGAATCTGCCGCAGACGGATCGGATCACCTCGAACATTCTTGGGCACATTACT
>JBNKMQ010000057.1:0-18206 GCA_050293225.1 Sedimenticolaceae bacterium
ATATATATTTATTTTTTCTTCTAAGAAATCATGGGCGAGAAATATCATCACCTTATTCCAAGCACATCCACGAAAAGCCTCATGAAAATAATACACAAACACTCCTTACACATAGCAACAAAGCAAACCAGCCGACTTTCAAGCAAGCAAGATCACTCAGGATCTCAACTTCACTCAAGCAGACACGACACCTTTAACGCCACCCAGACAACATCAGCACACTGACTGAGTCAATGAGAGATTCCATCAATCCACACGACATCGGAGAGTTCCAATGTTATTGCAGCCAAACAAGGAGGTTAGGTAAGAGAACTGACATGAATACAAGTTAGTTCAATAAATATCTGAGCAAACTCTAAGCACATCATTAATACGTCAACAAGAGGACAATATTCGGCGGTTACGGACTCGATGCCCATTACAAATTTATACAAATGATACAGCCGCCACTGCAACCGGAAGGATGATCGCCGTTTGACCTATACCGCTGTCGGCACCCGCAAAACCACAGGAATATTCCATGATAACTTTGCAGAACACCAGGATCTTTAACTCCCGCACCGTGAGGGGGGCAGGTAAGCTGCAGGCGCTCCATATCCACCACTAGTTCACCTGCCACATAGTAGCTCCGGGTTAACGATATCCAAACAAACAAGAACCATCGACACCAGTCCAGCCACAGCACAGCTCCATTAAGAGGTCGAGACTAAAAGAGAATCCAGGAAGCAGGAGTCATAACATCACTCCTATATACCTGGAGTTCAATCCTCCATGTAGCTAATGATAGTTGTTTACCCATAAAAATATCACTAGACTAGCAACGCACGAAAACCAGGAATTAGCATGGAAGAGAAAAAAAATAAGTCACGATTAATGTCTTTGGAACTCGGAAGAGGCATTGCAGCATTACTCGTTTGTCTTTATCACTATATTGGCTATAACGAAAAGTACTTTAACGAGGTTGGGCACACTTTAATCTTCTCTGGCGGCAATGTCGGCGTCGATTACTTCTTTGTTCTGAGCGGATTCATAATCTACTGGGTACACAGAAACGACATAGGCGTACCTGGACGTATCAATGTCTTTCTTAAAAAACGCTTCTTTCGGATATTTCCTATTTTCTGGGTTATTGTAGCGCCAGTAGGCCTGATGATGCTGCTAGTACCAAGCTTAGGAGCCGAAAAAAACCTAACCTTAGGTCGATATCTACTCGATCTAATGTTAATTCCACGAGAAGGAGATCTGACACTGCCTCCAGCGTGGACTCTGCATCGTGAATTATTTTTCTATATTCTATTCTCAGTTTATGTCGTCAGGCCAAAAGCAGGATTTTTCTTACTACTGACATGGCAGTTGCTTTGCTTAGTAAATACAGCTTTACCCTTCACAACAGATAACTATAGAGATTTGATCAATATTCCACTCGGCCCACGAAATCTAGGTTTCGGCTTCGGCCTCCTAAGTGGTTATTTACTCAACAAATACACCCTAAGCAAAGTGAACTCTTGGTTGTTAATCGTGTTGGGGCTTTCAGGCTTTTCAGCCTTAATCATATCTGAAGGCTATTACATGCTGGCATACGGAGTAAAAACTTCTCATTTAGCAAATGCTTACATTTGGAATCAAGGCTATATGGTGAGCGCCTTTTTTTCTATCTTGGGCTTGGTGTCATATGAATTGCGTAAACCCCTGATAGTCCCGAAACCGCTTGCTGCACTTGGATCCGCCTCATACGTTCTATACATAGTTCATCTACCTGCCGGTTCAGTAATATACAAAATTCTAAGCACCGAGTACTTAAGTAAAATCCTTAATCCAGAGCTAGCTTTTTGGATCGCAATTTTATTTACAGTAGTTGTAGCTATTGGTATCCATTTCACTATCGAAAAACCAATTTTGAAGTTTACACGGGAGAAGTTTTTTTAATAGCGCAGAATACAGGAAAAATAGAACTATCTTATTTGTCCAGAAACAGTGATGACGAGGCACCACTCAACCCCATCACTATGTAAGTCGAAGCCGGCAATTATTGATACTTCGGACCTGGAGTCGAGATCTTCAAACGACCTCTCCTTACCCTCTCACTGGACAGATTGGGTCCTATTTGGGCTTAAAACTGCACGCTCTCGCTGGAGAGTTTATCCCCAATATCGGGGACAGAAAATGTCGTATTGGGATCTTGAGGCACCGATAACGACCAGTACTCCTCTTTTTGGCAGCCATTCTGACTGCGGCTTTGCTATAGATGATCCGTGAACTTTCGATACCTTAACCTAATCGGGTCAAGATCAGGATGTCTCCTGAATCAAGCCATAATTAACTTCCCAAGCATCACAGTCCGTTGGGACTCCCATCTTCACCCGGCATTTTGCGGCTAATAGGCGAAACAAATAGGATATACATCGATAAACGAACGGCCTAACACGATTTCGATAATAACAATCATTCTCATCCGTAAAATGATATTAATATGTGATATCGCTCAAGGTTTCGCTAATATATCTCACTCAAAGGGTCATCCACTGACTAAACGTGAACCAATTCTTCAAATTTATAAAATGCTGGACGATATTCTAGGCATGTCATCTCTCTAAAGGCGTCAATAATAGTCATTTAGAGACTAAAGAAATGAATCGATGCTCAAATGGACCTGCGACAGATGTCCATTCGTACAGATGGTAGTAAAGTGAAGGATAGTATTAACACTGGGATTAGCTCGAATCAGGCAATGTCTAGCATTGCCGTCAAGAAAACGAGCCTTTCTGCTCTGAAGCGCGCTAATCCCAACAGGACCTCCATCTTATTATTTTTAGTAAATACAGCAAGATACGTCTTGCCAGCTTTGAATCACAACAAGATGGAGAACGCTATAGATCAGTCAATTGCTCGGGAGACCAACTGCCACATCAATATTTTGGAGTATCCCCAGATATGATTCCTGGACACTCAAAATCCATAGATTTATTTAATTATTTAATGTGTCTGTTTACATTAATTATGGTCTTCAATGTTGCCTATCTGTATCATTCTTATCGATTTCTTGACTTTTCGAGGCATCCTCAAAGTCACATTAACCTTTTGATGATTGAAATTACACCTTCAAAAGGTGTCTATGTAAATTATCCACCACGTACACCAAGGATGGATAACTCGGATCAATTTAACTCCTTGCTAAAGGGTTCATACCATGTTTGATAAATCGCTAAAGTCAAAGAAACAGATCGTGTTAGGGCTTTTTATAGTCAGTCTTATGTGTAGCGCTATTAACGCTTTTGCATATGACTACCCTACTGGAATCCCTCATCCATGGGTAGAACCGGATGTATCGCAACCAAGCCGTCCTGCTGACTGGAGTTCAGAAGTAGAAGGCTATTACTACGTCAACAACCGTTCAGGTTCCGACAGTAATCAATACGGCACGCCGAATTCTCCTCGCAGTACCATACCCAACCCAATTCCAGCGGGTTCATATGTTGAGGTAGGCGGAACATACGATCATACGACCTCAGGGGTTATCCAGGTTTGGGGTAATGGTAATGGTAGTGAATGGGTCCCAAATACAAGCGGCCCAGTTTGGCTTGTTGGTGATACAAACAATGTACCTGATTTTGTCGGGGCCAAACTCATGATATCCGGCAGCTATGTATATTTGGCGAACTTGAGAGTGAATAGCGGTAGTGAGTTGCAAGTGGGATCCTATGAATCCGGCGAAGCTGCAGATCACGTTTTGATTCGAGACGTTGACGTAGAAGGTCTGACATCTGACGGCACTGGATCCATTGTGTCTGTAGTAGGGTTATCTGGCGATAGAATATCGGACGTCATAGTCTATGATTCTGTGTTTCACGATACCGGAGACCTCACCTCTACAAGTGACGATGATGCTGATATCTTCGATATAGGCCAATATACTTCAAATATATGGGTACTGGACAATACCATGCATACCGCAAGTGGTGGTGGTCTGCAGGTCAATGCCATAGGAGGTTCTGCAGACACACATCATATCTATGCGGGCAGAAACCATGTCTACAACGTTAGACAAGCAGGTCTCTGGGTAAAGTTTGGCACCGATGTTGTGTTTTCTGAGAACACAGTACACGACATCATTACAACTGAGTGGTCTCCATCTAAAGGCATGGGCGCTCAGTACGAACCACAACGTTTCTGGATGATAAATAACTATATTTACAATGTTGAATATGGCATTCGTACTGGCAGCACATATGGAGGTTCGGACTGGGAGATATACACAATAGGGAATGTTATCGTTGATGCGCATGCTCCTGGAACATACACGGGCTCAACCTCATGGGATGAGGCTTGCATACATTTCCAAGGAGGCGAAACCCATTACATCGCAAACAACACTCTTATTAATTGCGACGCTGGAATAAACTTATCCTCCACATCCAGCAGCTATGTTATTAAGAACAACATAATCAGCACTTTATCTGAGTCAGCTGGCAATCATATATGGGTTGAGTATCAGGAATCTGAGACAGTCTTAGACAACAACTTATTCTATCAAAATGGTGAACAAGTTCGACTAAAGGCCGGCTCAAACCTACATAACCTCTCATCCTTTGTCAGCACTTATAACAAGTGTGGTAACTGCTCTAATAGTAATCCGATGTTTACTGCCGCAACATCCAACAATTACTCGCTTACAAGCAGTTCACCTGCAATTGATGCGGGCTCAATCGATAGTTCTGTATACGACAAGTTTCTTTCTCTGTACGGGGTTTCTATACTGTCAGACTTCGCCGGAAATGCTCGCGTAATGAACTCAGTAATTGACATGGGCGCATACGAAAGTGACGGAACAATCACAAAGTATCCTCCATCTCCACCAATAATTAATGCCCGATAGCAATGTGATGCAGGGGGAGGAAACTCCCCCTGATTAAGCAGAATACTTAGCTGTAAAGTTTCCGTGAGCATTCATAAAAGAGCTCATATCAACCAAGCAGTGTGACCCGCGCCAAAGACCGCCCAATTGGAATATTGAGATAGATCCAAATCGGGATCGATTTCCCTGCCTACGAACTCTAAATCCCAGAGTAGTATTTCAAACCTCTTCACTGTAATAGAAGCGCTTCGTCAAGGTACCTGGCAATGGTTATCGGCGAAGATTGAGCCAACCATGGAACCACCCCCAAACAGGGAGCGGAAAGCCTCGCTTTCAGGGTATCGAGGTTACCCACCTGGGCCAGCATATCGGGCTCCACCAGGTTGCCAACCCAGCCTGCCAGGCGACAGCCGCTCAGGCCGATGCAGGCCTCGGTCATCAGGGCATGATTAATACAGCCCAGACGTAAGCCTACTACCATGATCACCGGCAGATCGAGCCGACGAGCCAAGTCATCCAGGCTCTCGCTCTCACTCAAGGGAACGGACCAGCCCCCGACACCCTCCACCAGGGTGACATCAGCCTGCTCACTGAGTTGATCATAGATCCCGGCAATCCGCTCGATATCAATGGGCTCACCCTCTGCTTCGGCTGCCAGATGGGGCGCAATGGGGGAGGCATAGGCGAAAGGGTTGACCTGCTCATAGGGCAACTCGATGGAGCACTGGGCCTGGATGCCGAGGGCATCCTCATTACGTAGACCCGAAGGCGTCATCTCGGCACCGGAGGCGATGGGCTTCATGCCCAACACACACTTTCCCGCTTGCTGTAGACGATGCATCAGCCCCAGGGTGATTGCTGTCTTACCGCAGCCGGTATCTGTGCCGGTAATAAAGAAACCTCGCGACACGGCTAGTCACTCATCGACTGACGCAAGACCTCAAGGGGCACATGGGTCTCGCCTGCGACCTGTTTTTGCGTCGGCGCCCAGGCATGTCCGTAGAGCACCTCATAGCTCGCCGGCAGCCGGCCATTGTGTCGAAACTGCTCGTAGGCCTCGAACATGGCACGCAGATGACCCTTGCCGGTCAATCCCCGGGGACGATCCCGGGTGGCGTTGTGCGCCCCTAAAGTCTTCAGGTCCCGCATCAGGGAGGGGACATCGTCATAGGTCAATTGCAGACGATCCACATCCACCACCGGCTCCGCCAGTCCCGCCTGCAACATGGCATCACCGATATTGTGCATATCGACAAAGGGGCTGACATGGGACGAGCCGTCGACACTGGCCCAGCTCTGACGCAGCTCCATCAGGGTGTCGGGACCAAAGGTAGAGAAGAGCAGCATGCCATTGGGACGCAAGACTCGGAGAAACTCGCGAAAGGTCCCCTGCAAGCAGTTACACCACTGCAGGGCGGCATTGGAAAAGATCATATCCACCGAGTTGTCCGCCAGGGGCAGCAACTCCGCATCGCCACAGAGACAGACCGGCATTGCCAGATCCGCCTCCCGCTCACGAGCCAGCTGCAACATCGGCAGGGCGAAGTCGAGGGCCAGCACCTCGGCCTCGGGATATCGTCGCATCAGGGCATAGGTGGCGTCTCCGGTGCCTGCCCCCACGTCCACCACCCTAGCAGGTTTGTGCATGATGTACTCCAGGCGATCAAGCATGCGCTGGGCGATCTCACGCTGCAACTGGGCAACCTCATCATAGTCGGGTGCCGCGCGGGAGAAGGCGAGTCGCGCCTGTCGTTTGTCGATCAACGGGGCGGACTCAGGCTGCATCGAACTGCTCCAGAAACCGCTCCATCTGCTCAAGGGTCTCATCCGGATGGGAGAGAAAGGGGGTGTGGGCCGCGCCGGAGATCACATGCACCTGGGCCTTGGGCAGCCATCTGCAGATTAGATCCGACGCGCCGGACGGCGCCAGGGTATCGCGATCCCCATAGAGCCAGGCAGTGGGGCAGACGAGTGATTTAAGCTCACTGCGCAGGTCGGTCTGCTTGAGCAGATCCAACCCCGCCTCCAGGGCCTGTGGGACTGGACTGGGTCTCTCCCGTAGCTGTTTTTTCAGCCTGCGCAAATTCTCCTGGGCCATACTGCCACCCAACATCTGCAGGGCGAGGAAGCGATCCACCGTCTTAGTATGATCATCTTCCAAGGCCTCGTGAAAGAGATCGAAGGTGCGGGCAGGCATGGCATAGGGCCAATCGTCGCCAACAACAAATCTGGGCATCCCCGCCAGCACTATCAGACCTTTAACAGACTCTGGAGCGTTCAACGCCGCCTGCATAGCGACCATGGAGCCCAGGGACCAGCCGAGCCATATCGCAGATTCAGGCGCCACGGCGAGACAGGCCTCGGCCCAGTCTGCAAGATCCTGTTGATCCCGGAAGGGGCTATTCCCATGTCCCGGCAGATCGATAAGTGTCACCCGGTATTGTTGTGAGAGGATTTCAGCCAGGTCCGACCAGACCGAGGCGTTCATCCCCCAGCCGTGAAGCATCACCAGATCCGGACCCGATCCAAATGTCTCAGCGGCGAGGCTCATGACGGCTCCGGCTTCAGTTCGGAGAAGGCTTTCAGCAATCTCTGCAGATGTCGCTCGGTATGGTTGGCGCTCAAGGTGACCCGCAAGCGGGCGCTCCCCTCCGGCACCGTCGGGGGACGGATGGCGCTGACCAGGATACCGGCCTCTTCCAGCTGTCGACTCCAGGCCATCGCCTGGGCCGCACTACCGGCAAGGATCGGCTGGATGGGTGTGGGGGAATCCATCAGGGGCAGACCCATTTCAGAAACCCCGTCCCTGAACGCCTTGATCAGCGCATTCAGTCGCTCCCGTCGCCAGGACTCCTGACGGGCGATGCGCAGACTCTCCAGGGTCGCCGCCGCCATCGCCGGGGGAGGCGCCGTGGTGTAGATATAGCTTCGCGCCTGCTGGATCAGCGTCTCGATCAACGCCTCACTGCCGGCGACAAAGGCGCCGAAGGTCCCCAGGGCTTTGCCCAGGGTCGCCATCAGGATCGGCACCTCCTGCTCTCCCAGACCGAAGTGGGAGGCGGTTCCCCTGCCCTCCTCACCGATGACACCGAAGCCATGGGCATCGTCCACCATTAACCAGGTATCCCGGGTATGCGCCAGCCCGGCAAGCTCCAGCATGGGGGCGATATCCCCATCCATGCTGAAGACGCCGTCGGTGGCGATCAGCGCCTGGCCGCTATCCTGTTGCGCCATCTGCTGGCGCAGACTCTCCATATCACCGTGTTGGTAGCGGGACATCTTGGCCCGGCTCAACTGGCCGGCATCGATGAGAGAGGCGTGGTTGAGGCGGTCTTCGTAGAGATGATCGCCCTTGCCCAGGAGTGCAGAGATCACCCCCAGATTGGCCATGTAGCCGGTTGAGAAGAGCAATACCCTCGAACGGCCGGTGAACTCGGCCAGGGCCTCCTCAAGGGCATGGTGAACCCGACTGTGGCCGGTGATCAGATGGGCCGCACCACTACCGGCACCGAACTCATCCGCCCCGCGCTGCAGGGCACGCACCACATCGGGGTGATTGGCCAGCCCCAGGTAGTCATTGCTGCAGAAGGTGAGCAGATTGCGCCCGTCGATACGCATCTCCGGCTGCTGGGCCGACTCCGCCAGCTTGCGCTGGCGATAGAGGGAGGCGTCCCGTCGACGATCCAGATCCGCCGACAGGGCCTGAATGTTCTCTTCAGTCACCATGAGTTTGGTCGCAAGAGAATCAAGCAGTCGAGGCCTGCTTGCTGCAGGGAGTCTTCGCCGCCTTGACCTCTGTCTCGATCGCCTGTTCCGTCTTGATACCCAGACGTTGCAGCAGCTCTCGATCGTGATCGGCCTCCGGGTTATCGGTAGTCAGCAGTCTCTCGCCATAGAAGATCGAGTTGGCGCCGGCGAAGAAACAGAGTGCCTGCATCTCATCCGTCATCTCGCTGCGACCGGCGGAGAGCCTTACATAAGAGGCGGGCATGATGATTCGCGCCACGGCGATGGTGCGAATGAACTCCAAGGGATCCAGCTCTTCGGCGCCGAACAGCGGCGTACCTTCAACCTGAACCAGCATGTTGATCGGCACAGACTCGGGATGACGCGGCAGATTGGCGAGCTCCCGCAGCATACTGGCGCGATCCCGACGCGACTCACCCATGCCGAGAATGCCGCCGGAACAGACATTGATCCCCGCATCCCTCACATGACCGAGGGTGTCGAGGCGATCATCAAAGGTCCGGGTGGTAATGACGTTGCCGTAGAACTCCGGCGAGGTATCGAGATTGTGGTTGTAGTAGTCGAGGCCCGCATCCCGCAGACGTTCGGCCTGGGGCTGGGTCAGCATGCCGAGGGTGAGACAGGTCTCCATGCCGAGAGCGTGGACCGCCTCAACCATCTCGATCACTTTAGACAGGTTCTTATCCGTAGGGTTGCGCCAGGCGGCGCCCATGCAGAAACGGGTGGCACCCTTCTCTTTCGCAGACTGGGCCGCCTCCACCACATCCTCCAGGGGCATCAGCTTCTCCGCCTCCAGATCAGTAGCGTGCTTGGCGCTCTGGGAGCAGTAGCCGCAATCCTCGGCGCAGGCGCCGGTCTTGATGCTGAGCAAACTACTCATCTGTACCCGATTTGGGTCAAAATTGGCCCGATGGGTGGTCTGGGCCTGAAATATCAGGTCGTTAAAAGGAAGATCCAACAGCGCCTCGATCTCATCCAGGCCCCAATCATTACGTAGGCTAGTCTCTGACATGGTACTCTCTACACCCAAGGGAATTATTGCAGTGCGACAATAGACCTCATCCCAGAACTTCTGTCAACCACGGACGGTGACTATGGTTTACAACTGTATAGATACTATACGCAACGCCCTCTTTCCACCAATCTGCCCATGCTGTGGTGGAGAGGGGGACAGGCAACTCCTCTTCTGTCCAGGCTGCTACGCCAAACTACCATTCAATGACCATGCCTGTCGCCACTGCGCGCTGCCACTACCCCCCGCAGCCCCAAAAGGCTCAGCTTGTGGCCGGTGCACCAGAAAGAGACCGCCGTTTCATCGGACTCTGGCTCCGCTTCGATATGAAGCCCCGGTCAATCACCTGATCAGTCATCTCAAATTCAATCGACGACTGCAGCTGCTGGAACCGTTATCGAATCTGTTGAGTTCGCATCTCCAGGGAGACGGGGATCTACCGGATCTGGTGATCCCCGTTCCACTGCATCCCCTTCGCCTGCGTGAGCGAGGATTCAATCAGTCCCTGGAAATCGCCCGCCTTGTAGCCGGAAAGCTACAACTGGAGACAGACTGGCGCAGCGCCAAACGCATCCGTCCCACTCCACCACAGACAGACCTAAGCGAGAAAGAGAGACAGCGTAATCTGCGCGGCGCCTTCTCTATCTCCGGCGATCTGCGTGGCAGACATGTGGCACTGCTGGATGACGTGATCACCACTGGAGCCACCCTGACTGAGTTAAGTCGCTTATTGATACAACATGGTGTGGATCGTATCGACCTCTGGGCGCTTGCAAGGACTCCCATGCATAGCGGTTGAGAAGCTAAGACCTACGAATACTTACTGGTTGCCGATAGGCATTATGAAGCGCTGTCCCAGGTGCTCGAGGATCACTCCATCGGTGAGAATTTCCACCAGCAGAGGACCTTCTGCCAGATAGTCCCCTTCCCGATACTTCTCCAGGTTGATCAATACATAACGCTTAGCCGGACGGCGGTCATAGCTGTGGATATCGATATTCAGTGTCGGCAGGTTTGCCACAAATCCACTGGGCATCTCATTCAGGGGCTTGGCAGGCATTGGTTTGGGCGCAGGCGGTGGCACGACCGGTGCCTCTACCTCCGTTATCTCCTGCGGTGAGGTATCCACTACTGGCTCAACAGGTCTGACTTCAGGCTTTTGCACCACCTCAACCGGCGGTTGAGTTTCCTCCGGCAGTGTGGCCGCCGGCGCCTGTTGCCCTGCCTGCTGAATCTCCGGCTTCTGCCAGAAACCACCCAGATAGAGGCCGATAGCCAACATGATGCCAGCAAAGAACAGCAGCACAATCCAACCCAATCCACGCATGCCTCTCGATTGCGGCTCGACCGGTCCCGGCCTGATTCCGGGTACCTCCCCCAGTTTGTGCTGTCGCTCCGCCTTTTTCAGGGCTTCCAGAATGAGAGACATCTAGCCGCCCCCTCTCTCTTCAAGTGTATAGAGTGTTGGGGTCTCCAGGGTTAGAGAGAGATTGTTCAGGTAGACCATTGTCTGCTGGCCTGCGATACCGTCCGCCATCAAACCATTGCTCTGCTGGAAAGAGCGCAAGCGAGTCTTTAAAGCTTCGTCGAACTGATCCAGACCGGGTTTACTCTTCACAGGCTCCCCATCCACCAGATGCAGACGATTACGTAACCAGGTCACCGCATCTCCAGCCGATCCATCACCGATCAGCGCCACTCCGTCATAAGGTCGCCAGAGCATGACAAACTCGCCGCTCCAATAGGGTTGAATTTCATCCAGCTTGAGAAACGCCTCGCCGACGCCATCATCCACCAACAGGCGATCACCATCCAGGCGCTTGAGCAGCAGCATGCGGGTCTGCTTATCCCGTCGCAGACGAAAGATAAACGGTCGGTTGAGGGAGTGAAGACGATCCCAATCCAGAATATCTCGCAGACAACGCAAGCCTTTTTGCGGTGCTTGCATGCATGGGGTCATAGGCGAATTGAGATTGACGGTTTGTTGCCAAAGAGAGAACAGGCGTTGGTAAACCAGTTGCCTGTTTTGGCTCTGGACAAACAGTGCCGCTAGCGAATAGTCTTCCGCCGGCGGCTCTTCAGAACCCATCTCAACTTCAACATTGTCTGCAGTTTCTGTCGACTCGATTTCGGGCGATGTCACAACCGGGGTCACGGGAGCCTTCTCGACTTCAGGCCCTGGCGCCACTTTTTCCGCCCTCGTTTCTGGCTTGGGTTTCGGCTCTGGTTCTGGTTCTGAAATAATTTCAGTAGGTGATCCAGCCGTCATCTTAGGCTTAGCAACCACCGGCTGAATCGCTGCAGGTTCCACGATCTTTTCGATCTCATCCTTCCCTTCCAGCGCGGATACTATCTCAAGCGAAACCTTTTCAGTCTCAAATAAAAAGGGGAGGGAGAAGTAGATCAGAGCAATGACCACCACCATGCCGATGGCAAACCAGGGCCATAGCCGCCGACCTGAGCGACGCACACCCTTGACCTCTTTCGAGGCCTGCCAGACCAGTTTGGCGCCAACCCGGTTTTGTCCTCTTGAGAAGACAGCCAGGAGGGTACGCTCACAGATGGTGTTGATCTTTCGCGGCACCCCCCTGGAAAAACGATGCACCAGACGCATGGCAAGGGGACTGAAGAGATCTTCACGAATACCCGCCACTGCCAGACGATGGGTAATGTAGCGTGAGGTCTCCTGACGATTGAGAGGATAGAGATGGTAGCGGGCGGTAATCCGCTGATCCACCTGCCTGAGCTCTTCCCGCCCCAGCATCTCCAACAACTCGGGCTGACCGACCAGGATGATGCGCAACAACTTGTGTCTTGTCGTCTCAAGATTGGTCAGTAGACGAACCTGCTCCAACACCCTGGGGCTGAGATTCTGCGCCTCATCCACAATCAACACGGTATGACGACCCTCTCCGTGGGTCTTGAGGAGATGTTCCGACAGGGCAGACATCAACTGCTTGAGCGAGTAGGGGTGTCCTTTGTAGTCGATCCCCAGCTCTTCGATAACGGTGGAGAGAAACTCCCGTCGGGAGAGACGAGGATTGAGCACCAGAGCGATATCCACATCTGTCAGCTGTTGCGCCAACAAACTTCGGATCAGCAGGGTTTTACCCGTACCCACTTCCCCTGTCAGCAGCACAAAGCCCCCATTGGGCCCGGTTCCATAAATCAGGTGTGCAAGACTCTCCTCATGCCCCTGACTGAGATAGAGGTAGCGAGGATCAGGTGTGATTGAGAAAGGGTTTTCCTTAAACCCGAAATCACTGAATTTCATAGGCTGGAATCATACTACATTCTGCTGATCAATCGATGACAGCATCCAGGGTTAAACCTTGAACTACTCGCAACCGTCATCCGCTACCGACTCATCCTGTTCGGCGATGGTTGTCGCCAGCTCCATCCATTTGATCGCTTCTGCCTCATCGGGTGCAACACCCCGTCCGGCAATATAGATCTGGGCCAGCTCGTTCGCTGCCGCATAGGAGCCATTATTGGCCGCCCGCTCAAGCCAGTGGATTCCCTGTTCGGTATCCAGCTTCACGCCCTGTCCAAAGAGATAGAGCATCCCGACCTGGTACTGAGCATCGACATGCTCCCGCTGGGCCAGGCGCTTGAAACCCCGATAGGCCTGGCGATATTCACCATCCGCTAAGGCACTGACAGCATCATCATACTCCCCGGCCGAAACCGGGAGCGGCGATAGAAGCGCCAATAGCAGACCCAACAGCATGAATTTGAAAGCAGAAGTTCCTTGCATAAACCTTCGCTCTGTAGATTTGATTTCACTATTTCCGGACAGCCTGAATGTTTTTTCCCCGGACTGCAACTGCCAAACTTTCAACTACCCAATGGAATCAACAGCGCATCCAGGCTATTTGGCTCTGTTAACACCCGCCTTGCAAAGAAATGGGACTTTGCTCACTCTCAATCCGGTAAGGGATATTATTGAAAATGGAAAAATTCAAAATGCCGATGGATGAGCAGATAAGACTCAATCATTGAAATGAGAAGGCGGATCGTCACTCCACTCACCTTTCTACTACTCTTCATGGGCATCTCATTCGATACCTGTGCGGCAGTGACCCAGGAGAGATCCATGGCACTCGAAAAACAACTACGTGAAGCCTACCTGGCCAAGGGATTGACCTATAAACCCCGCACCGAGCACTTCAACGATGACGGCGCACCAACCTACACCAACCGCCTGATCCTGCAGGACTCCCCCTATCTGCTGCAACACGCGCACAATCCGGTGGACTGGTATCCCTGGTCTGAAGAGGCCTTCGCCAAAGCCAAACAGGAGAATAAACCGGTCTTCCTCTCCATTGGCTACGCCACCTGCCACTGGTGTCATGTGATGGAGCGGGAGAGTTTCGAAGACCCGGCCATCGCCGCTCTGTTGAACGAACACTTCATCGCCATCAAGGTCGATCGGGAGAGCCACCCGGATGTGGACGAGGTCTATATGACCGCTGTGATGCTGCTCACCGGCCGCGGCGGATGGCCCATGTCATCCTTTCTCACCCCCGAGGGAGAACCCTTCTACGGTGGCACCTACTATCCGCCGCAACAGTTCAGCGCCCTTGTCAGGCAGGTCGCTGAGATCTGGCAGGAGAGGGAGAGCGACGTTCTCGCCCAAGCCAAACGTATTACCGAAGCCATCGCAGACAACAACCGCATCAGCGGAGAGGCAAAAAAGTTCGATCTGAAGCAGGCCGACCGCGCCCTGGCGGCGATCGGGCAGATCTACGATGAGATCCAGGGCGGCTTCGGCCAGGCACCCAAATTCCCCCAGGAGCCTTGGCTCTTCCTGCTTCTGGAGCGGGCTGAGCGGGAAGGCAGTGAATCCGCACTCGAGATGCTGGAGAACACGCTAGACCACATGGCCCGGGGCGGTATCTACGACCAGGTCGCCGGCGGCTTCCACCGCTATTCCACCGACTACGAGTGGCTGGTTCCCCACTTCGAAAAGATGCTCTACAACCAGGCCCACCTCAGCCGTATCTATCTCGGCGCCTGGCGACTCACCGGCAAAGAGAAGTATCGTCGGGTAGTCACCCAGACCCTGGACTATGTGCTGCGGGAGATGAGCTCACCGCAAGGCGCCTTCTACTCCGCCACGGATGCTGACAGCGAGGGAGAAGAGGGTCTCTTCTTCACCTGGACGCTGAAAGAGATCCGTCAAGTCCTGTCAGCGGAAGAGGCCAAACTGGCCAAATCCCTCTACTCAATCTCCCGTATCGGTAACTTCGAGGGACGCAATATCCTCCACCTGCCAGAGAGTCTTGAAGCCTATGCCGAAAACAAAAAAATCGATCTGCAATCCCTGCGGGATCAACTGGACCAGATCAATGCAAAACTACTCAAGGTTCGCAACCAGCGCATACCCCCACTAAGAGATGACAAAATCGTCACCGCCTGGAACGGCATGATGGTCACCGCCTTTGCCGAGGCCGCCGATCTGTTTGATTCAAAAGTCTATCGTCAGGCAGCGGAGAAGGCTGGTGATTTCCTCTGGAACAGCAATCGAATCAAACAAGGCTATCTCTGGCGTGTGCATCTGGATGGTCGCTCCTCCATCCCGGCGACTCAGGAGGACTACGCCTACCTGGCAGAGGCCTATCTCGCACTCTACGATCTCAATGGAGATCGTATCTGGCTAGAGAGAGCTGAGGAGCTGGCTGATGCCCTGATCCAGCGTTTTCACGATAGCGAGGACGGCGGCTTCTTCCTCAACGAGGCCGATGCCGGTATCACCAGGATGGGACGCCCCAAGGACGACGGCAGCGACAACGCCATCCCCTCCGGCACCTCTGTAGCCATGCATGTGCTGCAGAAGCTCTGCAACCGTTCAGACACATTGACCTACCAACGACAGGTGGATTCCCTGATCAGCCGTTTCGCAGCGGCTATCGAAGCGCAGCCCCACAACTACGCCTATATGTTGAGCGCCATCACCAGCCATAAAACCGGCGAGCTGAAGGAGCAGGCCTATGCGGCACAGGGAGCCGTTCGGCTTAAAGGGGAACTCAAGCCCCATTCTGACCAAGCCATGCATCTGACGCTAAGTCTGCAGATCCCAAAGGATTGGCACATCAACAGCGACCAGCCGGGTCATGCGGACCTGATCGGCACAAGGATGGAATTGGAGACAGAAGAGAACGGATGGAAGATGGGAGCGGTGAACTACCCCGAGGGTCGTCAACAGAAACTCTCTTTTCAGGAGACTCCCATCTCGCTCTATTCCGGCGAGACAACCCTGGAGGCGTTAGTCACGCCAGGGTCTGAACCTCCGAAGGGGAATACCCTGGAGGTGAGCCTCCGACTCCAGGCCTGCAATGATCAAGTCTGCCTGCCACCGGAGACGCCTGTGTTGAGACTGCGCTTACCTTGAATGAGCGGAAGATTTAGTCCGCTAAAGCGTAGTCGAAGAAGAGGCCCAAGAAGATAATCAATCCAAACAGGTTATTGTTAAGAAAGGCATCGAAACAGGGCTTGGGCTGCCGCCCCCGGGTCAACCACTGTTGGTAGGCAAAGAGACCAGCCCCAAGCAGCAGACCCGACTGATAGATCCACCCCCGTCCAGCCAGATTCCCCACCTGGAACAGCAGCAGGATCATAATCACCTGCAAGATCCCGACGATCAGATTGTCGTAGCGACCAAACAGAATGGCACTCGACTTCACGCCGATCTTCAGATCGTCCTCACGATCCACCATGGCGTATTGGGTATCGTAGATCAGCGCCCACAGCAGGGTGGCGACAAAGAGGATCCATGCCATGGGAGGGATATTTTCATTCAACGCCATGAAGGCCATGGGTATCGCCCAGCCGAATGCCGCCCCCAACATCACCTGAGGTAGATGGGTATAACGTTTCATAAAGGGGTAGATCGCGGCCAACAAGAGTGCGACCACCGAGAGAAAACGTGTAGGCCAATTGAGAAAGACCAACAGGCAGGCAGCCATGAGAGAGAGAAGCGCAAAAACCGCCAGGGCCTCTTTCGGTGAGACCAGACCCAGGGCGATGGGACGGGTCTTGGTGCGTTCGACAAAGCCGTCGAAATCCCGATCCGCATAGTCGTTGATGGCGCACCCCGCAGAACGCATCAGCGCCACACCAGTCATGAAGACCAACACGATCTGCCAGGTCGGCTGCCCCTCCCCCGCCAGCCAGAGCGCCCACATGGTGGGCCAGAGCAAGAGCAGGATACCGATAGGACGATGCAGCCTGACCAGCAACGCATAGCGACGTAAGCGTTCCAGCCAGGAGACGTTGTTATCCTCCGGCATCTCGACCCTGAGCTCCGGCTTCTGGCTCACGCCCTGGACTCCTTCAGAGGGATATCGGGCAGAAAGATCTCATTCACCAACAAGGGCCTGCCTGCGATATAGAACAGTGTACGTCTGGCCCAGAGTGCATCAGGACGCGACTGGAGATTGGCACAGGCAGCATCGAAGAGCTGATGCCTGGGGGTCAGCCTGGCGATCTGTGTGGTGCCTCTGTGCACACTGGGATCACTGAAGAGCACCGCCCCCAGGGGCTTCTCACCCAACTGGGTCAGGCGTCGCATAGAGCGTTGCAGACTGGTAGTGGGGATCAAGGTCCTGGCGAATACCCAGGGATGCTCATCGCAGAGCAACTCCACCTCCCGCACCAGGGTGATCACACCGCGGCGGGTCTTCATCACACTGCTTTCACTATTCATGGGCCTGCCCCATCCCTGGTGCAACAGCCGCACCCGGAAAGCGCCTTCAGCGCAGGCCTGAATCACCCGCTTGGTCAAAGAACCCTGGTCTCTCAACCAGATCTGTATGCCTGACGGAATCTCACGGATGCGCTGACGACGCCACTCACCCCAGTCGGGCTCGAGGACAGCAGAGTGTGAAGTGCGATGGATCAAAACGGACCTTGCCTGAAACAGAAAACAGAGATTATCGCACGATTTCCCATGAATAGTAGCGATCCTCTAAGCCTTGATGGGAAACGCCGAAACCCTTGTCAGGCGCGACCATACTCCTCCCGCTGACCGAGCCAGCGATCGATCAACCGCTCTGAAGCAAGCGGATGTTCCTGCAGCATCATCTCCGCCGCTTGTCGCACCTCGTCGAGCAGATCCTGATCTCTCACCAGATCGGCAATACGCAGTTGCATCTCCCCGGTCTGACGGGTACCCAAGACCTCACCGGGCCCGCGCATCTCCAGATCCTTTTGCGCAATGTAGAAGCCGTCACTGCTCTCTCGCAGAATACCCAGGCGCGTCTTGGCATTGAGGGAGAGCGGGGCGTGATACATCAGGACGCAGTGGCTCTCCGCACTTCCACGCCCCACCCTGCCCCTTAACTGATGCAGTTGGGCCAAACCCAAACGTTCGGCGTTCTCGATGATCATCAGGCTGGCGTTGGGAACATCCACCCCCACCTCGATGACGGTTGTTGCAATCAGCAGATCCAGCTTACCCGCCTTGAACTCCCCCATGATCTGCTCTTTCTGATCCGCCTTGATACGACCATGTACCAGACCGACCCGTAACTCCGGCAGGGCCTCGGTCAAGAGACGAGCGCTCTCCTCCGCCGCCTGGCACTGCAAGGCCTC
>JBNKMQ010000058.1:0-4586 GCA_050293225.1 Sedimenticolaceae bacterium
TATTTCCCGAATACCCATGAAGTGTGGAATATCGAAATAAACTGCTTTTCATTACCTGCAAAAACCGATCTGGCCACTCATCCAATAATGCCACGACTTCTTGCATCAGTTCGTACCTGGCCATTGTCCTCGCAAACTCAATACCTCTATTCGGGATTAGCTCAGCCACTTTCTTTAGATTCTTAAGGCGAGGCGGCATACGGCCGCGCTCTTTTCTTGCCGTTAAACCGGTGCACATCACTCTTAGGCCCTCAAAAAACAGTTGCGAGTACATTGATGGATTGCCAGCCCAATAGATCCATCCTTTCTTTATCGCCTCTTCCCATCGTTGCTGCTCATGCACAACTGGCTCATCGGCAGGGAAGTATTTGCTCGTAGCCAACAGCGACGCATTGCAGCTTGCGCATACCAACATGTCTCTTTCGCTCGGATAATCAGTGCGGCTTCTCATATCCACACGATGCGGCACAATGGGTGCGCCGCACGCCCCGCAGCAGTCCGAGAGGACGGTCTTGTGTTTGATGCATGCCGTGATAAAACCCAAGCGCCAGGATCGCCGATAATAGGGGGTATGGTCATCCATTAAACACTGAGGGCAATACTGCAGGCCGTAATCTTTGTGGGTGCGGCTGTATATTCCAAGAGGCAGGACCCAATGCGTATTCCCCATAAGATTGAAAGCGTCAAATGCTCTGCCTTCGAGCTCTCTGAGGGTTGTGGCATAGACTCTCTCTGGTGAAGTCCCTGTTATTTGGCTCAGCTTGTCCAGAACATCCTTTGGCGCGAGACGATCAATATCCCTGTTCCATATTGGGCGACGGTAGCCAAACAATAAGGTACATAAGGTCATTACCTTGATCCGATGCACATGGGCCAGTCTAATCATCCATGAGCTCAGCAATTCGTCATCCTGTGGTTTTAGATGGATTGGCCATGTCGTTGCTGTTTCCATAATTACATCGCTCAGAGTTCCTCGTCCTCTGCGGAATGCCTCCGTTTGATCACCTTGCATTCTTTCAGGATGTCTTCGGTGATCTGCTCAGTGCCGTTCGTGATTGCCAATTCTGCCGCACTACGCAGAATGGTTGCCAATTCACCGATCACCCCTTCGCTTAGGCCATAGAGGTACTTGGCAATCGTTGTCTCGGAGAGGTTGGAAGGATGCCTCAGGGGCAGAATGCTCTCGTAACTGACCAGCAACCTCCTAAAGTCATTCCCCCAGCGCCACCTGGGCAAAGCTCTAACCGGAAACCGGCTTTTCAGCTGAGCGTCTACCGATAGCGCCTGCTGCGCCTCAGTAGTGCCCGCGGCCACAATGGAGATCTTTAGCTCATTACCAATGTATTTCAGCATGTTAAGGAAAAATCGCTGCTTGGCTGCGCTGCCGGCAAGCAGGGCATTCACCTCGTCGATAAGCAACACCTTGGTGTTTACCCTTCCCAGGATATCCACCAGTTGCATCAGCTTGCGTGATGCGGAATCGTTGATTTTCATGGGCGCCCAGAGGGTTTGAAGGGCGTTGTTCAAAAAAATGTCTTCGGATGGGCCTGGAGGCGACTGGAGGTAGATGACCGGAGCGTCAATCGAGTCCTTGCTCAATCGCTCATCGATAGGATGCCGCTGAAAGAACTCTCTGAGTAGTTCGGTTTTGCCATTGTTCGACCTTGCGACGATCAGTATATTCGGCATCCGGTTTACCTTCGGATGCACCAACAGCTCCTCCATCTCTTCCAGGATGTCCTTGGCCTTTGGGTAGGAAATGAATACCCGTTTCTTTAGGTAGAGCAGCCGCTCCTGCTCTGGCGCATTGAGCATTTCCAATGCCTTGCCGGACAGATGCTTGAATTCCTTTGTCATTCTGGTTCCCGAATATCTTCAAACGGGGTGATATCCCCTAAATCTTCATCCTCTTCAGTATGACCTGCCGAATCGATATCTGATGGCTGCGCTAGTGGCAGGTTCTTCTTTCCTTTCTGAGCCTTGCTCCACTGTTTCCGTCGTTGCTGCTTACGCCTGGCGGACTTTGTCTTCTCGGATTCTTCCTCCACGATAGACCGCATCTGGTCGATGGTTTTGAAGATCAACTCCTCGTTGGTCGCGGACAGTGACTTCTCCCTAAGCCGGCGCTGGGCCTCCTTGAGCTCCCATTCGCTGATCGGCGGCCTCGTCAAATCCCGGTAAGGGACCTCGATATATTGGTTGTCATCCGGCAGGTAGAGCCATATTCGACTGAGATTCCTAGGGTCATACCGGCAGATAAACTTGCGCATCAGTTTTGCGTTGTCTGGGTCCCTGGCGAGCACCAGGCGCCGCAAAGCATCATGCCAATAGTGAATGCCGCGATTGGCGATCCCGTAACGCTGGACCGTCCTCTCGAAGAATGGCAGGAAATCGAGCCGCAGGGTTTTCTCGTCCGGAACCCGGGCGGGTATTCCGGTACCCAATTGCGTATCACTCCCGTAGATCCCTTCTTTCCACTTGACCAGGGGAGGTAATCCGGAGATCCCGGAGTGGGCATCCTGATGGTAGACGCCCAGTATGAAGAGCGTGAACCACTTCTCCAGGGCATCCAGTGTCATCACGGCACGCCCCTCAGAGTCGTATTCACCGCGCTCCTGAATATTGGAGAAGGTGGTGCCGGGGAGTTCGTTGTGCACCTTGTCCATGTGGGTGCGGAACATGCGCTCGACGTGGCCACCGTAGTTTGGCGATCCCTTGGGCCGGTGCTCCAGTATGATGCCGTACCGCTCGCAGGCACGCCCCATCATCTTTCCTCTGAACTCGCTGGCATTGTCCGTATGGACGGCCCGCATAACGCCCCAGCATGGCCAGGGTAGATCGGTGCCTATCCTTTTGAGAAAGGCGTCCTTCGTGCGGATGGCGTTGGAAATGCAAATCCCGGTGGATAGCGAGCTTGGCGGATCAAGCGATATGTAGAATCCGACCACCATGCGACTAAAAATGTCCGTTGCCAGCGTCAGGTAGGGCCTGCCGATAGGCAGTCTATGCACATCATCAACGATGATCACGTCCATGGGGGTATGGTCAATCTGGACGATTGCCAATGGCCAATCAGCGCCCGGGAAACTCCCGCGAATAGGCTGATAGCGCTCTTTGGCGGCTTTTTGGCTTTCGCGCTTGGCGATCCTGCGCTCGTCGTCAACTTGATTAATTCGATCAGTGACGGTTTTGGGGCTTGGCGGAGTGAGTCCCTCGGCTTTGCAGGCTTTCCTGACCTCCCTGGCCGTAGCGGCCGGGGTGGTCTTCTGATCCGTGAGGTAGAAGCTTTTGATTTGCTCCTGGATGATCTCCTCAACGCGAGGGTTGAGCCGTGACTTGCCACGGTCGCTACGCCGGGGCCGCATCAATGAAGAGACCAGGCCGGTCGATTCGTATGCATTCAGCCAGCGGTAGACCGTGGCGGGATGGCATTTTATCCGCTGGGCCAACGCTTCAACATCCGATCGTGTGCGCTTGCGTGGCCCCAATTCCACAAGTGGCTGGATATTGCCGAAGACGGCCAGAGCCTGCTCCCATCGCTCGCCTATATCCTTGTCGGCCAGGTCTTCACTGGCGGAGGGCGTATCCGCAATATCCAGTTCGGTGGCCAACACCACCTTTTTGTCGTCATTGGACTCCGCTTGCACCAGAACCCGTTCATCATCAAGAAGGTCCAGGACTTTGTATCGATCCTTTCCTTTTCTGACCCGTGTCCCGGGTACCAGTCTCTGTAGGGCCAGCATGGCTATCCGGGGCTCCATATCCGGGTTGCCATGGTCAGGGGACTGCGGAGGTCACAGTGGATCCATCCTCGTGCCACCATTGCCCAGAGTGCCCACAGGGCCTCTCCCTGCTCGATTTCGGATGGAGAGGCTGCCCTGATAAGCGTCTGAGGGTCGGTTTCCTGCAGTTGGTCGAGCGCCTTGATCAGGCGGGCGGTATGACTTTCGTCTGGCTCGGTATCCCGGTAGCGGAGCAGGAATTTTACGTTGTCCAAGTATGGGGTTCGGATCTCCTTGTCAGTCATGATCTGGAATACCCATCCATGCTCCTTGGCGTAGGCTCTGGCGGCCTTAAACTTGGGTTTGAGGGTCTTCCAGTGCTGAGCCAGATCTTCCCGGTATTTCACCTCATAGAGCCTGGGCTTCAGCGGTTGGCCATGGTGATCAGTCAGGTAAGTCACCAGCAAATCAGGGGTGTATGTCCGGCGCTTTCCTGATTTGGGATCGAGGTATTCGATGGTGACTGGCTGGGTCTCGTACGAGTCAACGCCATAGTCAAAATGGACGAGAAGCAGAAGATCTCTTTCCAGGGAGGACTCGAATTCCTGGCCGTTGAATTGGCCGGTAAGACTGCGGACATTGGTGGGGATATGTCTGACTGCCATGTCGGAGATCTAGCCTTAATCCATGAAGGTAGGATACGGCTGATTCTTCTACAAATCCCACTCAGTCGCAAATAGTATTCCCTAGTCGCATTTAATTATGCGTTCATGGGTGCTGGCTGGTTGTTTTCATTGGTGCAGTATCACTAGTAAGCTTGGCTGCTGTACGCCTGGATATCCTCGGCGTCGAGTGATTCTTGGT
>JBNKMQ010000059.1:0-2221 GCA_050293225.1 Sedimenticolaceae bacterium
TTGCCACGTTTAGCCGGCGTCACATCTACCCTGTATTTGCTGTTGCACCCAAAGGGTATAAAGGCGCGAATACACCATGGAACCGGGTCAGGTTTACTCTGGGCTTGGGCACGAGCACCGCCAGCTTGGCGATGAAATCCAGCGGTTCAAAGATGACGTGAGTGGTGCCATCGCTGTAGGGCGTTTTGAGTTGATAGCGAATATTCCCCGAGGGTGTCAGTGATAGTCGTTTCTCTGATACCGCTGGTCTTGAAATATATCGGCATAGCCGCTCCAACTTCTGCCGTTTCCAGGCTTGTGCCGCGACTCCTGCATACAGGCTGAAACCGGATTCTTTCGCCAACTGGGTAAAGCGGCCATCTTCTTGCCAGGCGGGGATGGTCTACAGCGTGAATACCTTGCGCCCTTGTTGAGGGCCGATGGCAACACGCTAACTCACCGAGCAACCCAATACCTGTTGCATCGGCTCTTCTTCACCCTCCTCCAGGTTCAGGTAACTGTTTTCAGCATCACTTTCAAGGATTCCCTCTCGCTCCAAGTATCCGGCAACCCGGTGGCTGATCGTATGCACCAGTTCTATCAGTTCCTGCTGTTCCGGCCCATTGGTGTGCTGAAACCGTGTACGAACGTGTTTGGTTTCCGTGTAAACCCCATCCAGGAACAGCATGTGAAAGTGAACATTGAGATTCAGTGCACTGCCGAATCACTGAATCAGGGTCACCGCGCCGGTCTGTGCGGTCTTACGTGTAGATCCTGCTTTTTGATCAGGTGTGCAGAGATGGCCCGGTAGACGATCCCCAGTACTCGACCCATCAGTTGCGGACGGCTGGCGAACAGGAACCGGAGCTGAAACGGAAAACTCAGCACCCACTGGCGGATCGGCTGCTCAGGCAGAACCTCATCGACCAGCAGTGCTGCGCTGTCTGCCATACGCCTAGCACCACAGCTGGGACAGAACCCTCTTCGCTTACAACTGAACGCGACCAGGTGTTCATGATGACATTTGGTGCATTGCACCCGCAGGAAGCCATGCTCAAGGCCGCCGCATTTGAGGTAATCGGCAAATTCCTGTTGCACATGCAGGGGCAAGGGCTTGCCCTGCTCGGTCATCACATCCCTAAATTCCAGGTAATGCCGCCCGATTATTTGATAGAGCAGCGTCTGTTCCGGCCGATGACGTTGATAAGACGGACTGAGTGGCGATCGGTCCGTGATCGCTGCTTGAGACATAGCGCACTCCATTCCATGGAGCTTTCGCTATTCTCACAATGTTCTCTATGTAGCTATATGCTCTTGCAACTTGTCCCTATAAGCTCCGAAGAGGGATTCTGGATACCCGCCTTCGCGGGTATGACGATATTTGACCGAGATCATCTCCACGTGACTTCGCGTTTAAAAATCAAGCAGCAATTTCCACTCAGTGGACTGTGCAAACCATGCATGGGTCGAAGGATCTGACAATATGCTGTACCGACACCGGCTCTTTCTCTCCTGCCCTGAGACCTGCGCCCTGGAGTGCGATCTCCAAGGCTCCTGGTTTGCCCTGGCTGTCCCTGGGTGAGAAGTTCCAGGTGGTGGGAGCGATGATCTGGTAGTTAAGAATGTGTCCGTGTTTGATCTTGATCCAGTGGCCCAGACTGCCACGGGCGGCCTCGACCAGGCCGAAGCCTTGCGCTTCTTGTGGAAAGGGTTTGTGGTTGCAGATCGCTTCACCCGGTTTGAGTTGCTTGCTCCAGCTCTCCATCTCTATCACGATGCGGGCGATCTCCAGCAGTCTGGCGATGACTCGGTTGCGCACATTGCCGCCGCTCTCTGCGACCAGCTCACGGATCAGGGGATGACCATCGACCTGTTGTCGCGCCAGGGCGCCGACCTCGACCACCCGGCCATCCAGTCTCGGCGCTTTACACCAGGTGTAGGCCTGCTCCACATCGGCATCTGGCAGGGTGATGCCGTCGAAGGGGTGTTTGGGTGTGGTCTGGTGACTCATCCAACTATGGCTGACATCTTCGGTGATGCTTGTGCTATCCAGGGGCTGTAGGGATTGGTCCCAGACGCCTTGTTGTAACACGGTCTCTTCACCGAATCGGTAGGCGCCATAGCTCATGAACTTGTCACTGGCTCGACCTAGAAGGTGTAGATCTAGCGCCCTGGACAGTTCGAGAAATCGGCGGAAGTCACTGCTCTCGGGATCTCTGTCCTCAATCCACTGCTCCAGTGT
>JBNKMQ010000060.1:0-7479 GCA_050293225.1 Sedimenticolaceae bacterium
ATCAGTTCTCGTTCTTAAATATCTAACCAAATCACTTATTGTCTTTTCTTTTGTTGGTAATTCACTAACTAAATCGCTCGCTTTCATCAATATTTCCTTCTACGTAAAACAGTGTCCAGCGGAAAACAAAATCATCTATCACTGGTAAAAAATGAAACTTTTATTACACAATACATTATCTTATTAAACAAATTGACTATTAGATAGGGAAGGAATCAAAAGACCAGGAAATATTTCTACTGAGAGTCGAACGCTCTACTCCGCACGAACTAGGAGAAAAAATCACGAATACGAGCTCTGCTGGTGACAAGGCACTCTAGCCGAGAATATATGTGTTAGATGAAGGCTTATTCTGAGATCATGTACTTTTGTGGATGATAATAATCGATAAAGACAATCACTAAGCAATGTACCTCAGGTCAAACGAAAGAGAGGCATAGATGTTCACTTGTCTAAAAAACGCCTACTTTTATATTTTTCTCAAAAGCTAATTTAGCTAACTTACTGATTATATGCAGACGGCGAGAGGATTCGAACCCCGAGACGCTAATTATAAAACACTTCCGATCACTGGGTTCTCGTTCTGAGGTGTCTACATGGTGTCTACATCGGAATTTAAGGCAGGAGAAAAAAATTCTAACATCTTGTTTTTATTGGTGGGCCCACTAGGACTCGAACCTAGGACCAAGGGATTATGAGTCCCCTGCTCTAACCAACTGAGCTATGGGCCCGAAGAAGGCGGGATTTTACCAGATCCGCCCGCAATTTAGCATCCATTGCGGGTGGATTTGGTGGTTCAGTCGTTGTCGAGGAAGCTACGCAGACGATCTGAACGGGAGGGGTGGCGCAGTTTGCGCAGGGCCTTGGCTTCGATCTGTCGAATACGCTCACGGGTGACGTCGAACTGTTTGCCGACCTCTTCCAGGGTGTGGTCGGTATTCATGTCGATGCCGAAGCGCATGCGCAGCACCTTGGCCTCGCGACCGGTAAGGCCGGCCAGCATGTTCTGGGTCGCCTCGCTGAGTCCCTCGGCGGTGGCCGACTCAATGGGAGAGACCACGCCGGCATCCTCGATGAAGTCACCCAGATGCGAATCTTCGTCGTCGCCGATGGGGGTCTCCATGGAGATCGGCTCTTTGGCGATCTTGAGGACCTTGCGGATCTTGTCTTCCGGCATGTCCATACGTTCGGCCAGCTCTTCCGGGGTCGCTTCGCGGCCCATCTCCTGGATCATCTGACGGGAGATGCGGTTGAGCTTGTTGATGGTCTCGATCATGTGCACCGGGATACGGATGGTGCGGGCCTGGTCCGCGATGGAGCGGGTGATGGCCTGACGAATCCACCAGGTGGCGTAGGTCGAAAACTTGTAACCGCGACGGTATTCGAACTTGTCTACCGCTTTCATGAGGCCGATGTTGCCCTCCTGGATCAGATCCAGGAACTGCAGGCCACGGTTGGTGTACTTCTTGGCGATGGAGATCACCAGTCGCAGGTTGGCCTCCACCATCTCTTTCTTGGCGCGACGGGCCTTGGCCTCGCCGATGGACATCTTGCGGTTGGTCTCTTTGATCTCGCCGATAGTCAGCTGACAATCGTTTTCGATGTTGACCAGGCGCTTCTGTGCGCGGGTGATCTCTTCGGCGTGCTCTTCCAGGGCGCTGGAGTAGGCGCTGTCTTTCTTGATCTGATCCTGGATCCAGTCGAGATTGGTCTCGTTGTCGGGGAAGGAGGTGATGAACTCCTTACGCGGCATACGGGCCTTGTCGACACAGAGATTCATGACGATCCGCTCCTGACCGCGAATCCGCTCGATGGTGTCGCGCAGGGAATTGACCAGGATGTTGAAGGTGGCCGGGACCAGCTTGAACTCGAGGAAGGACTCCGCCACATCATCCAGAGACTTCTGTGTCTTGGCGCTGGTGCGGCCGCTCTTCTTTAGATTGGTGCAGAGGGTCTTGTAGCGCTTGCGCAGTAGCTTCGCCTTGGCGGCTACCTCTTCCGGATCCGGGCCGAGATTTTCGGGCTCGTCATCTTCATCGTCGTCGCTATCGTCATCCGAGTCGGCGTCTTCTGCTTTGTTCTCGGTGGGCTTGCTTACCTGGGCCGGAGTGGGTATCTCGTCAGGCTCATTGGGGTCGATGAAGCCGTTGAGGACGTCAGCCATGCGGGTGTCGCCCGCTTCGATGCCCTCTAAGCGGTCGCAGAGCTTTTCTACGGCGATGGGGAAGGTGGCGAGGGCAGCGGAGACCTGATTCAGGCCCTCTTCGATACGCTTGGCAATTCGCAGCTCGCCTTCGCGGGTGAGCAGCTCGACGGTGCCCATCTCGCGCATGTACATACGCACGGGGTCGGTTGTGCGGCCGAATTCGCTGTCGACACTGGCCAGTGCGGCTGCGGCGGCCTCGGCGGCGTCCTCATCCGGGGTGACGGCGTTGTCGCTCAGTGTGTTCTCTTCAAGGTCCGGTGCCGATTCATGGACGGTGATGCCCATGTCATTGATCATACGAACAATATCTTCAATCTGCTCTGGTTCGACGATGCCATCGGGGAGATGGTCGTTGACTTCGGCATAGGTTAGAAAACCCTGCTCCTTACCCTTGGCAATCAACTGTTTTAATTGAGATTGCTGCTGTTCCTGATTCATCTTTTACCTTGAATGTCTACACGAGATCCGAGTTCGGGCTGAACTCACCATATTAGCACAGTTTTAGGGGTGCATTCTACAAAAGGGAGGGTTTTCCATAATATCCTGCTCAATTGCTCAATTCGTCATCTTCCTGGGGGGATGGTCTGCCTGGATAGCGCTTTTTTAAAGCCTCCAGCTCACTTTCTGACAGCTCGCTGGGTTTGAGATTCCCTGGTTGCGGACGATTCTCCTTACGAAATTGGCTGTTAAGTTTGAGCAGTGCGTCACGTAGCTCTGTCTCCTGGTCCATCTCTGGCAGGTCGAAGGTCTGTTCCGCCAGCTTGTTGAGGTGGGAGAAGTGTTCGCTCTCCCGCCATCTCTCAAGCAGTGCCGCTTTGTTAAGCGTAGGTTGATTTCGAATAATTTCAAGCAGTTGGGACAAAATTTCTGTGCCTGTTGTGTGCCAGCCTTTCCAACTGTCATCCACGCTATCCGCTGCGGTAATTAGATGGGGATTGTCGAGCAGAAGTGCAATAGCCATGCGCGTTGGCGTCGGCCTTTGGGTGGTTTGTCGCTGGACGGGAGGGCGCCTGGAAGCGCTGGTTTTACCGGCATTGTTATCCAGATGGCCATCACGGATGCCGACCAGATTCTCCAGGTGTTGATACATCATGCGTCGGAACAGCCCCGGAGGGAGCTTGTCGAGATGGGGTTTGGCCAGCTCGGCCAGATGGGCGCGGCCGTCGATGCTGTCCATTTTGACTTGGGCGGAGAGCTGCTGGAAGAGGAATTCGGACAGGGGCAGGGCGGTTTCAATGCGCTCCTCGAAGGCTGCCTGGCCCTCTTTTCTGATCAGGGTGTCCGGGTCTTCGCCGTCCGGCAGGAAGAGAAAGCGGGCCTCGCGACCCTCCCGCATCACCGGCAAGGTGGTCTGCAGGGCCTTCCAGGCGGCATCCTTTCCGGCGCGGTCGCCGTCGAAACAGAAGACCACTTCGGAGCAGGTGCGGAAGATCAGCTCCAGATGTTCCTGGGTGGTGGCGGTGCCCAGGGTGGCTACGGCATTGAGGATGCCGTACTGGGCCAGGGCGACCACATCCATATAACCTTCGACCACCAGTAGCCGCTTCAGCTTGTTGTCGGCCTTGCGTGCCTCGAAGAGGCCGTAGAGCTCCCGGCCCTTATGGAATAGGGGGGTTTCAGGGGAGTTGAGGTATTTGGGTTTGTCGTCTCCCAGTACCCGGCCGCCGAAGCCGATCACCCGTCCCCGGCTGTCACGGATGGGGAAGACGATACGGTTGCGGAAGCGGTCGTAACGCTTGCCCTCTTCAGGCTCGCTGGTCAGGCCGGTCTCGGAGAGACGGCCGATGGCGGTCTGGTCTTTGCCCAGGGCTGAGAGCAGGTTGTCCCAGCCTGGGGGTGCGAAACCGAGATTGAATCTGGCGGCGATCTCCCCGGTCAGGCCGCGCTGTTTAAGGTAGTCGACGGCCTGGGAGGCTTGCGCGTGTTGCCGTAACTGCTGCTGGTAGAAGCGGGAGGCGTTCTCCATCAGATCATACAGAGGTCTCAGGTCGGGACCCTGGGCGTGGCCAGCCTCCCGGGGAACCTCAAGACCGGCGGATTCGGCCAGGGTCTCCACCGCCTCGACGAAGCCGAGGTTGTCGTACTCCATCAGGAAGCCGATGGCGGAGCCGTGGGCACCGCAGCCGAAGCAGTGGTAGAACTGTTTGGATTGGCTGACGGTGAAGGAGGGGGTCTTTTCGTCGTGAAATGGGCAGCAGGCCTGGTAGTCGCGACCGGCCTTTTTCAGCGGCACCCGGCGATTGATCACCTCTACCACATCGACGCGGCTGAGCAGTTCGTCAATAAACTGGGGGGGTATTCTACCGGGCATGTCTCTCAGTCTGCCCTATCTATGGATCGGCTGTCATCTCGGGGATGGCCGATGGTGTGGGGTGCTGCCGTCAGCCTGACAGCTTCTGTTTTACCAGGCCGCTGACCTTGCCCATATCGGCACGGCCCTGCATCTTCGGCTTGAGTATGCCCATCACCTTGCCCATGTCCTTGATGGCGGCGGCGCCGGTCTCGCTGATGGCCGCTTCGACCATGCCGGCGATCTCGTCGTCACTCAGGCCCTCGGGCATGTAGACCTCGATGATGGCGATCTCCCGCTTCTCCTGATCCGCCAGTTCCTGGCGTCCGGCGCTCTCATATTGAGAGATGGAGTCCCGCCGCTGCTTGATCATCTTCTCCAGCACCGCCAACACCTGGGTGTCGTCCATCTCGATGCGCTCGTCTACCTCACGCTGTTTGATGGCGGCGGTGATCAGGCGCAGAGTGACCAGGCGATCCTTGTCTTTGGCCTTCATGGCGGCCTTGACGTCATCCTGGATGCGTTGCTTCAACATGCGGGAAAGCGGGGAGGGGTCAGATTAGTACTGACGTTCGAAGCGGCGACTTTCGCGGGAGACCTTCTTCAGGGTACGCTTGACGGCGGCTGCAGCCTTGCGCTTACGCTCCCAGGTGGGCTTCTCATAAAATTCGCGACGACGGACTTCGGCGAGAACGCCAGCCTTCTCGCAAGAGCGCTTGAAACGGCGCATGGCGACTTCAAAAGGTTCGTTCTCTTTAACGCGTACGTTAGGCATCTATTCTGTTTCCTCAGATCTGTTAAGCTTGCTCAGCCGTGTGAAAGGCGGAAATTCTACTCATTGGCGACGCCGTTTGCAAAGGTGTTGTGGTAAAAAACTAGCGAAATTGCGGAAAAATGCGTGTATTGGGTATAGAAACCTCCTGTGACGAGACAGGTGTGGCCATCTACGACAGTGAGGCGGGCCTGCTGGCCCATGCCCTGCACAGCCAGATCGAGCTGCATGCGGAGTATGGCGGCGTGGTGCCGGAATTGGCCTCCCGCGACCATGTGCGTAAGGTTTTGCCCCTGACCCGGCAGCTCTTCGAGCAGGCCGATATCTTCCCCGATTCCCTCGATGGGGTGGCCTATACCGCCGGTCCCGGCTTGGTAGGTGCCCTTATGGTAGGTGCCGCGGTGGGTCGCAGTATGGCCTGGTCCTGGGGGATTCCGGCGGTGGGGGTGCATCATATGGAGGGTCACCTGCTGGCGCCGATGCTGGAGGAGCGTCCGCCCCAGTTCCCCTTCGTTGCTATGCTGGTCTCCGGCGGACACACCCAACTGGTGGAGGTGCAGTCCATCGGTCACTATCGATTGCTGGGGGACTCCCTGGACGATGCGGCAGGGGAGGCCTTTGACAAGACCGCCAAGCTGCTCGGTCTGCCCTATCCGGGGGGACCTGAGCTGGCCAGACTGGCGGAGTCCGGTGATCCGACCCGCTACCGTTTTCCCCGCCCAATGACCGATAGACCCGGACTCGACTTCAGCTTCAGTGGTCTCAAGACCTTCGCCCTGAATACCCTCATGGATGCGAAAAAGGCAGAGGGTGAGACTCTATCCCAACAGACCCTGGCCAATATCGCCCGCGCATTTGAGGATGCCGTCGTCGATACGCTGATGATCAAATGTCGCAGGGCGGTGAGGCAGACTGGAATCAAGACCCTGGTGATGGCGGGGGGCGTCAGCGCCAATCGCCGACTGCGTGAGCAGATCAGCAGAATGATGCAGAAGGAGGGGGGCGAGGCCTTCTACCCCCGGCCCCAGTTCTGTACCGATAATGGTGCCATGATCGCCTTTGCCGGTTGTCAGCGGTTAGAGGCGGGGGTTACTGAACCCCTGGGTATCAAGGTGACACCCCGTTGGTCGATGGAGACGCTGGTGTTTTAACAGCCTGGAGCGTCTGGGCCTGAGCGCGTTTAGAATCTGCTGTCTGTAGACTAAAATTCTCTGCAACCAAATCTACGCATCAGTAGCTTGGATCAAATAAAAGGGAAACAAGAAATATAGAATCAGGCTCAAAGCTGCTGTTATGGCCTGCATGAGTGATGATTGACGAAAAGAGATTCAATCCACTACTAATGGGATGGGTCCATACCATTAGTAGTGGATTCAATCCTAAACAGTTGATACCTATTTTTTCTCCGGATTTGATGCTTGTGATGCTGCGAGGTCGGGTTTAATCTTTCTATACTTGTGCCATGCGCCCACCCCATCAGGGGACGAGATATTTAGTTAACGGATATCCTGCCGCATATATAATTAGCCATGGTATGGATCAGGGCAGTAAAATATGTCGAATACAAATACATTCTACAATCTCCGGGTATTACTGGTTGATGACGAGCCATTCGTTCGTCGTGTTACCGCCAGCATACTGAAGAGCGCTGGAATTATTGAAGTATTTGAAGCAAAGAACGGCGTTGAGGCTATATCGTTCATGGGCGGGCAACAAATAGACCTGCTCATTACCGACATACAGATGCCTGAGATGAACGGTATTGAACTCATCCAGAAGATTCGCGTGGGGGCAACACCGGCTGATCGTGGGTTACGCACTATTGTCGTAACCTCATTCTCTTATACGGATGTGCTGAGCTCTTGTCTGTTACTCGACGTCAACGGTTTCTTGGTCAAGCCCATCACCCCTGTCAGCGCTAAGGAGAAGATTCTATTCGCTCTGAATGAAAATATGCAACTGCGCCCGGCTGAGACCTATCTACAAGTCAAGACAGATTTGGCGGTTATTGAAACCATGAGCATAAAGGAGCCGCGCAAGCCTAATGTCGCTATAGATAAAAGCGGGCCGGAAGTTGTGGAGGGATCGGTAGGGAGTTCGGTGCCGCTTAGGCAGCTCCAGCCAGGTATGGAGTTGCTGGATGATCTGTATACATCTAGCGGGACAAGGTTGTTGCCAAAAGGTCAGGTGCTCAATGAGGTCATGATCCAT
>JBNKMQ010000061.1:0-3702 GCA_050293225.1 Sedimenticolaceae bacterium
ATAATCAGATAAAACACGATCAGGATAGAACCTGGAAGGAGCCAAAGGAATACCAGGTCATCAGCAGTGCCAGTAAAGGCAAGGAAGAAAAACAAGATCAATATTAAAGGGAAGAGAAAAGTAAGAACTTTTAATTTACTAAGATTTTCAGACTCCAGTTGGAGCCAGTAGACTCCATTCGGATCAGGTGAAACTCATTGTTAATGATTACCCAGGTTTCACCTTCGCTATCACGCCGGGCTTCAGTGGCCCATTTACGTCCTATGCCTCCCAGGGCATTCTGAGTCTCAAGCTCTTGTATGACCGCTACCTCGCCTTCTCCGCGATCTTGCAACTCAACTACGCGGTAATGGTTGGTATCAGTGACTAGCAGGCGGTTATCGCCTAGCCACTGCATGTCTTGACGTACTCCAATCCCTTGCTCACTTTTAGTCGATAGAGTTTTCTCCCGGCGAGGTCATAAACTGTGATTCTGTGACCACCCCCCTGTGGCGAGGTAGAGCCGGTTTTGTTCTCGGGCGAGAGCAAATGAGAGGATATCTGAGGGTTGTTCGTTAAATGCTTTGGTCAGGGAAGCGCAGCGCCAAATGCTTGGATCGCATAGCTTGACACTGTTATCTCCTGCATCGAGCAGGATCAGATCTTCGTTGTCCATCGAGAGCTGGACGACTGGTCCTGTGATGCCTGGCAGGTCAAAACTCCCTTGATTCAGCAGCGAGCCATCCTGTGTCACCTGAAAAATCTGCCTGCCGGCGTCGAAATAGAGTTTGTCATCCTGAGCAGCGACTAAAGCTGAGGGACCATATTGCTCCATCTCCCGATTGCTGGCATAGATAATCAGTGCAAGGGCGCACAATATGCCGACAATAGCGACTATGGCCAGTACGTTTGCCCTGGGATTGGGAGAGAGCTCAATATCCAATATCTACATCATCCGTGCATATAAGTCAGTGTAATTCCACACTAATCGACAAAGGTTCTCGCTGCTTGAGTTGGCTGAAGTGTCAGCACTTTAAGAGTAATCGGGCTGTAGATTGCTCTCTTTGCTGTCTGGGGGGGGCTAGCTAAAGGGGTTAGTCTGTCAGGCATAAAAAAAGCACTTAGACGAATCTAAGTGCTTGATTTATATGGCTCCCCGGGACAGGCTCGAACTGCCGACCTAGTGATTAACAGTCACCCGCTCTACCGACTGAGCTACCGGGGAATGAATTGCGAGGGGCGCATATTAATGAGACTGGCCCCTTGCGTCAATAGTTTCAGCGCCTAAGTTACCCGTCGCAGGTGAGTGGTGATCCATCCCATTTGGTCTTGGATATTCTCGCTCGCCCTGTATTTGAGAGAATCACGGCCTTTGGATCGACACCCTTCTCTGGATCGCAGAATGTCAGAGTAAGATTACTGCCGGCGGAGCGGCCGGTTGGTCGATAGATGATCTTCTTGCGTCCCTGCGTCGATGACATGCTGATGGCGAACTTACCCGAGGGTTCGCTAACCTGGCGGAGGCTCTCGCCAGCCTCTCTGGCACCGTTCTGATTGTCGTCCTGAAAAAGGATGAATCCCTGATCCCAGCTTGTCGCATCAAGACAGCTTAGATTGTCACTGCTGGGGCAGAGGACATAATCCTCCCCGGTTGTGATCGAATAGCTTCGGGCAAGATGGAGATGGCGTACGAACTTATTGATCTCGCTACTCTGGTGATTTCCAGCCAGCAGAGTCTGCAGTGAAGGAACACCGATGCCAAGGACGATAACGCCGGCAGCAAGGGTGGTAAGAAGTTCAATCAGGCTGAAGCCGTTTTGCGGTACGGCGCGACCGACAGATGCAATCCGTTGCATTTTGTGTCCCTCCCTGGAACATGATGTGTATCAGCCGGGCAACTCCTTTGCCCGGATTCGATTCAGCCTATCAGGCTTTCAGCACCTTCTCAATTCGATCCAGCGCCTTCTGCAGATTCTCCATGCTGGTGGCGATGGAGATACGCACATGGCCGGATGAACCGAAGGCGGTACCGGGCACCAGTGCTACGCCCGCCTCGGTGATCAGGTATTCGGACAATTCCAGATCGTTCTTCACATTGGGTAGCTTGGCCAGTGCTCCCTCGATATTGGGGAAGCAGTAGAAAGTCCCGTCACTGGGCAGGCAGTCAATGCCATCCATGGTGTTGAGGCGATCCACCACATAGTCGTGACGCTCCTTGAAGGCGCCGAGCATCTCGCCGATGCAGGCCTGAGAGCCCTCCAGTGCCGCCTGGGCCGCCACCTGGGAGATGGAGGTGGGGTTGGAGGTACTCTGGGACTGGATCTTCTTCATCGCCTTGATGATGTCAGCGGGGCCGCCGGCATAGCCGATACGCCAGCCGGTCATGGAGTAGGCCTTGGAGACACCGTTGAGCACCAGGGTGCGATCCTTCAGCTCGGGGCAGACATTGAGAATGTTGACGAACTCATTGCCGGGCCAGAGGATGTGCTCATACATGTCGTCGGTGGCGATCAACACCCGGGGATGCTTCTTCAATACCTCACCCAGGGCCGCCAGCTCTTCCTTGGTGTAGGCCATGCCGGTGGGATTCGACGGGCTGTTGATGACAAACAGCTTGGTCTTATCCGAAATGGCCGCCTTCAGCTGTTGTGCCGTGATCTTGAATTTCTGCGAGGCATTGGCAGAGACCAGAACCGGTACACCACCCGCCAGGATAGACATATCCGGGTAGGAGACCCAGTAGGGCGCCGGGATGATCACCTCGTCACCCGGGTCCAGTACCGCCTGGGCCAGGTTGTAGAAGCTCTGCTTGCCGCCGCAGGAGACCAGGATCTGGTCCATGGCGAAGTCGAAGCCGTTGTCCCGCTGGAACTTGTCGATAATCGCCTGCTTCAGGCCAGGTGTTCCATCGACAGGCGTATATTTGGTGAAGCCATCGTTGATCGCTCCAATCGCCGCCGCCTTGATATGGTCGGGGGTATCGAAATCGGGTTCACCGGCGCCAAGGCCGATGACATCCTTGCCGGCGGCTCGCATCTCTGCGGCACGGGCGGTGACCGCCAGGGTCGGTGAAGGTTTAACGGCTTTTACGCGACTGGAGAGTTGTGAGTTCATTGCTTTTGGCGCCCTTGGTGTTCCAACTTGGTCGACAGTGATTCATTGTCATTCGGTAATGACATGTCGGAGTGTCATAATAGCCAATTAAATCACGCGACAGAATCCCCAGATGAGTAAAAGTTTTCAACTCGAGGCGAAATTTGAACCGGCCGGTGATCAGCCCGCTGCAATCAAGGGTTTGGTGGAGGGGCTGAACAATGGCGAGGCGGGTATGACCCTGCTCGGTGTCACCGGCTCCGGCAAGACCTTCAGCATTGCCAATGTGATCCATCAGATGCAGCGGCCGACCCTGATCCTGGCGCCGAACAAGACCCTGGCGGCCCAGCTCTACGGGGAGTTCAAGGAGTTCTTTCCGAATAATTCGGTGGAGTACTTCGTCTCGTATTACGACTACTACCAGCCCGAAGCCTATGTGCCGGCGTCGGATACCTTTATCGAGAAGGACGCCTCGATCAACGATCACATCGAGCAGATGCGGCTCTCCGCCACCAAGGCGCTGCTGGAGCGGCGCGACACCATCATCGTCGCCACCGTCTCATCCATCTATGGTCTCGGCGATCCCCGCTCCTACCTGGGCATGATGCTGCATCTGAACCGGGGTGACAT
>JBNKMQ010000062.1:0-1706 GCA_050293225.1 Sedimenticolaceae bacterium
CAATACAAGGCCGATCTGCGCTTCTTCACCAGCCTCAGAAAGATCGCCCGTCAGGATGCCCAGGAGACGGTGGACTACAGCAGTTATGAGGAGCAGATCCGGCGGCTGGTGGACAAGCAGGTCATCGGCAGCGAGGTACAGGAACCGGAGGAGGTCTATCTGGTCAACGAACTGGGCCGGGAACCACCGAAAGCATGGTCAAAAGAGAAGACCCGCAACGAAACCGATCTGATCCGAACCCGCCTCAAACGCACCATCGAGGAGAATCTGGCCATCGATCCCTATGCCAAGAGGGTCTTCTCGGAACTGCTCAAACAGGCCATCGTCGAGGCTGATGCCCTGTTCGACCACCCAATCAAGCAGTACGCCCTGTTCAAAACCTTTGAGGAGAAGGTGGAGGCTCGGGAGATTGACGGCATACCAGAGACATTGTCCGACAATACCCATGCCCGCGCCTACTACGGTGTCATACGGCTGGTGCTAGGTGAGGCGGCATTCAACGCATACAGCCCGGCAGAGATCGATACCCTGGCCGATGAAGCCCTGAACATCGACCGCATTGTGGACCAGGCTGTCGCCGAACACTCCCTCAATCCCCAGACCATTGAGGCGGAGATCCGCAAGGGGCTGTTGCCCGGTCTCTTCAAGCAGGTCGGCATGGAGAAGGCGAAGACCATTATCGAAGAGGTGATCCGCATCGTCCGTGTCGGGCTGGAACGCGGTAACCGATAGTGGTCGACCAGTCCTTCCACTACGGCGATACCCAAATCACCTACCACATCTTCTTCGTTCCGGCGCAGCGGCAGAGAATCGCCATCCATGTTCACCCCGACGGCTCGATTCAGGTCGACGCCCCGGCCCAAACACCCCTGGCCGTTATCAAGACTGCGGTCGGCAGGCGGGCACACTGGCTCAACGAACAGCTCGAACGGGTGAAAAAACAAAACACCCATGTCTTGCCCCGAGAGTATGTCAGCGGGGAGAGCCACCTCTACCTGGGCAGGCGCTATCTGCTCAAGGTACGCCAAAAAAGCGGAGAAATCCCTGGCGTCAAACTGCGTTACGGTCAGCTCCAGGTTAACTGCCATAATACCGATCCTGGCATCGTCAAGTCACTGCTCTGGCAATGGTACCGAAGCCACGCCACTGAACTCTTCGAGCAACGGCTTAACAACCTCTGTCGGGAGTTACGCTGGGTTGCGAAAAACCCGCCATGGAAGTTGCTGAAGATGAAGAAGCAGTGGGGCAGTTGTTCGCCACAGGGCGTTCTCATACTCAACCCACATCTGATCAAGGCGCCGACAGACTGTATCGACTACGTGCTGCTGCACGAGCTTTGCCACCTGAAGCACCACAGCCACGGGCAGGAATTCTATCGGTTACTGCGAAACCATATGCCGCATTGGGAATCGGTCAAGGGACGGTTGGATGGCATGGCTGCACTTCTGCTAAATGAATAAACCTGCTAACCAGAGGGATATGCTTACACTATCCCAAGACTTACTCACTAGGATGCGCTCATGACTGACAGCTTCACCAACGCCTGCGTAAAACACGACAAGGAGCTGCGCGGCCGCGTACGCCTCTTCGGCACCCTGCTCGGTGAAGTCTTGCGCGAACAGGTAGGCGAAAAGAGCTTTACCATCGTTGAGCGCCTGCGCCGGGGTTACATCAAGCTGGCCGATGGCGCCGATCCGGGACTGAGT
>JBNKMQ010000063.1:0-8051 GCA_050293225.1 Sedimenticolaceae bacterium
GTTGTGCAGTACCTTCAATGCCTCCCGCAGGGGGGTTCGACTGATCTGCAGTTGCACACAGAGATCCATCTCATCGATCCAGTCGCCGGGCTGCAGTTTGCGTTGGTAGATGAGTTCGAAAATCCGGTCTGCAACTTCCAAATAGAGCGGACGTTGGGCCAAGGGGCTGACCATCTGGTGGTGACTCCTCCCGCGGTGTAATTAGTAGAGATTTTTGTTCTTGTGCATTTTTTTATAATTCATAATTATGAATTACGCAAACCTTAAGTTGTTTGTGGTAATCGGCTGGCGGGATAATAATCTCGCTTAAGGTGAGGATTAATGTCTTTATTAATCATTGAGTTATGATGTTTGATGTTAGGTGTTTTCAGGCTGGGAACTGGGCGTTCTCCTCGTCCGGTTTGTAGTGCTGAGTTGTTCATTCAACCTCCGGCAACCATCTGCCAGTTAGGATATGATGTAGCCCACTGAGCAGAAGTGGCCGTTCAAGTCGCAGTGAAAAAGAGAACAAGATGGAGTTGATCAACAGTGCGTCTCTGTATGCACTTTTCAAACATGGTCTGCAGTGGCTAGGCAATTTGCGCCGGGCCAAGCGCGCCCGTCTGGAGGAGTCGGTAGACGCGTTACGCCAGGTGATCACCGCTTCACGAGAGACCGCGGTCTACCTGCGCCAAGTCAAGGAGACCGGCAAGCCCGACCACGCTATCGAGCGACATTTGACCCTGCTCTGGACGCAGCTCGGCTTTACCCTGCAGGACCTGGGACTCGACAAGCTCGCCAAGCGCTGCCAGGTGACCGGGGCGCGCTGGGCCGACCCGACACGTTTCGATAAGGAATTTCTCGTCAGGGCCGATGTCAGTCTTGAACGCATGGAACAGCTGGCGCGGTCCATCCTTGCCGGGATCGACACCTGAGCCGTCAGACGGCTAACGAACAAATATCAAATGAGAGTTAATTGTGAATTTATCAGATGCAAAAACGATCGAAGCCAAGTTCTCCGTTGGAGATCTGGTACAGCATCGCCTGTTCAACTATCGCGGCGTGATTATCGATGTGGACCCCAACTTCATGCTCTCCGACGAGTGGTATGAGGAGGTCGCTCGCTCCCGTCCTCCCAAAGACCAACCCTGGTACCGGGTGCTGGTGCATGAGAGCAACGATGAGACCTATGTGGCGGAGCGCAACCTGACTCATGACCCCGGTCTGGACCCCATTGTCCATCCTCTGCTCGATGAGCACTTTGCCGCCTTTGTAGAGGGCCGCTATATCAGTGGGCAGAAGGTCAACTGACCAGACGTTCGCGATGAAAAACAAGGCGTTGATACAAAAGGTCCTGATCCTGCTGGTTGTTTTGCTCGCGGCTTACTACGGCCTGTTGCCGCAAGATAGTCAGAAATCCGATCAGAGTGTATCCCGACAATCTGATAGCACCAGCAATACGAAGCTGGAGCAGGCAGTCAGACAGCGGGCGAGTGATGTCCAGATGCAGGTCTCCGGACAGGTGGTCAGGCTCCTGTCGGATGACAGGGAGGGCAGTCGCCACCAGCGATTCATCCTAGAGACGGCTGCAGGCAGGAGCTTGCTGGTGGCGCATAATATCGACCTGGCTCCGAGAGTGAAGGGGATTGAGGTTGGTGATTCGATAGCGGTCTATGGAGAGTATGAGTGGAACGACCGGGGCGGTGTGATTCACTGGACCCATCGGGATCCCCGTGGCAAACATGCCCATGGCTGGGTTCGTCATCGTGGTCAACAGTATGATTGACCCGGGCAGTCAATAAAGGGTCGGGGATGAAGGGGGCTCAGCATCCAATGAGCAATGGCCGAATACCTCAGAAGAGTGGCCGTTGGCTCCTGGTTTTACTCACGCTTGCTTGTCTGTTGTTGTTGACGGGGCTATTCCTGCCCATGCTGACCCTGACCAAGTTTCTCATCATCGCCAACTCTTTTTCCATCATGAGTGGTCTGATGGTGCTCTATCAGCAAGGGCAGTGGTTGATATTCATTGCTATCGGGATCTTCAGTGTGATCTTACCTCTGCTCAAGGTGGGGTTGCTGTTTCTGTTATTGATCCATGGTGAGGTACGTTCTCCAAGCTATGCCAAACTGTTGAAGCTGATGCACGACTACGGTCGTTGGGCCATGCTTGATGTGATGGTGGTGGCGGTGATGATCGTTACCGTCAAGCTGGGAGTGGTAGCGCAGATTGAGATTCATCCGGGGCTCTATATCTTCGGTTCAGCGGTATTGTTGATCATGTATATCACCCACCGGGTTGTTGGCTTCAGTGAGCAGAATGGAGAGGAGGTGAAGGGATGACTCCCGCTGTTGCATTAGCGAAGAGATCGGGGATTGTATTCAAAACCCATCAGTATGAGCACGATCCTAAACATCCCTCCTATGGCGAAGAGGCGGCGGAGAAGCTAGGCATAGATCCGGCCCGGGTTTTCAAGACCCTGGTGATTTCCCTGGATGGTAAACGTCTGGCGGTGACGATTGTACCTGTCTCCATGAAGCTGGATCTGAAGTCGGCGGCCAAGGCCCTTGGCGCAAAAAAGGCTGGAATGGCAGAAGCGGTCGAAGCGGAGCGGGCTACCGGGTATGTGATGGGTGGTGTCAGTCCCCTGGGGCAGAAGCGGCGCCTGGCTACCTCGATTGATGAGAGCGCGCAAGATTTTGAGACCATCTTTGTCAGCGCCGGTCGGAGAGGTCTGGAGATCGAGTTGGCAGCGAGTGATCTCAGTCGACTGCTTAACGCCAATTTTGCGTCTTTGGCCAGATAGCCCGATGCTTAAACACTCGCACTGGATCGCACTCGATTTCGACGGCGTCATCGCCGATGGCACCAACCAGGTTTATATCGATGCCTACACCCGGGCCGCACGCGTTGTTGGCTGCCAACTACCTGAGAGCGAGATAGAGGTTGGAGTGATAAGGTGTTGGAGAGAATCCCCCTGGCGTGAACTGGATTCAGAGATCAGACACATCATTCGCCACGCGTTGTAAGAACGCTGCAGTCACCTGGTCCATGGTTTTGACATGATTGTCGAACCAGGCCGGCCAGTCGTTGCAGAGAAATTCCGCCAATGGCTCGGGGAAATACTGATTCTGCCAAGCCTGTTGCAACGCCTCCAATAGACTCAGGACCCGTTCATGTTCCCCTCGGTGGACCGGATAAGCGGGAAAACTGTACTGTTCCATCAATCGATTCTCTCGTGCGAAGTGTTCGCGGGTGTGTTCAATCCAGGCCTGGATCAGAGCCGATATCGCCGTTTCGTCCATATCACCACTGATGCCTTGTACCAGCAGGTCGGCTAAGCGCTGTACCATCCCAACCTCTTCCCTGTGGGTCTGATTCATCGACTCGAGGGCGACCCGGGGAATGGAGGAGGGATCGGGTATGTTTTGCGGATCTGTCGGCATTGTCGGGAAGTCCTGCGTGCTAGATTAGGTGGCAAGGCTAAGAGATATTCAGCTGACTGCACTTGATACACATCAAGTTTGCCATCTTAGACCCTGTTCAGGACAAGGATATGTTTGATCCTGATCACACATTCCGGGTGGAATATGGGTCTAGGATATTTAAGGAAATAGGCGCCTGAGCCCCTCAAGTGAAAGCTTAATCTGTCGATAAGTTAAACGACATATAAGCTGACTTTAAGCTGACAGCAAAAAGCAAGACCCTCACGGGGGAGAGGTTTAAAGGTCAGATCAGTCGGGGGCGCGGGAACTTCTGGTTAAGCTTGATAGCCAAGCATGGAATAAACGATGACAGCACCATTAGATAATAACGAATTTCGCGAAGACATCTCTAAAATCGAACAGAAGCGGCAGATCTTAGAGAAGATCGTCGATATCACCCGTGCCATCGAAAGCATGCAGGAGAGTCTCAATGCCGTACTGGTGATGGGCGTCCCCTCCCAGGACCTTCCCAAAGACGCACTCAATCTCTACAGCGCCCTCAGCGGCAGTATGCGTAATCTGCCAGTGGCAAAGATCAAGCAGTACTACGCCAATCTGGAGACCCTGATCAAGAAGCAGCTGAGCATGATCATGGGTGCTGCCGGCAGTGACTTCTCCAGCGCAGATAACATCGAATTCATCACCCTCTCCAGCGACAATGAAGAGGAAGATCCCCTGGAGATGCTCGACTCATTCAAGCGGACGGCGCAGACCGCCGTATCCCTCAGGGTCCTGTTGAGGAAGCGGGGGGTTCAGACACCCGGTTCTACGATTCCTGTCGAGCCGGAGGTGATCAAGCAGCATCTCAGCCATCTGGAGACCCAAGAGAGCCAGCAGAGAGAGAAGATCAAAGGGAAGATTGAGGAGATGCAGGAGGAGATCGGCCATATGATCGCCAACCCGGCCTATCCCGAGCCGATGAAGCAGATGCTTCGAGAGGTGGTGGAGAATCTCGATCAGGATCTGACCCAGCTACAGAAGGGTGCGCCGGTTGAACGTTTGAGCTTCGTTGCCGATGCGGAGGATATCCTCTCGGTGGAAGAGGAGGTGGTGCAGGAAGAGGCGGTGGAGGTGGAAGAGATCGTGATCGATGCTGTACCTGCAGAACCGGCTCCCCGACCCGCCAGTTTTTCTCAAGCCGCTGCCCGCTGGCTGAATAGCCCCTGGGATGTGGGCTGGGACGAGGCGCGTAAAGAGAAGTAGTCTGTCTTTTTCTCCCGATTGCTTTCTCTGGCATCGAGAATAAATTCAACAAATCGGCGGATTTTCCCAGGTTCAGGTTGGAAAATCGGCGGATTTTCGCCCATTATTGTCCTTTAGTGGCTGTTAACAGTCTCGCCGATACCGAGTGAGACAGGGCCTCTCCCCGCCATCCGTTCGTTTTGGCCTCTATTTTGCTGTTGGAGACCTATCCGAGAGTTCGGATGAAAATTCCAAGTTCCAAAACGGAGGAGTAACATGCGTAAATTAATCTTTGCAGCGGCAATGGTAGCGAGCCTGATTGCCGCCCCCCTGTCTGCTGCACCCATCGTCATCAAGTTTTCCCACGTGGTGGCGGAGAACACCCCCAAGGGCCAGATGGCCAATAAGTTCAAGGAGCTGGTAGATCAGCGCCTGGCCGGTAAGGTAGAGGTTGAGGTCTATCCTAACTCCCAGCTGTTTGGCGACAACAAGGTGTTGCAGGCGATGCTGCTGGGTGATGTGCAGATGGCTGCACCTTCCCTCTCCAAGTTCAAAAGCTTTACCAAGAAACTGCAGCTGTTCGATCTGCCTTTCCTGTTTAAGGACATGGAAGCGGTTGAGCGTTTCCAGCAGAGCGAAGCCGGACAGGAGCTGCTCAACTCCATGCGCAAGCGTGGCTTGGTCGGCCTGGGTTACATCCATAACGGCCTCAAGCAGCTCTCCTCCAGCAAGCCGCTGAAGGTACCCGCTGACGCCGCAGGTCTGAAGTTCCGTATCATGACCTCCGATGTGCTGGCGGCCCAGTTCGAGGCAGTCGACGCAGCGCCATTGAAGAAACCTTTCTCTGAGGTTTTTACCCTGCTGCAGACCAAGGCTATCGATGGTCAGGAGAATACCTGGTCCAACATCTATTCGAAGAAGTTTTTCGAAGTTCAACCCTACATCACTGAGTCCAATCACGGTCTGCTCGACTACATGGTTGTGACCTCTGCAGAGTTCTGGATGGATCTGCCGGACGATATCCGTGGTGAAGTGAAGAAGGCCCTGGACGAGGCGATCGTATTTGGCAATAAAGTGGCGGCTCAGAAGGCAATCGATGATCGCCAGAAGATCCTCGATTCCGGTCGCAGCGAGCTCATCTCTCTGAGTGCCGAAGAGCGTGCCCAGTGGGTTGAGGTAATGAAGCCGGTGTGGAAACAGTTCGAAGGCGATATCGGTAAAGATCTCATCGACGCAGCCTACAACGCTAACAACATGTAATTGGCAGAGGGGTTCCCTCGAAGGCCGGAGGTTTGTTGTATTGACGAGCCTCCGGCATCTATAACAACACCAAATCAGTTTGTCGATGTCCTCCTAAGGGCAGAGACAACGAAAAAAGATGGGGCTGAAGGAGGTCGACGATGTTAATGCGAATGCTCAACAGGGCGGAAGAGGCGATCATCGCCCTCCTGCTGGTGGCGATGACGCTGCTGGTCTTTATCGAGGTGGTGATGCGCTTCGCTATGGGTGGCGGCTTTCTCTGGGCCCAGGAATTGACCCTGCATCTCTCCGCCTGGTTCGTCCTCTTCGGTATCTCCTATGGTCTCAAGGTTGGGGCCCATATCGGCGTCGACGCCTTTATCAAGACCCTGCCGACAATGGGGCAGCGCATTTTGTCCAGCATCGCCGTATTGCTCTCGCTGGTCTATTGCAGTCTGTTTCTCTATGGCTCCTGGATCTATCTGAACAAGATGAAAAAGATTGGTATCGAGTTGGAGGATATGCCGATACAGACCTGGGTGGCCCACAGTATTTTGATTATCGGTTTTACCTTTTTTTCTATCCGACTGCTACAGCTGCTGTGGCGGATCATAAAAGGGGATGCCACCGGTTTCGCGCATAAGTCGGAAGCCGAAGAGAGCATGCACCTGGCGGAGGAGTTGGCCTCCGAGAGCATCACTCTGGGAGATAATAAGAAATGACCACAGCTACTCTGTTTATCCTGCTCTTCGCCTGTATGCTGGTCGGCATGCCGATCGCAGTGGCCCTCGGTTTCTCCAGTATTGTGACCATCCTGATCTTCTCCGATGACTCTTTGGCCTCCATCGCTCTGAAGTTGTTTGAAGCATTGTCTGAGCACTATACCTTGCTGGCGATTCCGTTCTTTATTCTCTCCTCCTCATTTCTCTCCACCGGTGGTGTGGCCAAGCGATTGATCCGTTTCGCCGTCGACTGCGTAGGACATATAAAGGGAGGACTGGCCATGGCCTCGGTCATGGCATGTATGTTGTTTGCCGCGGTCTCAGGATCCTCTCCGGCGACGGTGGCGGCCATCGGTACCATCGTTATCGCAGGTATGGTGCGCTCCGGTTATCCGGAGAGCTTCGCTGCTGGTGTTATCACCAACGCCGGTACCTTAGGTATTTTGATCCCACCATCTATCGTTATGCTGGTCTACTCGGCGGCCACCGAGGTCTCGGCGGCGAAGATGTTTATGGCCGGTTTCATTCCCGGCATCATGATGGGGCTGATGCTGATGCTCGCGATCTATGTGGTGGCGCGCGTTAAAGGACTGCCTTCTCAGCCCTGGCCTGGATTCAAAGAGATCATGTCATCAGGTTTTAGCGCCTCCGGCGGATTGATGCTGATCGTTATCGTGCTAGGTTCCATCTATGGTGGCATTGCCAGTCCCACCGAGGCGGCGGCTGTCTCTGCTGTGTATGCCTTTCTGGTCTCTGTCTTCGGTTATCGCGATATGGGGCCTCTGAAGGGTATTCCTTGGCGATACGAAGGTGAGGATCTTCTCAATGTCTGGTGGCGCAACAATCGCCTTTCATTGGTCATGTTTCCCAAGGCTTTGGTCGATAAAGAGATTCAGCGTACCGTCCTGGACGCGGCCAAGGTCAGCATCATGCTGCTCTTCATTATCGCCAACGCCATGCTCTTTGCCCATGTGTTGACCACCGAGCGCATTCCTCATGTCATCGCCGATACCATCGTCCATTGGGGCTTGGAGCCCTGGATGTTTCTGATTGTGATGAACCTGCTGCTGTTGGCTGCCGGTAACTTCATGGAGCCCTCGGCAATCCTGCTGATCATGGCGCCAATTCTCTTCCCCATCGCCACTAAGTTGGGCATAGATCCCATCCATCTCGGCATCATCATGGTGGTGAACATGGAGATCGGTATGTTGACGCCGCCGGTTGGACTCAATTTATTTGTCACCGCCGGTATTACCGGCAACTCCATCGGATGGGTGATCAAGGCGGTATTGCCCTGGCTGGGTCTGCTGTTGCTGTTCCTGATCATCATTACCTACGTACCGCAGGTCTCGCTGTTTCTGCCTGAGTACCTGGACCAGCTGCAAGGCTACAATTGAGGCAATTCCCGTGAGCACACTTCCTGAAATCAAAACCATCCTCTACGCC
>JBNKMQ010000064.1:0-5583 GCA_050293225.1 Sedimenticolaceae bacterium
CAGCAGTTCGATCAGTTTTTTTACTTTGCGTATATCCATGGTGTTCGGTCTCTAATAATTTGGTTTATTTGTCGAGTTGCGCAATGGCGGCCTGTAGGGCCAGGTCGTAACCTTGCGCACCCAGGCCGGTGATGGTTCCCACGGCCTTATCGGAAAAGTATGAGTGTGCCCGGAAGGGTTCGCGGGCGTGCACATTGGAAAGGTGGACTTCAATAAAGGGGATGGCCGTGGCGAGCAGGGCATCCCGCAATGCGACACTGGTATGGGTAAAGGCGGCAGGATTGATGATGATGAATGCCGTGCCATTGCTTGCGGCTTCATGAATCCAGCTGACCAGTTCGTGTTCTGCGTTGCTCTGGCGGAAGTCCACCTGGTGGCCGGACGCCTCGGCCTGGGTCTCCAGTTGACGTTGAATCGACGCCAGAGTGTCATGGCCATAGTGATCCGGCTCACGACTACCGAGCAGGTTCAGATTCGGGCCATTGAGTATCAACAGGGTCGACATGGTCAGTTTTCCGCGAGCACAATGCTTGCCTGACAGCGATGGGCTGTCTCCGGTTTGCACTGGTTTAATTCTTTAGAGGGCGCCAAATACCCAAGAGTCACTAAATTCTGCAAGATCAGCCTGATTTTGTCTAGTTTCAATGCAAAATTTGTCAAGATCGTTGCAGTTTCCCGGGTATTTATTCTTCAAGAATCGGCGATTTATTGCACGTATGCACTGGGTTGGTGCAATTATATTCCCTTTGCTCGGTTAGCGAATTGCCTCTTTCACGTGGGAGGCAAACTCATCAGCCGGAACAAATCCGACCACCCTGAAGCCCTTACGCTCCTCGCCATCTGCACCATAGAAGATGATTGCCGGTGGACCGGGCAGACCGAAGTGTTTCTGCAACAGGGCCTGGTCGATCTCATCATTGGCGGTCACATCCGCCTGCAGCAGTCTGGTATTAGCCAAGGCGTTGATGACATCCCCATCGGTGAAGGTGTATTTCTCCATCTCTTTGCAGGAGACACACCAGTCAGCGTAGAAGTCGAGCATAACCGACTGCCCTTTGGCGCTGGCAGCAGCGACCTCCCGCTGCAGGTCTTCCAGGCTCTTGATGCGGGTGAAGGACAGCTCGTTGTGGGTGGCGCCAGTACCACCTCCGGCAAAGGCAAGACCACGCAGAGGTTGCAGGGTGTCCTTACCACCGGCAGCGGCGCCGACCAGCATCAACGAACCATAGACCAGGAAGACAAAACCCAAACCCTTCCACAGTTTCTGCCAGCCGCTGGCCTCGATCTCCAGATGACGCAGGGCGCCCATATAGATCGCTGACACGACCAGCAGAATGCCCCAGAGCAGCATGGCGATGTCGGCGGGGATGATGCGTTCCAGCATGATGATGGCAACGGCAAGCAGAGCGACACCGAAGACCGCCTTGACCGCATCCATCCAGCTGCCTGCACGAGGCAGCAGCTTGCCAGCAGAGGTGCCGATTGCGATCAAAGGCGCTCCCATGCCCATGCTGAGGGCGAAGAGTGCCAAGCCACCGAGAAGGGCATCACCGGTCTTGCCGATGTAGATCAGTGCACCTGCCAGGGGCGGGGCGACACAGGGGCCGACAATCAGCGCCGAGAGAAAGCCCATGATGGCGACACCAAGAATGGAGCCACCCTCCTGCTTGTTGCTTACTTCGGAGAGCTTGCTCTGCAGACTGCTGGGCAGTTGCAGTTCGTAGAAGCCGAACATGGATAGGGCCAGCAGGACGAAGACCAGGGCGAAGGTGCTGAGGATCCAAGGATCCTGGAAATAGGCCCGCAGATTGCCGCCGAAGACTCCCGCCAGGACACCGGCGATGGTATAGGTCAAGGCCATGGCCAGTACATAGACCAGGGATAGGGTGAAGGCCTTCTTCGTGGTGATCTTGTCCCCCTGACCCGCGATGATGCCGGAGAGGATAGGGATCATCGGGAAAATGCAGGGGGTGAAGGCGAGTCCCAGTCCCAATAGAAAGAAGACACCGACCACTACGAGGGTGGAACTTCCTTTGATGGTGTTGGTGATCTTGTCGACTTCGGATATGGGGCCGCTCTCTTCAGCGCCGGTAGTGGCTTTTGCCTGTTCGACGGGGGCGGGCAGTTCACTGGCCGCTGCCGCTGAGATGCCGGGTAGGTCCAGGCTGATGGTCTTGGTAATCGGCGGATAGCAGACACCAATCTCGGCGCAACCCTGATACTTGGCCTCCAGCGTGACCGTCTTGGGCGCGGTATCGCTGCGCAGCAGTGGCAGCGTCAGGTCGATCTCGTCGTGATAGACGGGGACATCGCCGAATGAGCCATCGGGACGGATAGAGTCGGGTTTGATTTCAGGCTCAGGCAGATGGTAGCTGCCGATGGCTACATCGGGGCTATCCTTCAGCGAGAGTTCGATCTTGTCCTGGTAGAGGTAGGTGCCTTCGGCGATACGCCAGTTGAGTCGGATATTGTTTCCATCTTCAACTGCAGTGGTGAGGATGTATGCCTCCTCGGGATCGAGTAGATCATCTTCGCCGGTGTCATTGGAGAAGACCTCATCGAGCAGGGGCGCATCGTCGGAGGTGTCCACCGCCAGAGGGGCTGCCTCTGGCATCGGCGCCAGGGCCAGCCGGATCTCCTGGATATGGGGTGGGAAGCAGATCCCCTGGTCGGCACAGCCTTGCGAGCGGGCCTTTATGATTAGGGTATCGCTGGCACCCTGGATACGCTTGAAAGGCAGGGTCGCTTCAATCCTGTCCCGGTAGATAGCGACGTCACCGAAGAACTCGTCGTTCTTGATCTTCGCCTTAGGTAGGTCGGGTTCACCCAGTTCGATACCGATCGATTCGGTCTCGAACTGGATCTTGTCGCGGTACATATAGTAGCCGTCAGCCACCTGCCAGGAGATGGTCGCCTGGTTTTCGCCGTCGGTTTTGCCGGAGATCAGGAAGGCCTGGTCCGGCATCAGCAGATCGTCATCCTGCCAGGCGCCATAGGATTGGCTTGTGAGTCCCAGCAGTAGCAGGATCAGAATCAGGAAATATCGTTGTTTGTGCATCTCTCCACCCAGTCAAGGTAACCTTGCAACCCCTGTTCAACAGGGACTGCGAGGATTTCCGGAAGTTCATAGGGATGTTCTGCCCGGAGCGCCGACTCCAACGCGGGATAGTTATGTTTTGTACTCTTGATCAGCATTAGAACCTCACCGGTTCTCTCCAGTTTCCCCTCCCACTCATACAGTGAGATGGTCTGAGGCAGCAGGTTGACGCAGGCGGCGAGGCGCTGCTCGATCAGTCCCTTGGCGAGTTTTTCTGCAGTCTCGATATCCGGTGCAGTCGATAGGATCAAGAGGTGCGTGGTCGACATCGGAGGAAAATACACCATTGCGCTGGCCTAGGCAAAGTTGAACATCCTTTGCGTCGGCTTGTTCCTCTGGCGTCGTGGGCGTAAGCTTCCGGCATGAATCCACTACTGATTTTCCTGCTGTTATTCGTCGGTATCCCTCTGGTCGAGCTCTATTTTCTGATTCAGATTGGCTCAGAGATCGGTGCCTTTCCGACCATTTTTCTGACTATCTTTACTGCCCTGGTCGGCGGCATGATGGTGCGTATGCAGGGTTTCTCCACCCTGATGCGTGTGCGTGAGGCGACACAGCGCAACGAGATGCCCGCCATCGAGATGATGGAGGGGGCGGTACTACTGGTCTGTGGAGTGCTCTTGCTGCTACCCGGCTTCATCACCGATGTGGTGGGTTTCATCTTCCTGGTGCCACCGATTCGCCGGTGGCTGCTGACGGTGGGGCTCCAGAACAGCGGTATCATGCGTCCGATTGATCCCGAAGCGCCGCGGCCCCGTCAGGGACAGGAGGTGATCGAAGGGGAGTTCAAGCGGGAAGAGGACGACGCCTCTCCCCGTAATTAGACAACTGACTGACTAAGGATAAACGTCCGGCACAAAGGTCTGGTCGGTGATCGGTGGACGAACATAGCCGGTGCTGTCCTCGCGTTGGGGCAGTTCGATGGGCTCTGGGGTGAGGTCCTCGTAAGGGATCAGGGTGAGCAGGTGGGCGATACAGTTGAGTCGCGCATGCTTCTTGATATCCGAGTGGACCACATACCAGGGGGCCTGTTTGATATCGGTGTGGGCGAACATCTCATCTTTGGCCTTGGAGTACTCCAGCCAGCGGGAGCGGGACTCCAGATCCATGGGGCTCAGCTTCCAGCGTTTGTGGGGCTCTTCCAGACGGCTCTGAAAACGCCGCTCCTGCTCCTCGTCGGAGACTGAGAACCAGTATTTGATCAGGATGATGCCGGAGCGTACCAGCATGCGTTCGAACTCAGGACATGAGCGCATGAACTCCTGGTAGTCGTCATCGGTGCAGAACCCCATCACCTTCTCCACCCCTGCGCGGTTGTACCAACTGCGGTCGAACAGCACCATCTCTCCGGCGGCGGGGAGATGGGGTACATAGCGTTGGAAGTACCACTGGGTCTTCTCCCGCTCGGTGGGGGCGGGCAGCGCCACCACGCGACAGATGCGGGGGTTGAGGTGTTGGGTGATGCGTTTGATAACGCCCCCCTTGCCGGCGGCGTCGCGCCCCTCGAAGATGACCACAACCTTGAGACCTTCCTGCTTGATCCACTCCTGTAGTTTCACCAGCTCAAGCTGAAGTTTGAACAGCTCCTTTTCGTAGACGGCGTTATCGATTTTTTTCGACTTCTTTTTGCTTTTTTCTCTCTTCTCTGCGGCCACGATAGTCTCCCGATAGTGAGTTGTTATGTAGATCTTTGTCTACTTTACGGCGGAGTTTTCCCGGACTTAAAGGATCTCCACCAGTTCTAGTTCGAAGTTGAGGTCCTCTCCGGCCAGGGGGTGGTTGCCGTCGATGGTGGCGCTGGCGTCGCTCAGGGCGGTGACTACTACGTTGAAATTCTCGCCATTGGGACTCTGGGCCTGTAGATGCATGCCCACTTTAAGCTCCAGATCGTCTGGAAACTGTTGCAGCGGCACCTCTTCCACCAGGGCGTCGTTGCGCTCCCCATAGGCCTCGTCTGCCGGGATGTGGATCTTCTTCTGTTCCCCTACCTGCATGCCTGAGACGCCGGTCTCGAAACCGGGGATGACGGTTTTGCTGCCGAGGGTGAATTCGATGGGCTCCTGGCCTACGGAGGAGTCGAACTGGGTGCCGTTATCCAGGGTGCCGGTGTAGTGGATACGGACGGTATCTCCCTCTTGTGCTTGCTTCATGCTGTTCCTCATTTTGTGGGGTGTATTTGGGTTTTAATCAGAGATTATCCCACATAGTAGATGAAGAGTCCGGGGCAATCGCGATTTTAAGGGATATTTCTCCTGGCTGGCCTTGACTAACCAGTTTTAGTCTCTATTATTAGCACTCAGTTCGGACGAGTGCTAACAGCGCTGGCCCGATGAATAACCACATATAAATAGTATCAATATCAAATTTTTTAGGAGAAATCAGTCGATGAATATTCGTCCGTTGCACGATCGCGTGATCGTTCGTCGTATGGAAGAAGAGCGCACCAGCCCGGGTGGCATCGTGCTACCTGATGCAGCCACCGAAAA
>JBNKMQ010000065.1:0-3318 GCA_050293225.1 Sedimenticolaceae bacterium
ATCCAGCGCCTGGGTGATCAACGCCTCCTCGACCTCTTTTCGATGTTCGTCAGAGATCGCGTAGCTGATGGATTCCAGGGCCAGTGAGCCCTGCAACCGACTCAAAAGCTGGCTCAAAAGCTCACTGTTGCGACTCTCCAGGCGCAGGGACTGTTTTACACGCCAGCCTGTTAAGCGCTGTTGCTGATAGGTTGGCGAGGTCTGGTAGCCAAGGGTCTGGAGTTTGATGTCAGGCTCCTTTTTAGCCTCCGCCACCGCTTGGCCGATCAGTTGGTTGACGCGGTTGCTCAAGGCGGTCGTATCACTTCCCTCTTTTTGCGCGGAAAGGACGGCAATCAGGGTGTCGTTGTCCGTCTCCTGGGAGGCTTCGGCACTCAGGTTGACCTGGTCATAGCGTAGCGGTTCATCCGCTGCCTGTAGTTGAGCTGGCAGCATCAGGCAAGCATAGAGGGCGATCAGCCGGGATAGGATCAAGCGCATGGTTTCAGTCTCCTTGTTCTGTGCGCGTATCGCACTTGGTGATCGGGCTAACCAATGGGCCAAGTATAGCGCAATCGGGATTGCTGAAAGGCGCGCCAAGTCGGGCGGGAGAGACGGATGTCGGTATTAAAGGATTGATAAAATCAGTCGAAGTACCTGAATGTGTGTGCGTCCACATGAGCAAGGGAGGGGCTGGCATCACCGGATCGTTCCGATAGGTGAAAAACCTGTGCAAAAACGGAGATTACTACTGGGTGCTGGCGAATGTTTCTCCAGAACTATACTTCAAAGGGGGTAATTATCGGATATTGCTCGGTAGGCGGTGGAGTATTTTCCTGAACGCTATCGAGAGATGCTCGCACCGGAGGTGAGTGCGGGGCCCAGAGAGGCCATTGCGGTCCCGACTCAGGCAATGGAAAAAGCCATTCAAGATCAAGGGTTCTACAGTTATGAAACGTTTGTACTTGGCCACCAGGCTGAAGGTCGTTATATCGATACTGGTTATTATCAGTCTGTTGAGTGTGTTCACCTCCTTCCTTGGCGCGGGCTATCAGCATTGGCATTGGTTGTTTCCTGGGGCATCTCTCGTTGTGGCTGGGCTGTTGTTTCGGGGCATGAAAACCCCCTTCAACATACTTAAACACGCCGAGCAGGTGCTTGATGAGATGCTTGAGGGGCAGTTCACATCACGTATCACCCAAGTCCCCTGGATGGGTGAAGCGGGCCATGTTGCCTGGAACCTGAACGAAACGCTGGACCAACTGGAGACCTTTTTTCGTGAGGTCAAAATCTGTTTCGAACTGGTCTCGGAGGGGCGTTACTACCGTCGCACGATGCCGGCAGGGTTGCATGGCGAACTGGAAAAGACCCTGCAGCGCATCAACAGCTCACTCGATGCCATGGCCGACAACGCGTCCTATATCAAGCGCAACGAAATGGCCGCTGAGCTGCAAGCGCTCAACACCAATCAGACCATGAGTAACCTGGTGGTGAGTCAGCACGATCTGACACGCATCACCAATGAGATGCAAAAGGTCTCGCAGATCGCCACCGAAAACATGCAGAAGGCCCAGGATAGCCAAGGGGCGGTGTCTCATGTGGTGGATGCTCAGACCCGGACTCTGGGAATGATCGAGCAGAGTCACCACACCATGGTCAAGCTGAATTCCATGAGTGACGAGATTACCGGCATACTCGGCATGATCAGTGAGATTGCGGACAAGACGAATCTACTGGCGCTCAATGCCTCTATTGAAGCGGCGCGGGCCGGTGAGCACGGTCGTGGATTTGCGGTGGTTGCCGATGAGGTGAAGAAACTGGCCGAGAGCACTAAGCAGGCGACTGACGAGATACGCAGCGTGGTCAACAGCTTTCAGGGCGAGACCGAGACCATGCAGACCAACTCCAATGAGATGCTGGAGATGGGGAACGGCGTGCAGAGCGCTGTGGAAGAGATGAGCAGCAGCTTCAATGAGTTTGCCGAACGGGCGCAGATGACCTTAACCTCGGTCGAGTTCGCCCACGACATCTGTTATTCAACACTCGTCAAAGTGGATCACATGATCTATAAGCAGAGGGCCTACAAATCCTTCTATGCCGGGACCGACAATCCGGATGCCCAGGCGGTACAGGTCGACCATCACAATTGCCGCCTTGGCAAGTGGTATTACGAAGGGGATGGCCGGGAGACCTTTGGTTCTCTGGATGCCTTCAGGCAGCTGGAAGAGCCACATGGCGAGGTACATGCGGCCGGACATGCCGCGCTGCATCTGCTTTCCCAGGAGTGGCAGAAGGATCCGGAACTGCTGGCGCAGATTCTTGCGAACTATCGGCAAATGGAAGAGGCCAGTGACCGCGTTATGGATCGCATGGATGCCCTCATCACCGAAAAACACGATTAAGGGTCAATCCTGTGAAACCAGACATCACCCCGACCACTCACGAAATCGTCATGGATGATAACGATTTCATCGTCTCCAAGACCGATCTCAAGGGACGTATTACCTACGCTAATCGGGTCTTCATGCGCATTGCTGGCTATGCGGAGTATGAACTACTGAATGTGCAGCACAACATCATCCGCCATCCCGACATGCCACGCGGTGTTTTCCGTCTACTCTGGAACATGATCGAGGCGGGGCAGGAGTGCTTCGCCTATGTGAAGAACATGGCCAAGAACGGTGATTTCTACTGGGTCTATGCCAATGTGACGGTCGATTATGACAGCCGTGGTAAACCGATTGGCTACTTCTCAGTCCGCCGCAAACCGAGTCGGCAAGGGATTGAGGCAATCACTGGGGTCTATCAGGAGATGATGCGCATCGAACAGCAGGCAGGTCCCCGCGAGGCTCCGGATGCTTCGATCAAATGGTTGGTGGATCTGCTCGAAAGCAAGGGCACGACCTACGAAGAGTTCATTCATACACTGGGGCACTAAGTCCTCTCCCAGCAGGGAGTGGTTCCGTCTCTGGGTTATGGGGCGCCGGTGCAGGTACACGGCTCCTGCCCCTGACAAAGCGCATGCGGCTCCAGCCCCAGTCCATCTTTTCCCCCTTTTCCGACTGCCGCATCCTTGTGGCTGAAGTGCGGTCGTTTATATCTGCATGAGGTTATGGACCATCCCCCATGTTGTCGAGGTGGTGGCTATGCCGCTTGATGCGTTACCCAGACGATATGGAAGGTGTATTATCTGCACAGAATTTATTGCTGCCAGCGATCAATCATGAACCTACGTGATCTGAAATACCTCATCGCCGTTGCTGAAACCGAGCATTTCGGACATGCGGCTTCCCGCTGTTTTATCAGTCAGCCCACCCTCAGCGGCCAGATAAAGAAGTT
>JBNKMQ010000066.1:0-2887 GCA_050293225.1 Sedimenticolaceae bacterium
CATTGCATAGCGTTATAGATCGACCGCAATTTCCTTCATGGTCGCCCAAGTTGGGAAACGGGCCGGCCATAAGACAAAACGCTATGCCTCTCAACTGAACTGAAACTGAAAATTGACCTCTATCTGCGCAAATGGGTGCAGAGGATCACAATCGGTAGCGTATCTGTCAGAAGGCGGTTGTTCTTTCAATGATTGTGTGACTGAGAAGACTGGTCGTGTTCATGGGGAAGCGCAACCATTGCCGCCAAACTTTTTGTTTTTATCAGGTGGCGGCTAAAAACGTCATATTCGTCATGCTGTGGCCTGCTGTATGAATTGCACCGGCATCCCATCCATGCGCTGCTCAAAGTGTTCCAACAATCGGGAAGAAGCCAGTTTGATCACAAAGCGGGTGCGCTCCGTATCGCGACTTGTCAGCTCTTTGGCGATTGCTTCCGTAGCCGAGAGATCGAGATAGGAGACCACACTCAGATCGAGCATCAGATTGTGCTTTCGATAGCGCTTAAGTCGCTCGCTGAGTTGATCGATGGAAGCGTAGAAGAGATGCCCCTCCACCCGAAGCCGCACCGAATCTTCCAACTGTTCGGCCCGCACCTCCAGTTTCGAGGCAGCCAGTACGAACATCAGGATCGACAGTACCAGGGCGACGACCAGACCCGCTTGCAAGCCGACGAACATAATACTCAACAAGGTCATGGCGAAGACTGCCAGCTCACCACGCCAGGTAGCGAAGCGAAGAATTTCGTCGGTCTTGATCATGCCGATGCCCACCAGCATCAGAGTACCGGAGATGACCGCCATCGGTAGATACGAAAAGACAGGACCAAACAGCAGGATAAGGGCCAGTACAAAAAACGATGAGAGAATGCCGGCAAGTGGTGTCTTGATACCGAGTGACTGGTTCACCGCTGTTCGATTGAAACTACCTGAACCGGCAAAACTGGAGAAGAACGGCGCCAGGAGATTGGCAATACCCTGAGCAAAGACCTCCTTGTCGGACTGAATCACCTGATCGGTATCGTTACGTAAGTGTTTGACGATGACCATCGACTGCGCCAGTCCGATCAAAGCGATGATCAGCGCGTCAGGCAGCATGGAAATTCCTACCAGCAGATACTCCTTATCCATCGGCGGATGAGACAAAGGCAATGCGCTGACTGGAATATGCCCCAGCAATTCCAACTCCATATCGACCTGGGCGAAAAATGCCATCAGCCCCAGACCGCAAAGATAGCCCGCAACAATAGCAATCAGAATGGCATAACGGGTTTTGAAATATCGGGCGATCAGACCTGTTACCACGGTCACCACACCGACGACGAGACTGTAGGGATTGATCAGGTTGCCTGCATCTTCTGTCAGTAAATAGAGCTTGTGAAAGAAGAACAGGGTATTGGAATTGGAGAGACCAAGAATACCGTCGAGTGAAGAGAGTACCAGTATCATGCCGACCCCGGTGGTAATGCCGGTAATGGCAGCAGGACTGAGATACATGAAATAGCGTCCTCCGCGCAACAACCAGATGAGCAACTGGATCAGCCCCACCATGAAGCTCAGCAACAGGACATAGTCGATGTAGAGCGGACTGCCTCTACCCGCAAAGGGAGCGACTGCCAATCCCAACAGAATAGCCACAGCGGTGTTGGGCCCGCCGAGCATGGAACTGGTACCGAAGAGGCTGGCGATGAGGGTAACGAAGACTGCGGTGTAGATACCGTACTCGGGAGGCAGGCCTGCGAGATAAGCAAAGGTAATGCCCTGTGGTATGACCAGAATGGCCGCGATAAAGGCGCCAAAGAGTTCGCTCGAAAAACGCCAGTCTGAAACACGAGGGGGACACCAGGGCAGGATTTCCGGTAGGAGATTCAGCCGCATATCAGACTTACTGCTTGTTGTGGCAAAAAATAGGGATTCAAAACGCCTTCCCTGGCCATGGTGTTCACGGCTCGAAGCCCCCCGAAATCGCTTCAAACAATTTCAGCAGTTTCTGTTTGCGCGGATCCCCCGGACGGATCTGCACGTTGATATAGGCCGCAACATTCAACGCATCCTGTTGACTCAAAGTCTGCTCCTCTCCCATCGGCATATTGGCCCAGATAAAACCGGCGGCACGTTTGATGTCCGCCATGCCGGCCCCCTCGTTATACGAATCAATACCCCACAACGGGGGCATGCTCTCGTTGCCCTGTCCATCCTGGCCGTGGCAAACCGCACACTTCTCCTGATAGATCGCCATGCCGGAGGCCGGATTGGGATCGTAGCCGGTATCAGGCAGGGTCGGCACACCTCGTCCGGCAGGCGCCTCACCGATCACCTCTCCGTGAGAGAGATAGGAGATGTAGGCGGCAATCGCCATCACCTCGGGAGAGTCCTCCGGCGGCATGATGCCGTCGAGGCTGTAGACGAAACACTCGCGGATACGCAGGCCGATGCCGTTGCGTCGACCGTTCTTGCTGCGCCATTTGGGATACATGCCGGCGACGTTGAGGGGAATGGCGTCCTGTTTGCGACCGGCATTGAGATGGCAGTTGGTGCAACGCATGCGATTACCGGTATAGCGGGCACCGTACTTCTCCGTTTCGCTGACGATGCGGTAGCCATAGACCACGTTGCTGTAGTAGTCGTCGAGATAGTCGCGCTGCAGCAGTGTCTCGATGGGCACTTGCTCCGTGGCGGGACTCTGTGCGGACAACAGAAGCAATGACGTCAGCAAGAGATGGCGGCTTCGTGCAATCGTCGAGCGGTGAAATCCTGCCACCTTGAGGAGTGCGCCCTGAATTATCGATTCAGTCATCAGAAGTCTGTCTGTTCGCCGATGCGGGCGAGTGTCCCTGTGCTCACCAAGCGGCAGGCCGAAGAGCCTGGCGGAGTGAGTCCCTTGCTTCCA
>JBNKMQ010000067.1:0-23453 GCA_050293225.1 Sedimenticolaceae bacterium
AATATTCGGGCTTATGCGGGATCGAGTCCGAGTGCTTTCAGCCGCCGTTATGGTAGGGACGACTCAACTCGTGTACCGCCTCGACAAAGACTCCAGCGTGTTCCGGATCGATTTCCGGATGGATGCCATGCCCGAGATTGAACACATGACCGCTGCCACGTCCATAGCTGTCCAAAACCCTGGCCACCTCATGGCGAATCTTCTCCGGTGAAGCGTAGAGGGTGCAGGGATCAAGGTTACCCTGCAGGGCAACCTTGCCTCCTACCCTGGCTCTGGCATCAGCCAGACTCAGGGTCCAGTCGATACCCAGGGCATCACAACCGGTGTCCGCCATCGCCTCCAGCCAGAGACCGCCGCCCTTGGTGAACAGGATCACCGGCACCTTGCGGCCATCGGCCTCCCGTACCAGCCCATTAACGATCTTCTGCATATAGTCGAGGGAGAAGGCCTGGTAGTGTTGCGGGGTAAGGGCGCCACCCCAGGTATCGAAGATCATCACCGCCTGGGCGCCGGCGGCGATCTGGGCGTTCAGATAGGCAGTGACGGCATCACTTACCTTCTGCAATAGCTGGCGCATCAATTCAGGCCGGTCGAACATCATGCCTTTGACTTTGGAGAAGTTCTTGGTGCCACCCCCTTCGACCATATAGGTGGCCAGGGTCCAGGGGCTGCCGCTGAAGCCGATCAGGGGCACCCGGCCATCGAGCTCTCGGCGGATGGTGCGTACCGCGTCCATTACATAGCCCAGGTCATCCTCCATATCGGGAATGCCCAGAGCATTGACCGCTGCCTCGTCCTGCACCGGACGCTCGAAGTGGGGGCCTTCCCCCTCGGTGAAGTAGAGACCCAGCCCCATGGCATCCGGTACCGTGAGGATATCGGAGAAGAGGATCGCCGCATCCAGGGGATAACGATCCAGGGGTTGCAGGGTGACCTCGCAGGCCAGCTCCGGGTTCTTACACAGCGACATGAAACTGCCCGCCTTGGCCCGGGTTGCACGGTACTCCGGCAGATAGCGGCCCGCCTGACGCATCATCCAGACGGGGGTCATATCCACGGGCTGACGCAACAGCGCTCTTAAAAATCGGTCGTTTTTCAGGGTGGTCACGGCTCGCTAGATCCTCGGAAATCGTTATGATCAATCAATTAAAGATGACGAATTGTACACACAATCGGCTCGCTTCTCATTTTACGCAGACCATTCATCACTCTGACCTCGCCGGGGTATAATCTCGCGCAGAGGTAACTATGACAGCACTTTCTCAAATCATTCTGAACAAAAAAGACGCTCTGGCAGCACGGGTCAGTGATCCGCTTTCCCAGCTCGCAGAGCGTTGCTCTCCCGTGTGGGATGACGCTGATCGACTCGACCAAGAGCTGCTGCACAGCATCCAGGGGATTCCCAATTGCGAATTCCTCTACACCTGGGACATCGATGGGCTGGAGATCTCCTCCCTGATATCGCCAGACCATGCCGACACTACCTGGCGTGGCAGGGACCTATCCAAGCGTCCCTACCTGAAGAACAACCTGCCGTTCAAAGGCATCATGCTCTCTTCGGTCTATCTCAGCCAGTTCAGCCGGAAAGAGTGTGTCACTGCCCTGCAGGCAGTGCGGGATGGTGAGACTTTGAAAGGCTTCATCGCGGCCGACTTCTCCCTCGATAAGGTGGTCTGCGACGACTCATTGCTGGATGAGACCCAGCAGTGGCAACAGTTCAAAGGGGATCCTGCAGTCCGTGGGACGCTCTTTATGCAGGAGCGTATCCAGAGCCGCCTGGATGAACATATCGATTCGGTGCATGAGACCATCCATGCCCTGATGGCCGATCACGGTGTCTTCCACTGCAAGGTCCACTACTCAAGCGGTCGCTGCTCCTTCTGGCTGATGGAGGACCCTTACAGCTACCGCATTCATGGGGTGGAGGAGATCATCGATCCCGATATCGCCCTCGCCTATCCCCTATACGACTTTCCCGACCGGGCAAAGGTGACGCCGGAGCAGATACGCACCGTACTGGATGAGTTCAAGGCCTTGAGATTTGCCGATGAGACCATCTACCTGCGCAGCGCCTCTATCAACATCATGAACGGCATGCTGGGGCTCACCTTCTCCTGTGACGGTTCCCACTATATGCCGGTAGAAGAGTTTATCGAGAAAAACCTGGGATTTTGGATCGGTGAACTGGCGGCGGACCGCCAGTCCAATAGCTAACAGCTTACAACTTAGGGTAGGCGGTAGTTATTCTGTGTCATCAGATCGACGCCACACTCCAGGTTTTCGATATAGTTGAGGAAGTCATTGACGGCCCGCTTGCCGTTAAACGACCTACCGTGCTGGGGTACGATCATGTCGATATCCAACTGCCTGATCATATTGACCCAGAGACGGCAAACCTTGTTGGAGTTCATATAGCGCTTATGGAAGCCATCCATGTAGGGCATGACTTCAGCGATATTCTTCACCGGTTTGTTCAGATCACCTGGGGGTAGGTTGGCGCCCATATCGCCGGAGAAGAGAATTCGGCTGATCGGGTCGTAGAACTGAAAATTACCTTCGGCATGGAGAAAGTGGGCAGGCAGGGCCATGAGACGGATATTGCCCAACTCCAGATTGGTACCCTGGTCCGGGATGGGAACCACCCTGTCCACCAGTCGGCCGGGCCGGGTGAAGTGGGGGATGAAACGCTCCCAAAGCGCCGGCACTACCACCTTACAGTCGGTACCCACCAGCCACTTGTTCACCGAGGCGACGATATCAGGATCCTGATGTGAAGCGACCACATAGTCGAGCTTCTTCACATTCATATAGTCACTGATCGCCATGAACAGGCGTGAATAGGTCAATTCACCGCCGGGATCGATCAAGGCAGCATGTTGGTGATCGTAGATCAGGAACTGATTGGCCTGAACCGCCTCTCCGTTGACGAGATCTCTAAAGGCAACGCAGATGTGGCTGCCATTATTAAATAGTTCTACTGACATATTCTTGCTGTTTCTCTCTAAATTACTGCTATCTTCCCGTTGCATGACCCATGGGTACGGGAAATCTAAGTTCCGACAGCGATGTGTAGTAACCTATAGCGACATATCCCTTAAAAGCTTAAACCCATCAGTGAAGATTGCAACTGCTTGCGCCTATAGTCAAATTTTCCAATGTCGAATATCACCCATTCTTGGGACCTGAGCCCCTCCGAGGCCATCGCTCTGCAGGAAAAATTGCGACAAAAAGTCACTCTTTTCGACCAATTCACCCCTCCAAAGCGGATTGCCGGGGTGGACGTGGGCTTCGAAAAGAGTGGAGAGATCACAAGGGCTGCCATCGCCGTGCTCGATTTTCCCGGCCTGAAACCGGTCGAGGAGTCGGTCGCAAGGGTCCCTACCCGCTTCCCCTACATCCCCGGTCTGCTCTCATTTCGTGAGATACCGGCGATTCTTCAGGCCTTCAATCAGCTCTCGAAAAGACCGGAAATGCTCTTGTGCGACGGGCAGGGCTATGCCCATCCCAGGCGCTTCGGCCTCGCCTGTCATCTCGGCCTGCTGCTGGATATACCCGCCATCGGTGTCGCCAAGAGTCGGCTCATCGGCAAATATGAAGGGCTCCCTTTGGAGAAGGGAGCCTGGGTACCACTTGTGGATAAGGCGGAGACTATCGGCGCTGTGCTGAGAACCCGGACGGGGGTCAATCCACTCTACATCTCCACCGGCCACCGGGTCTCGCTGCAGAGCGCCATCCACTATGTGCTGGCCGCCACTACTCGATTCAAACTGCCGGAGACCACCCGCGCAGCCCACCGGCTGGCGTCGGGATAGGAATAGCTATTCCCGGATGTGCTCGATGTAGTGGGGTCGATCATCCATCTGCAGCTTGACACCGCCGGCGATGACTTGCAGCAGCTGATTGCTATCCCTGAACTTCAATTTACAGTGAGCCCGACCTTGACTCTGCAGGGGGAGAGGGATCATGTCGCGATAGGTATAGACGTTCTCACCCACATCTCCACCGTCGCAAACACAGGGGCAGGCAGGTAAATCCCCATCGACTTCGGCGTCATCAAACAGGAGTGATCCCGCCTGCCACCAGCGAGTACGCTCATCGGATCCACTCATGGTCTTAATCAGATAGGCACGGGAGAAACGGATATTCACTACCCCCGCTTCCACCGTGATCGATTCGATTTCACAGCCAGGGAGGTCGATTGTTGTTGAGTCCATGGATCAATACCTGCTTTAAACATCAAAAGGTTCAAGTCACCCGATGGGGGTGAATGATAACCTGCTCATCCTATCAGGCAACTCTCTTTTCCCAGGGTTTTTCAGGCTTTAATAGACCCCGCCTAGTCTTCCAGGTCGAGTTTAAGCTCTTTGATCTTTCTGGTCAGCGTGTTTCGGCCCCAACCCAACAGCCGGGCCGCATCCTGTCTGCGACCGGCGGTGTGTTCCAATGCCGTCTCAATCAATACGGTCTCAAAATCGGGGCCGGCCTCATTCAGAATCCCCTCTTCACCGGCCTGCAAGCGATTTCTCGCCCACGCCTTCAGCAGCTGTCTCCAATCTCCCTGGGAGACTGCCGGGGCATCGCTCTCTTTCAACTCCGCCGGCAGATCTTCGATATGGATCTCCTGGCCCGATGCCATCACCGTCAACCACCTGGCGGTATTTTCCAACTGTCGCACATTTCCTTTCCATGGCAGCTCGGTGAGAAAGGCCTCGGTCTCCGGCTTTAAAATCTTCGCCTCGACATCCAGCTCCTTCGCTGCAGAGTTGAGGAAGTGCCTCATCAGCAAGGGTATGTCCTCCCGCCGTTCGCGCAGAGCGGGCAACTTAATCCGAATGACATTGAGACGATGGAAGAGATCTTCACGAAAATCCCCCGCATTGACACGGCTCTCCAGATTCTGATGCGTCGCTGCGATGATTCGCACATCAACCTTGACTGGCTCATGGCCGCCAACGCGATAGAATTCGCCATCTGCCAATACCCTTAGCAGTCGGGTCTGCAGCTCTGCTGGCATGTCGCCGATCTCATCCAGGAAGAGGGTCCCGCCATCTGCCTGTTCAAAGCGTCCCTCACGACGGGTTTGAGCGCCGGTGAATGCTCCGCGCTCATGGCCGAAAAGCTCCGACTCCATGAGATCCTTTGGAATGGCTGCCATGTTGAGCGCAATGAATGTCGCAGCAGAACGGGTGCTGTGACGATGCAGGGCCTGGGCCACCAGCTCTTTACCCGTACCCGATTCGCCATTGATCAGGACGGTGATATTCGATCTCGCCAGACGACCGATAGCGCGAAAGACCTCCTGCATGGCCGGGGCCTCGCCAATGATCTCCTTGGCGTTTTCGCTGACGCCATGCGCCTTTCTCTCATCGTCTGCCGGCATTTGTTGACGACAGGCTCTCTGAATCTGTTGAACCGCGTCATCTACATCAAAAGGCTTCGGTAGATACTCAAATGCACCGCCGTGGTAGGCCGAGACGGCGCTATCCAGGTCGGAGTGGGCCGTCATGATAATGACCGGTAGCCCGGGATAACGGGTCTGCAGAATCTCCAATAACTCAAGACCATCCATGCCTGGCATGCGAATGTCGGAAACCACCACATCAGGCTGTCGTCCCTCCATCGACTTCAGCACCTTCTCGGCGCTGTCGAAACTGGTGACGTCCATATCCGCCTTCTGCAGAGTCTTTTCCAAAACCCAACGAATGGAGCGATCATCATCAATCACCCAAACCCTGCATGCTCTATCCATCAACTTGCTCCAAAGGTAGTAGTACTCTAAACACGGTTAGACCCGGTTTACTGTTGAATTCGATCAATCCCTGATGCCGGTTGATCAAGGTCTGGGAGATGGAGAGACCTAACCCCATACTCCCTTCACCAGATACCATGGGGAAGAAGATCCGCCCCTGTAGGTCGGGGGGAATTCCCGGGCCGTTATCTTCAATCTCCACCGATATCACCAACCGATGGCGGATATTGCCAATGGTGAACTGGCGTAGGATCCGGCTGGTTATGGTCAATACGCCCTGATTGTCCATCGCCCTCACACCGTTCCTGGCAATATTCAGGAATGACTGAATCAATTGATCCAGATCCCCGGTCACCGGTGGAATACTGGGATCGTAGTTTTTACAGATGGTGAGCTTGGTGCCCGCCTCCACCTGCACCAGGTTGCAGACACGCTCTAGGACCTGGTGGATATTCACCGACTTCATCTCCGGCACCCGATTCGGGCCCAGCATATTGTTGACCAGGTTCTGTAGACGGTCTGCCTCTTCAATGATGATCTGGGTGTACTCTTTTAGAGACTCGTCACCCAATTCACGCTCCAACAACTGGGCTGCGCCGCGGAGACCTCCCAAGGGGTTTTTAATCTCATGCGCCAGCCCCCGAACCAGAGCCCGGGTTGCTTCATTGCGGGAAAGAATCTGCTCTTCCCGGGTAATCCGAAGCTGACGATCCACCTGCTGTATCTCCACCAGCAGCTCTTCAATGCCCTGGCCTCGCCTCTGTGGGATTACTGTGCAGTCGATGGTTATCTCGCTGCCATCCGGAAGTGTTAAAAGATGTTCCCGCTCGGTAAACGGCTGCCCGGTATTGAGGGAGAAGGTAAGATTGTTCTCTAGCACACTACCGGGACAGTGGATTAAATCCGTTGCCGCAACGCCTATGGCTTTTCGGGCACTGATGGCAAACAGCATCTCTGCAGCAGAATTGATATATCGAACCTTAAAATCGCTATCGAAAAGCAGAATGGCTGTACTGAGATTTTCCAGAACCTGCTTTTCAAGATTCGTTTGGTTGTACTCCGGTGTCATGGGGTGTCCTTAAGCAATAAATGAACCAAGCTACACCGATAGGCATAACTCAACAGAGACACCGGCTAAATCGGGATTAATCCAGACAAAAACAGCTGGTTAGGCCATGAAAGCTGATCTGACTTCAGCGAATGGTCTTAGTGAAGAGAGAACGACCGGTGCCACTACGCACCATTATAGTGCGATGTGGCGTTTAAGGGGTGTCTATTGCAGACTTTCTGAGGTGAAAAACAACACCAGAGGCTTCGGCTAGGGTGTTGTCCTGATCGTCAACAACACTGACTTTTAGAGTGTGACTTCCCCGACTGAGACCTTTTAAATTGAATTGGGTCGATCTCATCGTCCCATCAACTTTGGTTCCATCAATGAAGATTTGAAGCGAATGACCCTCGGCCAGGCCAGGGGTTAATAGCAGGCCAACACTGACATTCCCCTCGTCATTACGGATAGTCTGGTCATTCTCCGGCTGCATAATCTCGAAGTTTGTATAGATACTCCCTTCCGCAAAGGTTCCAGAGGCCGCTTCACTTTGCCTATCTGCACCTGAGTTAGCAGACGATTTGCCACCGCCCACGCGCATGCGTTGAGCGCCGGGGATATAGGTATCGGAGTAGATAACCTCTCCATCCGGGGAGACAACCTTATAGACATCTTTCGCCAGCGACGGGCAAGCGACCAAGATAAGCAGTAACAACAGAATCTTTCGCATGCGCCAAGCATAGACCATGCTGCATAGAATAAACAAGCGATAGAGTTCGCAAAAAAAAAAGCCCTCCAACTGGAGGGCGCATCTTTCTCGACTCTGAACCCGGTTCTGGATCAGAGACTGTAGTAAAGATCGAACTCTACAGGATGGGGGGTCATACGCATGATGGTAACCTCCTCCATCTTCAGATCGATGTAGCCGTCGATCAGGTCGTCGGTAAAGACGCCGCCGGCGGTAAGGAAGCTACGATCCGCATCCAGTGCCTCCAGCGCCATGTCCAGACTGTGGCAGACGGTGGGGATATTGGCGGCCTCTTCAGCCGGCAGGTCGTAGAGATCCTTATCCATCGCATCGCCGGGGTGGATCTTGTTCTGGATACCGTCCAGGCCGGCCATCATCATGGCAGCAAAGGCCAGATAGGGGTTGGCGGTGGGATCCGGGAAGCGTACCTCGATACGACGGCCCTTGGGGCTGGAGACCCATGGGATACGGATGGAAGCGGAACGGTTACGGGCGGAGTAGGCCAGCATGACCGGGGCTTCGAAGCCGGGCACCAGACGCTTGTACGAGTTGGTGGAGGCATTGGTGAAGGCGTTCAGGGCGCGGGCATGTTTGATAATACCGCCGATATAGTAGAGCGCAGTATCAGACAGGCCGCCGTACTGATCGCCGGCAAAGATGTTCTCGCCGCCTTTAGAGAGAGACTGATGTACATGCATACCGGAACCGTTGTCACCAACGATCGGCTTCGGCATGAAGGTGGCGGTCTTGCCATAGGCATGAGCCACATTCCAGGTGCAGTACTTCTGAATCTGAACCCAGTCGGCGCGCTCTACCAGGGTGCTGAAACGGGTGCCGATTTCGCACTGGCCGGAGGTGGCAACCTCGTGATGATGCACCTCGACAGGAACACCCATCTCTTCCATCACCAGGCACATGGCGCCACGCAGGTCGTGCAGGGAGTCGACTGGGGGAACCGGGAAGTAGCCGCCCTTGACGCCGGGCCGGTGACCGATATTGCCGTCTTCATAGACGCGCTCGGAGTTCCACTCGGCCTCGTCGGAGTCGACCTTGACCATGGAGCCACTCATGTCAACGCTCCAGCGCACATCATCGAGGACAAAAAACTCCGGCTCGGGGCCGAAGTAGGCGGCATCAGCTATGCCGGTGGAGGCAAGATAGGCCTCGGCGCGCTTGGCCACGGAGCGGGGATCACGCTCGTAACCCTGCATGGTTGAGGGTTCGAGGATGTCGCAACGGACATTCATGGTTTTGTCGTCCGCGAAAGGGTCCATGACACAGGTCGCGTCTTCCGGCATCAGGATCATGTCGGACTCGTTGATACCCTTCCATCCGGCGATTGATGAACCGTCGAACATTTTACCGTCTGTGAAAAAATCCTCGTTAATCTCACTCGTTGGCAGGGTAACGTGCTGCTCTTTACCGCGGGTATCGGTAAAGCGCAGATCGACAAACTTCACGTTATTGTCTTTGATCATCTTCAGGGCTTTCAGGGCCATCTTCTTCTCCAGATTTATATGGGTTATTCATTCGCTGAAATCAGTCAGCTATTTATATCTTTGGCGGCCGGAAAACTATACCAGACGCTTTGGAAAACGCATATCGTCAGGGGGCTGTCAGCCCGTGAATATTGCTGGGTTATGTCTGATCAGGTTCGCAGACTTTTTATCGGGACTCGGTGAATCTCTCAAGGAATGAGTGGCTCACGCAAAGAGATACAAATAAGCGTCTAGCATAGGGCGCGCCAAAATAGACCGTAGACTATCACAATTGCACCATTATGGTGCTATCCATACCAGAGACGGACCTCTCGAAAGGTATCTGATTGCGCTATAGCGGTCTGAAAGCGTTCTTTCAGCGCCTCTGACGCCCCCTCTGTTGTATAGATTGAAATAGGCAGATAGATATCCAGATCGATATGGCCCGATAGATAGTGCAGCACCAACCGCTGCCGGGATCGATACTCATCGATTTCCCCACACAGATCATCCAGGATGCTCTCCACCTCGTCCCGCAGGGGCAGCTTGGCGCAGGAAGGTCCCTTCTCATCGTCTTCCGGATCGATGTGAACCGTCACATCCTCCAACAGATCGATCTTGTCGATCAGGCCATACTGCACCACCTCGGCAACACGATGCCCCTCGGAGACACTCAGCCAGGGATCGACCTGGACATGCACATCGGCCATGGCGTGACCACCCAGCTTGCGGGTTCTCAACATATGTACGCTTTTGACCCCTGAGACATTGCCGATCACATCCCGGATCTCCTGCAGATGCTCCTCTTCAAGCCCGGCATCCGCCAGTTCCTGGATGGCACCCCAGCCCAGATTCCAGCCGATTTTTGCAACCATCAATCCGACCAGGACTGCGGCGATGGCATCCAGATAGGGCAGGCCCATCAAAGTGCCACCGATACCGACCAGGACCACCACCGACGAGACCGAGTCACTGCGATGGTGCCAGGCATTGGCCCGCAGCAGATCTGACTGGATGATATTGGCCAGATGACGGGTATAGAAAAAGAGCCCCTCGTTGGCCAGGATGGAGAAGGCCGCCACGTAGAGGGTAAAGGTCGCCGGCATGGTTAGCTGCTCTGGCGCAAAGAGTCGCTCCCCGGCATCCCAGACAATACCGAAACCGACAGCAATAAGAATACCGCCCAACACCAGGGTCCCCACTGTCTCGAAGCGGCCATGACCATAGGGATGATCTTCATCCGGCGCCTCTTTCGCGTGGTGTGCGGCGAAAAAGACCAGGGCATCGGTGAGCAGGTCGGAGAGGGAGTGGATACCGTCGGCGATCAGGGATTGGGACTGACCCAGCCAGCCGAAGAGTAACTTCAATCCCGCCAGCAGGGTGTTCACCAGCGCGCCCACTACAGCAGCACGACTACTGATGCGGAATCTCAGATCCCTGGTCTCGGCCTGCGGACTCATTCAGTTACCCCCATGATCAACCTCAACGACCACTATATAATCATCAGCCTCTGATCGAGTTTCAATCAGCCTATGTCCATTCACCCGGCACCAGGCGGGAATATCGTTTAATGCCCCCGGGTCGGTGCAGACTGCCTCCACCTGGGTGCCATTCGACAGTGACTCCACTGCCGACTGAACACGGATCACCGGCATGGGACAAAGCAGACCCCGACAATCAACAAGGTGCCGGCTCAAAGGATCCACTCCTTAGGAATCTCGTGGGCCGGCATCGGACTTACCTGGATCTCTCTCTGATTACCCTCAGTATCGGTAAACGCCAATGTCACCTGATCGGCACTCCGTCCCTGACTATAGCGGGCCACCAAGCGGGCGGCGAATTCGATATCGGCCTCTGAGGCATCGCCATCAATCAATGCCAGGGGGCCAGGGTGGCTGACTGTGGAGAGATGGGGAAAACGGGAGCGATAACCGCGTAGAAAATTACCCTCTCCCTCTTCCCGGGAGATGATCAACTTGTAGTGCTTGGCCGGCCGCAGATGCCGCCCCACCTTGAGCAGCATGATGTCGTCCATCTCGTAGCGCCGTTCGCCGCGGGAGCGCCAGAGGTCGGCGAGTTTGTCCGAGTACTGGGCGTCGGTGAGAAAGCAGCAGCCCCCCGCCGGCTGGGCATAATCTTCGAAACCGAACTTGGCCGCCAGGGCCATCTGCGGTTTCCGGCTGCGACCGGAGAAGTCGTAGAGCGCTTCCCGATCGACCCAGCCCTCTCTCTCGGGACGGGTCTCCGGCAGGTTCTTCGCGCACAGGGGTCGCAGCAACAGATCGTCGGCGCCCGACTCCCCGGCTACTACCGGCATGGTCTCCTTACGCTGGGACATGGGCCGCTGCCCCATCACCTCGCCGGTGATGATGAAATCGAAACCCTTGGCCTTGATCCACTCCAGCGCCTTGCTGACCATGAAGATCTTACAGTCGAGACAGGGGTTGAGATTGGCACCATAGCCATGTTTGGGGTTGATAACGATATCTTTATAATCCTCGACGATATCCACGATATGCAGCTTGATACCCAACTGCTCCGCTACCCAGAGGGCGTTATTACGCTTCTCCTTCTTCCGGTCCTTCTTGCGAATCGCGTGGGTATGTCCCTCGACACAGAAGCCGGTATAGAAGTTGAGCCCCTCCACATGGACCCCTTGCTCCTGTACCACCTTGGCGGCAAGAAGCGAGTCCAATCCACCGGAGATCAGTGCCGCAGCTTTGGGTTGTTTTGTCATAGGGAATGAAGTTCTTCGGGCCAGAACCCACCATTATACGGTATTGCCCTGACTCAAACACCCGATAAGCGTACCCATTTGTAATCCTAACTATTGAAAAGCGCATCATCAGATGAGATACCGGGTTAGCCTTAACCTGGCGGCATCGTTATACTTACGCGTTTTCCGCAACACCATTCGGAGACTCACCGTGAGTCGAGATTCTGCAAATAGCAAAAGCGACTTTTTGACCTTCCAGGAACTGATCTTCGTCCTGCAGGACTATTGGGCCAAACAGGGCTGCGTGATCCTGCAACCCTACGACATGGAGATGGGTGCCGGTACCTTCCATACCGCAACCTTTCTACGCTCTATCGGGCCTGAGCCCTGGAATGCCGGCTATGTGCAGCCCTCCCGACGACCCACCGATGGCCGCTACGGCGAGAATCCCAACCGCCTGCAGCACTACTATCAGTACCAGGTGGTGATGAAGCCTTCGCCGAAGGATATCCAACAACTCTATCTGGGGTCCCTTGAAGTTCTGGGATTGGATCTCAATCTACACGACATTCGTTTCGTCGAGGATAACTGGGAGTCCCCCACCCTCGGCGCCTGGGGTCTTGGCTGGGAGGTCTGGCTCAACGGCATGGAAGTCACCCAGTTCACCTACTTCCAACAGGTGGGCGGACTCGACTGCCGACCTGTTACCGGCGAGATCACCTACGGCCTTGAACGAATTGCCATGTATCTGCAGGGCGTGGAGAGTGTCTTCGATCTGATCTGGACCGATGGACCCCAGGGCGTGGTGACCTATGGTGATGTCTTCCATCAGAATGAGGTGGAGCAGTCGGCCTATAACTTCGAACACGCCGATGTCGATTTTCTCTTCAAACTGTTTGACCAGTGTGAGAAGGACTCCAACCGGTTGATCGAGGCGGGGCTTCCCCTGCCGGCCTATGAACAGGTTCTGAAGGCCTCCCACAGTTTCAATCTGCTCGATGCGCGGCACGCCATCTCGGTGACTGAGCGACAAAGATATATTCTACGGGTCCGCTCCCTCGCCCGCGCGGTGGCCCAGGCCTACTACGATGCCCGGGAGAAGCTGGGCTTTCCGATGTTGAAGCAGGACCAGGAGAAGGCCAATGTCTGAAGTCGCATCCCTGCTGTTTGAACTGGGTACCGAAGAGCTGCCGCCCAAGGCGCTGAAGCGTCTCTCCCAGGCATTAACCGATGATTTTATCGCTGGACTGGAGAAGGCTGGCCTGAGTCATGGCGAGGTAAAGCCTTTCGCCTCTCCTCGCCGACTGGCGTTGTTGATCTCCGACTGCGCCCTGCGCCAGCCCGATCGTGAGATTGAAAGAAGAGGCCCTGCGGTTAAGGCCGCCTTTGACGCAGACGGCAACCCCACTAAAGCGGCGGAAGGCTTTGCCAGATCCTGTGGCACCACGGTGGATCAACTGCAACGCGTTGAGACCGACAAGGGCGAGTGGCTGGTCTATCAAATAGAGGAGAAGGGCCAGGCCGCCGACAAACTCCTGCCCGGTATTGCAGAGCAGGCACTGAATAAACTACCCATTCCCAAGCGCATGCGCTGGGGGAACTCCGATGCCCAGTTCGTACGTCCGGTTCACTGGCTGGCGTTCATCCATGGGGATGAATTGGTTGACTGCACCCTGCTCGACGCCAAGTCGGATCGCCTGACCTACGGCCACCGATTTCACCATCCGTCCGCCATCACTCTATACAATCCGGAAGACTACCCATCCGTGCTCAAAGAGATGGGCAAGGTGATCCCCGATTTCACCGAACGGCGTGACAAGATCCGGGATTTGATCACCACCAGCGCTGAGTCTCTGGGTGGTCGCCCGGACCTGGATGATGATCTGTTGGATGAAGTGACTGCACTCAATGAGTGGCCGGTGCCCATCAGCGCCAGTTTCGAAGAGCGTTTTCTCGAGGTCCCGCAAGAGGCTTTGATCGCCACCATGAAAGGCAATCAAAAGTACTTCCCCCTGTTCGATGCCAACGGCAAACTGATGAACCACTTCATCACCATCGCCAATATCGACAGCCCCCAGCCGGAGCTGATCAAGGCGGGTAACGAGCGGGTGATCCGTCCACGTCTGGCGGATGCGATGTTCTTCTGGCAACAGGATGCCAAGAAGCGGCTGGAGGATCATCTCGAATCTCTCAAGGGCGTTGTGTTTCAGAACAAGCTCGGCTCGATGCACGACAAATCAACCCGTATCGCCAAGCTCGCATCCAGCATCGCCGGCAATATCGGTGGCGATACTGAGCTGGCCCATCGTGCCGCACTCCTCAGCCGCTGCGATCTGATGACCGACATGGTCGGTGAATTCCCGCAGATGCAGGGCATCATGGGACGCTACCAGGCCAAGCGTGATGGCGAGGCGGATGAACTGGCCCAGGCGATGGATGAGTTCTACATGCCCCGCTACTCCGGCGACCAACTGCCCCAGAGCAAAACCGGCATCGCCATCTCCTTGGCAGAGCGGCTGGATACCCTGGTAGGCATCTTTGGCATCGGCCAGAAACCGACCGGCGACAAAGACCCCTTCGCCCTAAGACGTGCCGCTCTTGGCGCACTCCGCATTGTACGTGAGCACTCACTAACCTTGCCGCTGAAAGATCTACTCAACAGCGTCGCGGAGAATCTCTCTGATCGTCTGACGGAAAAGAATACGGCTGATTCGGTCTACCAATTCATGCTCGAGCGCCTCAAGGGAATCTACAGCGAAGAGGGTGTCTCGATGGATCTCTTCCAGGCGGTCTCCGAAGTCCAACCGCAGACACTCCCCGACTTCGATCAGCGCATCAGCGCCATGGCCGATTTTCGCAGCCTGCCCGAAGCGGAAAGCCTCGCTGCCGCTAACAAGCGTATCCGTAATATTCTCAAGAAGAGCAGCGAGACGATTCCTGACCAGGTCGATACCACCCTTTTTCAAGACGATGCCGAGAAGGCCCTGGCGGAGAAGATCGCCGAGCTGACACCCATCGCCAAACCTCTTTTCGAGTCCGGTGAGTATGCCGAAGGACTGCGTGTCCTCGCTTCCCTGAAGGAGTCCGTGGACAGCTTCTTCGACCAGGTGATGGTGATGACCGATGACGAAAAGCTGAGACAGAACCGTCTGGCTCTGCTATCTCAATTGGAGAGTCTATTCCTCAGCGTTGCGGATATCTCCCTCCTGCAGCAGGAGAGTAAGTAGTGAGCGGGGACTCCTACCAGGAGATGCTGGCCGCCGTACAGGCGTTTCACGATAAGCACCAGTTCCGAGAGAAAGGGGGTGAAGAGATGACCTACCGTATCTCTCTGATGGCGGAAGAGTTGGGGGAAATCTCATCTTGCGTCACCAAAGGCAAGCCTAAAGAGGAGCTGGCTGAAGAGGTAGCCGATCTTCTCATCCTGGTGATGGGTACCGCGATTGCCCAGGATTTCGACCTCAACAGTGCATTCTGGCGAAAGATGGAAAAGCTCAACAAGAGAGAGTCACGCATGGTTGATGGTCGTATCCGGGTTTCTGAATTCAACGGTGTAAATAAGTAAGTACTTACTTTCACTTGATGGCCCTACTTACTTGATATGAAAAACCAAGCATGATCTTTATACGCTCCCTGCTCTTCTTTACCTTCATGGTGATTACCACGGTTATCATCGCCACATTGGGTACGCTACTCGCCGGATTTTTACCCAGGAAGAAGCGACATATTTTCGATAACAGCTGGAGCCATCTCAACCTCTGGGCCCTCTCTTTCTTCTGCAACCTCGACTACCGAATCAGCGGGCAGGAGAATTTGCCTGAAGGAAGTTTTATCGTCTTTGCCAAGCACCAATCGGCCTGGGAGACCATCGCGCTCATTACGCTGATTCCGGGTCCCAAGGCCTGGGTACTTAAAAGAGAACTACTCTTCGTACCCTTTTTTGGCTGGATTATGTGGCATTTCAAACCCATCGCCATCAATCGCAAATCAGGACGCAAAGCGGTGGATCAGATCATCGAACAGGGAAAAGAGAAGTTGGATGACGGCATCAACATCATCATCTTTCCAGAAGGGACTAGGGTCGCACCAGGCACACGCAAACGCTATGGCATCGGTGGTGCTCTATTAGCTGAAAAGACCGGCTACCCTGTGGTTCCACTTGCACACAATGCCGGTGTTTTCTGGCGACGCCGGGACATTAAAAAATATCCGGGAACTGTGGAAGTGGCAATAGGCCCAGTGATCGAGACCGAAGGACTGTCGGCATCCGAAATCAATGCCAAGGCCGAAGCCTGGATTGAGGAGAAGGTCGAACAGATGCCCGGGGAACGCTCCATCTAATCAGCGGTTTAGCTTCATTCGTGGCGCATATGAAACAGAGCCACTTTCTCTCCATTGAGATCTTCCCTTGGCTCAACCGCATAGGGTTTAAAGCCGAGCGCTGAATATAAAAGAATTGCCGGCGTATTGAAGCCGAACACAGATAGGTGGGGCCTGGCCCGGTACGCTGTTTTACAGATCTCCACCATATGCAGTGTCAGCGACCTACCAATACCGAGGCGCTTGAACCTTGGTGATACGACGAGATTGCCAATGAAAGCGGATTCATTTGGTCTCACATCATAGAGGTTGGCAAAGGCTGTCACCTCGCCATCGAGCAGGGCGACCGTGAGGTCAGATCTCATCTGAGCCAGTCGTTCCAGTTGGGCAGTACACCAGGGATATTGGCCAGATGGATAGACCAGATAGAGTTCTTCAGGGGAGGTCACCAGACCCGCAATATCGGCAAAGTGATCTTCAGTTGCCGCGGCAAACTGTATCGAGCTTTGCTGAAGTTTCACATAAGCTCCGAAACAAGTAAGCACTTACTAACTATAAAGTGCCTTATCTAACAGCATCTTTGTAAAAAAGGTCTGCAGGTCTGTTAAACGTCCAGATTCTCCACCGTCAATGCATGGGTCTCAATGAAGTCTCGTCTCGGCTCCACCTGATCACCCATCAGGGTGGCAAAGATCTGATCCGCCGCAACCGCATCTTCGATGCTGACCTGGAGCAAACGACGGCTATCAGCATTCATGGTGGTCTCCCACAACTGCTCTGGATTCATCTCACCCAGACCCTTGTAACGCTGAACATGCTGACCCTTCTTCGCGTCATCCATCAGCCAGTCGAGAGCTTGACGGAAGCTGTTAATCGCTTCGGTTTTCTCTCCCCTTTTGACATAGGCGTCTTCGGAGAGCAGGTCACTGAGCTTGGCTCCCAATTCAGTTATTTTTCGATATTCAACACTATTGAAGAAATCGAAAGGAATCAGTTTATCATTGCCAATGCCATGGGTCTTGCGAGTGAGTAGGATACCCGGATCATCGCAATCGGAATCGTTCATCAGCTGCAGGGTACAAGATTCTGAAAGACCTAAATCGGTATTCAGACGACCTTCCAACTCACCAATCCACTGCTGCAGAGCCGACTTGTCCTCGATCATCACCTCATCGATTTTCGGCATATAGATCATTTTTTCCAGCAGAGGACCGTCGTATCTGAGCGAGAGACGTCCAATACTGGCCATAACTGCAAGAAAGTCCCTGGCTAGATTCTCCAGAGCCTCACCGGTAAGTGGTGGTGCATCCGCTGTTACATGCAAGGAGGCGTTGTCGAGAGCGGTCTGCAGGAAATAATTATTTAGATCCTGGTCATCTTTCAGGTATTGCTCCTGCTTACCCTTTTTTACTTTATAGAGTGGTGGCTGAGCAATATAGATATAGCCCCGGTCGATCAATTCTGGCATCTGCCGATAGAAAAAGGTTAGCAGCAAGGTGCGGATATGGGCGCCGTCGACGTCTGCGTCGGTCATGATGATGATGCGATGGTAGCGCAGCTTGTCAGGGTTGAACTCCTCCCGACCGATGCCGCAACCCAGCGCGGTGATCAGGGTTCCGACTTCTACTGAGGAGAGCATCTTGTCGAAGCGGGCCTTCTCCACATTTAGGATTTTACCCTTGAGAGGCAGGATAGCCTGGAATTTTCGATCCCTACCCTGCTTGGCGGAACCACCAGCGGAGTCACCCTCCACCAGATAGAGTTCAGACAGGGCCGGATCCTTCTCTTGGCAATCCGCAAGCTTGCCTGGCAGACCTGCGATATCCAGGGCCCCTTTACGACGAGTCATCTCGCGGGCCTTTCTCGCTGCCTCTCTGGCTCTGGCCGCTTCGATCATCTTGCCGGCAATGTTCTTTGCGTCGGCGGGATTCTCCAACAGGAAGCTGTTGAGATGTTCGCTCAGCAGGTTCTCAACAATTCCCTTCACCTCGGATGAGACCAACTTGTCCTTGGTTTGAGAGGAAAATTTGGGATCGGGCACCTTGACCGAAAGAACAGCGGTCAAACCTTCACGGGCATCATCGCCGCTGGTGTTGACCTTCTGCTTTTTTGACAGCCCAGACTGCTCGATATATTGGTTCAGGGTTCGGGTCAGTGCACCCCTGAAACCCGCCAGATGGGTACCCCCATCCCGCTGGGGAATATTATTGGTATAGCAGAAAATGGTCTCTTGATAAGACTCATTCCACTGCATGGCGATCTCAACTGCCACATCATTCAATTCACCGGAGAAGCTGAAGACCTGATCATGCAGAGGCGATTTATTTCTATTCAAATGCTCAACGAAGGCGAGGATACCGCCGACATATTCGAAGACATCCTCTTTACCTGAGGACTCCTCCTTCAGGTGGATACGAATCCCGGAGTTGAGGAAAGAGAGCTCGCGCAACCGCTTGGCCAGAATATCGTAGTGAAACTCGATATTGGTAAAGGTCTCACTACTCGGCATGAAGGTAACACTGGTCCCGGTCCGCTCGGTATCACCGATCGCTTTGAGATCAGACTGCGGTACACCGTGAACGTAGACCTGCTCCCAGATCTTTCCCTGGCGACGTATCTTCAGTTTCAGTTCTTCAGACAAGGCGTTCACCACAGAGACGCCCACACCATGGAGTCCACCGGAGACCTTGTAGGAGTTATCGTCGAATTTACCGCCGGCGTGGAGGACGGTCATGATGACCTCGGCTGCTGAGCGCTTCTCCTCAGCATGCTCGTCAACCGGAATCCCTCGGCCATTGTCGCTAACGGTGACGCTCTGATCAGAATGGATAGTCACCTTGATCTCGTCACAATGTCCGGCCAGGGCCTCATCGATGGAGTTATCCACCACTTCAAATACCATGTGATGCAGACCGGTGCCGTCATCGGTGTCACCGATATACATGCCGGGACGCTTACGCACAGCATCCAGACCTTTAAGGACTTTGATATTCGAAGAATCGTAACTCATAAGCTATTTCCGTTGGGTAATTCGATTAGGGTTCCAAACCCGCAACGCCCCATTATACCCTGACTGAGGGGCAACAGACGACTGATTTAGACTCTTGTGATATATAGCAGCCAGGTTAAGCCTGACAGGAAAAGACGCCATGTTCCACGTGGAACATCTGATCTCCATCAACCAATTTTTCCCATATCTCCTCATCTCTCTCAATCATTGTCAAAAAGGCCTGGCAGCCTGAAGATTGGATGACATTCAGGATCTCCTTTTGTGTTTTCTTATCGAGTTCCGATTGAAAGTCATCGTATAGGATTATCGCCTTCTCTCTCTGGTGCTCTCTCTGAATATTGGATTGTGCCAGCATCATCATGGTGATAAGTAGTTTCTGTTGTCCTCTGGAGAGTTTTTGTTTAACAGCTCGCCTATCTATTTCAATGTGTACATCTGCTCTATGGGGACCCACAGATGTAAATCCCCTCTTTTGATCAAGAGCTAGTTTTTCTTCTAAGCAAGCTTTTAATGTTTTGTTCTCCTGCCAACCTCTCATATATTCAAGTGAGATTCCCTTAAAGATATCTATATCTTCTATAAGTTCGAGGAGACTTACTCTCCACTCCTCGACATATTTATTATTTAGTCTTGTGATTTCGTCTGAATACTGTGCTACTTGCTCATCCCAGATAGCAGGGTTTTGGTTGCCGCTTTTTAATGCGGTATTTCTTTGTGACAGCGCACGATTATATCTTGTCAGTAATGATTGATAGTTATGTTCCACGTGGAACACTCCCCAGTTGAGTAGTCTCCTTCTGTGATCTGGACTCTCTTCTATGATTCTGTGGGAGTGCGGTGTGATGATTGCAATAGGCAGGGCAGCAGCGAGTTGTGATAGTTTTTTTACTCTGCTGCTATTTATCTTGATTCGATTTTCAGCGCCCTCTCGTTGAAAACCAATTTTTATGCTCTCTCCTGAGTCACTCTTGGTATTAGCAAAGACAGTAACTCTTCTCTCTTTTTCTTTTATCAGCGTGTTTTTATGGGTCTGTCGGAATGACCTGGCTCTGGCAAGAAGATAGATGGACTCGAGAAGGGTAGTCTTACCTGCCCCGTTTCCACCTTGGATGATGTTAATGCCTGCTGTTGGAGAGAGGTCAGCTTGTCCGATATTTCGGAGGTTTTCTATCTTGAGTTCTTTTATTATCAAGCTGGAGGTGGTTACCGGCGACATCATATCGCCGGTATCTATCCGTTTTCTAGATTCTCATCGGCATGATGACATATCGGCTTTCGGCATTTCCCTTGCCGTAAATGAGAGCACTGCTGTTTGAATCCTTAAGTTCAATGATCACATTTTCTTCATCGATGGCCGAAATTGCGTCCAGTAGATATCCAACGTTGAATCCTATCTTCAGCTCATCACCCTGATAATCGACCTCAAGCTCCTCTTCTGCCTCTTCCTGTTCTGGATTATGGGCCTGGAGTTGCAACAAATTGTTTTGTACAGCGAATCGAATACCACGATATTTTTCATTGGATAGGATTGAGGCCCTGGAAAGAGACTGTTTCAGTGCAGACTTCTCTGCCTCAACCTCTTTGTCAGATCCACTTGGCATGACGCGTTGATACTCAGGAAAACGTCCATCGATCAGTTTCGATGTAAAAACTGCTTTCTCGAGGAGAATCTTGATGTAGTTGTTATTCAGTTCGATCTTGACTTCGTTCTCTGTATCCTTGAGCAGTCGGGCCAGTTCGATAACTGCTTTCCGCGGAAGTATGACTTGAATATCCAGATCAGTGGGCAGACCGCCTGATTTGCTCAGCGCTAATCGGTGACCATCAGTAGCAACAGTTTTGATCTCACCCTTTGAGATCTCCAACAGCATGCCGTTGAGATAGTATCGAACATCCTGTTGAGCCATGGCGAATTGAGTCTTCTCGATCATCCTTTTCAACAGTCCCTCGTTGAGTGAGAGAACCGTATTGCTAGGTGTTGGCTCAATAACCGGGTAGTCTTGAGCCGAAAGTACGCCTAAAGAAAATCGACTTCTACCAGACTGAAGCTTCGCCTTATCGCCATCAATTTCGAGAGAGATTGAAGCGCCCTCTGGTAGTGCCTTTGTGATGTCCAGTATCTTCCTTGCCGGTACGGTGAAATCCGCTTCACCTTCACAATCAGCTTTGGCCTGTGTCTTCAGTTCAACTTCCAGATCTGTCGCCGTCATCTGCAAGATCCCATTACTTGCATTGATGAGTATGTTGGCGAGTATCGGCAGTGTCTGCCGTCTTTCAACCACACCAGCAATCTGCTGAAGGGGTTCAAGTAAGCTTTCCCTATCGGTGACTATCTTCATGTTATCCACTCAGCTTTCTTATTAAAGATATATGTTTAAGAAAATTTATTATTATTATTAAGCAGGGCCATTTCTGTGAGGAAACTCATTAACTATTTGTTTTAATTGATGTTTTTTCATTTTTTGTCTGTGGTTTAACTGTCTCTGAGCCTGCTGATTTCCTGTTGACCAATTGTGGACAACTATCGATTTGAATATTAACCGATTTTTCTAACAATTTATCCACATTAACTACTTAGTGTTCTCAACAGGTTCGAATAGTCCTCGGAGATTCTAGCATCGCTCTCCCTCAGCTCTTTAACCTTTCGTGTTGCGTGGATCACAGTGGTGTGATCACGTCCGCCAAATGCATTGCCGATCTCAGGCAGGCTGTGGTTGGTCAGCTCCTTCGAAAGTGTCATGGCGATCTGTCTTGGTCTGGCGATGGAGCGACTACGTTTGGCTGAGAGTAGATCCGAGGTACGAATCTGAAAATATTCAGCAACGGTCTTCTGGATATTCTCGATGGTGACCTGTTTGTCATGGGCAGCGATCATGTCCCTGAGGGCACTCTTGGCAAAGTCGAGATTGATATCCCGCCCGGTGAAGGTTGCATTAGCGATGACTCTTCGCAGTGCACCTTCCAGCTCGCGGATATTCGAACGGATCCGTTTGCCCATGAAAAAGGCGACCTCGCTAGGTAGTTCTGCATTGAGCTGAAGGGCCTTGCTCTGCAGGATAGCGACACGGGTCTCCAGATCCGGTGGCTCAATGGCGACGGTTAGGCCCCAGCCGAAGCGGGATTTCAGCCGCTCCTCAAGACCAGTCACCTCTTTCGGAAAGCGGTCGCTGGAGAGGATGATCTGCTGTTGGGATTCGAACAGGGCGTTGAAGGTGTGGAAGAACTCCTCCTGGGAGCGCTCCTTACCGCCAAAGAACTGGATATCATCGATCAAGAGGGCATTCACTGAACGATACTTTTTCTTGAACTGATCGATAGTGTTGTGTTGTAGCGCCTTGACCATCTCCGCGACAAATCGCTCGGAGTGGAGATAGATGACCCTCGCGTCTGGGTTCTTTTTCAGAATACTGTTACCGACGGCGTGCATCAGATGGGTCTTTCCCAGTCCTACCCCCCCATATATAAAGAGCGGGTTGTAGGCTTTGCCGGGATTCTCGCCGATCTGCATCGAGGCTGCCCTGGCCAGTTGGTTTGATTTACCCTCGACAAAGGTGTCGAAGATGAAGCTGGGATTGAGATTGCTCTCAATAGGGGCGTGTCTGTTTTGGCCAGGAGAGACAGTGACGGGCTGATTCTGTTTCTTCTTGACCGGGCTCTTCTGCTTGCTGCCGATCTCGACAGAGACCCGGGGCATCTGTTCCTGACTCAACTCTTTGATCAGTTTTTGGATGGTGTCGAGATAGTGATTCTTGACCCAGTCCAGAACGAAGCGGTTGGGGGCCAGGAGCTTTAGTTCATCAGGCGCTTCTGTGACCTGCAGTGGCCGAATCCAGGTATTAAACTGTTGAGCCGGGAGTTCCTGTTCAAGTTGTGCTGAACAGCGATGCCAAAGATCCAAAGCCAATTCTCCAGCCAGGTAGAAAATAGATCGAAAAAGCCACCGAGACCCAAACGGATGAATCCGTGAGCGTATGCATTCAGGTACGGAATAGGATATCAAGTCTACTCCCTGAAAGAGGACTTATCCACAGTTTGATTGCTAATTTGAGAGAGTTTTTTATCGCATTTTTCTATTGACATGGGCCCGCCTTTAGGACTACTCTACGCCTCTTTTTTTCGTCCGTAATTATTTAAGTTTTTAACGGATTTACCGGTAAAGCAGCTATGAAAAGAACTTTTCAACCCAGTAATCTTAAACGTGCCCGTACCCATGGTTTTCGTGCACGAATGGCCACCAAAGGCGGTCGTAAAGTCATTCAGGCACGGCGTGCCAAAGGGCGTGCACGGCTGGCTCCATAAGCTGAACACTCGCTTGTCGGCGAAAAAGAGTGGTTTTTCGCGGTCAGTAAGGTTGCTCAACGCAACGGATTATAGCCGGGTGTTT
>JBNKMQ010000068.1:0-12570 GCA_050293225.1 Sedimenticolaceae bacterium
AATGCCGCCATTGAGGCGGCCCGCGCTGGAGAGCAGGGCCGCGGCTTTGCCGTTGTAGCCGACGAGGTGCGTTCACTGGCGAGCCGTACACAGCAGGCCACAACAGAGATCAAGGAGATGATCGAACGACTCCAGGCAGGCACCCAGAATGCGGTAGATGTCATTCGCCGCAGTAGCGATACAACCCAACAGACGGTGGAAAAGGCGGAAGGTGCAGCAGGATCACTGGACCAGATAGCCTCGTCGGTATCCCTGATCTCGGATCGTAATACCCAAATCGCCAGTGCTGCGGAAGAGCAATCAGCCGTTGCACAGGAGATTGATAAAAGTGTGGTTCACATCTCTCAGCTGACCGAACAGTCGGTACTCGCCAGTGATCAGATCTCGCAGGCTTCAGATGAACTCTCCCGACTTGGAGAGACGCTGCATGGAATGATCTCCAGCTTCAAGACATCTTGACTTAAGATCGGCAAAACGAAATGCGTCGGGCGGGCTGGCTTAGGCCAGCTCGCAGCGATTCTTACCCCGGCTCTTGGCGCGATAGAGTGCCGTATCAGCACGAGAGAAAACCGCATCCGCATCATCACCCTCAGAAAATGAGGTGATACCACAAGAGATCGTCACCCGAACCGGCTTGCCGGCGGAGTGAAAACCGTTCTCCTCCACCGACCGGCGCATCTCATCGGCGACTTTCAGGGCCTCCTCACCTTGAGTGCCACAGAGGAGACAGACAAACTCTTCGCCGCCGAAGCGAGCGATGAAATCGGTCTCCCTCAAGCGGGCGCTGAGGCTGTTGGCAATGACTCGCAGGGCCTTGTCCCCCGCCTGATGACCGAAGCGGTCATTGATAGACTTGAAATCGTCCACATCCCAGACCAGCATCGTGAGGGGATCACCAAAGCGTTTCCAGCGAGCGAACTCCTGCTCCCTGCGCTCCTCGTAGGCGAGCCGGTTGGGCAAGCCGGTGACCGCATCACGTAACGCCAGGTGGTGGGCCTCAAGCATACGCGCACGCAGATCAAAGGACTCCCGCTCGAGCTTTTCCAGTCGCTCACGCAGCTGGGTCTCGTTCTCTTCTGCCTGCTGATGCCACTGAAGCTCTTCCTGCAGAAACTCATCGATACTACCCTTGATCAGGGCCAGTCGCTCAGAGATCGCCCCTTTCAATTGGGTCAGATCCGTGGCGCCTTCAACCTGCTCGCCGATATCTCCCACATGACCGCTTACCTGATCGCTGAGATTCTTACCATGAGCGACCATCCGATCCCGGCCTTCATGGGCGGTCTGTAGGTGAAAACCCAGATCCTGCAAACGTTGAGTCAGCTCATCGAGGAAGTCTTCGGCCTCTTTGATCTCCACCTGAATCTCGTCATAGGATTTGGCGGAAAGCTCCAGCAACTCCTGTAAAACCTGAGTCCAGGTATCCTTCTCTGCATTTGCTCCCAACTGCCGCTTGAACCCATTGACACGCTCTTCCCAGTGGGATGGCCAGGAGGCCTGCTCCAGCAGATTGAGTAAAATCTCGTTGGGTTTGATGGAATCGTCTGATCGCGCTCCACCCAGCAGTCTGTCGAAGAGTCCACCCTTGGCCTCTTTCTGTTCATGCTGCCCAAGTAGCGTCCTTAGACGATCAAACGCCTTAGGTTCGAGAGATGAGGGATCATCACCAAGCAGACCGAGCAGTTCCTCGGTCTCGGTCATCTCTCTTTTTGAGAGATTGAGGGATGAGAGAAGGTGCTGGTATTTGGCGTGTACTACCTCATCTTCTCCTGCGGCTGAGCTGTCGGCAAAATGCAGGAGGTCATCAGAGAGGGAATCGAGACGGTCTTTCAGGCGATGATCCACCCCTTTTTTCACCGCGTCCCTGAGCCCTTTTAAATGGGGATCCAGGCGATTATCAAAACCGCCGGCAGCCAGCGTCAAGCGGACAATGGTACGGGTAAGAAGGCTCTCCAGCTCTTTGCCCGCTGCCGATTCATCTTCATGCTTCTGCAGCAGCTCGTCGTAGAGCTGTTTCCAGTTAGTTTCGTTCATGGTTCAGCTTTGCTATAGGTCTTCCCCAAGACCAGGACAAGAAGCTCGACTCCTGTCAAAACTTAACCTTTGCCTACCCAACACGGCTTGTTAACCATGTTAAGCAGCCGAGGGAAGCGTTACATCTTTAGGTAATTCAATCTCCAGACTGATCGGCAGATGATCAGAGTGGGCATAATTCAATACCTCTGATCTGGCCACCTTCAGACTGGGCGAAGCCAGAATATGGTCCAGCTTTCGGCTCGGTCGCCAACTGGGAAAGGTCATCATGTCGCAATGGGCACCCTGGAGATTGGTTCTCTCGATCAGGTACTTGAACTCCTGGGAGCTGCAACCACAGTTGAAATCCCCCATCAATACCAGATGAGAGTAGTGAGACACCAGATCGCTGACAAAGGAGAGCTGCCGCAGGCGGGCACGTCGTCCCAACGCCAGATGCATCATACAGATACCCAGGGGTTTCTCACTGGTCTCGAACTCCATCAATACCGCACCCCTTCCCGGGAGACCAGGAAGACGGTGTTCCGTCACGACTCTTGGCTCTACCCGACTCAGAACGCCGTTGCTGTGTTTCGCCAGCTTGCCGATCTTGCGATTCACCTGACGAAACCAGTAAGGGAATCCCGCCTGCTCAGCCAGAAAGGCGGTCTGATCGATGAAGCCGCTACGGAAGCTGCCGGAGTCGACCTCCTGCAGACCGACCACGTCGAAATCCTTGAGCAGATGGGCAATATGCTTAAGGGTCTCCAGTTGATCCTTGTGCGGCAGCATCTGTTTCCAGCCGTGGGTGACATACTCGCGATAGCGGCGGGTATCGGCTCCGGCCTGGATGTTATAGCTCAACAGCCTCAGCCGGTCTTTGCCGTCAGGAAAGGATAAATTATGGTTAATCTGGGTCGTCATTGGTCTTTTTTCAATTTTCAGCAACCATACAAGTTTACGGCAACACCCCTGAAAAACTTGAGGAAAACGCCACAAGTTTTCAATCTATCCATGTCAAGACCTGCCAAATCATTCCCATTCTAGCCCAAAGAGATCCCAAGCTGAGACATTGGTCACTTAGCGAACAGCGTTAGCTTTTATCTCAGACACAAAAAAGGCGGCTGCTAGCCGCCTCCTTCATCTGCTACTGAGCAGTGATTATTTGCTCAAGCCTTGGATATACTGGGCAACTGCCTTGATCTCCTTATCGCTCATCCTTTCGACCACACCCTGCATCATTTTGTTCAGGTCATTGGTACGATTGCCGGCTCTAAAATCCTTCAGGGCCTTCTCCACATATGTGGCATGCTGGCCGGCGAGAGAGGGAAAACCGGCCTCAGGCACACCGCCGCCGGCGGGTCCGTGACAGGCCATACAAGCGGCTACACCGGTCTCGGCATTACCCGCCCGATAGAGCTTCTCGCCCTGAGCAACTGCCTCTGGGTCGGCCTTGCCGGGTGTGCGCTTCTGGCTGGAGAAGTAGGCTGCCAGATCTGCCATGCCCTGCTCGGTGAGGGGCATCGCCATTGGCGACATCATGGGATCGCTGCGATCACCCGCCTTGAAGGCCTTCAATTGCTTCTCGATATAGCCGGGGTGCTGGCCAGCCAGTTTCGGCCAAACCGGGTTGATCGGGCTATTGCCGTCGGCACCGTGACATCCTGCGCAGACAGCGGAGTTAGCCTTTCCCTCATCTGCATTACCTGCAGCCTGAAGCCCACTGACGGAGAACGCAAGGGCGGTAGATAAAACGACAAGCCATTTATTCATGATCAATCCTGCTCTGAAATTTTTTGCTGGATAATGGGTTTCCGGGCCCTTCCTGCGCACTCACGCTAGCACCAATTCGAGTGCCAAAGACCCTGAAAAAGCTGCGGAACTATACCAGAAAATTCTAATACAGGTCAAAATACCTGGAGTGATGTCAGAGCTCCCCGGTTTCTGGCGAACCAACCGTCAACCCAAGAGGTAAGGAATGCAGAACGACCCGGATTCAGAGATCGTTAAGACCTGCTTCGCAGTCATCTATACCCCCAGCCGCCGACGCAAGCGTTTCCCGGAAAACTGTGTCACCCCTGTAGATAGCGCGGAGGCAGCGATCGAACAGGCCACAAAATCGGCAGACTCTCACCCGGCCCGGGTGATGGGCCCCTCCAGATCCTCTGAGGGCTTTCGACTCTACTACCTGCTTGAGTGGTTGGATGGAGGCTGAATTTTCGTCCCACTAGAGTGCAAAGCCTCTCATAGCACTCTCCACATCCTCCACCTCGAGATTATCGAAATCTTCGTGCCTGAAGGTGGTAAATCCCCCAGCCAGCTCATACCAGGCGAAACCACTGCTCCAAGCCGTCTGGGTTTCGCCACCCTGGGGCCTGCGAGGCAGGCAGTAGAGGCGGCCCGGCAGATAGAGCAGGTTGTAGGGAGTTTCCGCCTCATGCAGTTGCGCGATTCTCTCCCAGGCTTGACCGACTTTGGTAAACACCTCGGCAGCAAGAGGATAGTCCCGATCACCACCATTGTGACGCCAGTGAGACTCTGCAATCGGTAGTGGTCGCTGCCGAATGAATGGCTGGAAGTGGAGGTGATTGACCGAGGCGGAGGCACCATAGCTGTTGAAACCGACCCTCCATCCCGGCAGTTGCTCACCCAACATCTCACACAGGGACCAGATAAACTCATGGTAGTGGCAGGTCAGAAGCTGGGGCATCTCCGCCTCACGATCCGGTACCAGCAGGCCGTGCAGGGGCATAAATGGAAATTTGTTGTACAGGAGTTCAACCTTCACCCCCAGTAGCTCTCCCTCCCAGAAGACCTCACGACGCAGAAATGGACGATTGAAGTGGAAAGCTTCCGCATCGAATGGCTTGAAGATCCCATCCACACTCTCTCGACTCATGCGGGCAGGACGAAAAGAGCGGATGTGATTGAACTGCAGCTCCCAATTCCCCAGCCGACGGAATTCGGTGGCATGCAGCCCTTCGAAGCCAATAGCCATCAGTTTCAGAAAAACCAGCTGATCATCCTTCGATCCAGCCATCTGGAATCCGTGGAGCAAGGCGCCACGACTGTGTCCCGAGAGCTGGTCAAAGCGCTTTTTCAACAGAGGCTCCAGCACCTGGTAGATCCTCTCATCGTACCTGGCATTCGCCTGTACGAGGATATAACTACCCAGATCCGGCGCCTTCAGAAGTGCTCTCAAGCCATGCAGAAAGGCGTTCCTGAACAGTTCCTCGGAATGGAAGGGGCGATCAAACATCAGCTGGTACAGAGGGTTTGATTAAATACAGGAGGTGATAGGTGCAACTTACAGCCGCAAGCAATCTATGGCCATGTCTACCACGACTTACAGACCCAGGCCTGGAAGTCGTGGTGATTGGGTATGCTAGTAAAGCTGGCCCCTAATGCATATTGCCGTGGTCCATCTTCTTCATTTTCATCTGCAGTTTGCGAATGGGCGCATTCACCGTTACCTCAGAGCCATCTTCAAACTTCAGGGTTAATGGCACATTCTCTCCAGGGGTCAGGTTCTGCTTCAAACCGATCAGCATCACATGCAGGCCACCAGGCTCCAGGCTCACATCCTTGCCTGCCGGCAGATCGATCTTCTCTACCTGACGCATGCGCATCATGCCTCCTTCCATGGTGTGAGAATGCAGTTCAACCACCTTAGCCGCCGGGCTACTGCCACCCACCAGGACGCGATCACTACTTCCCGAATTCGTGACCGTCATGAATGATGCTGAGTTAGGCTGTCCCGGTGGCACCGCCCTGACATAGGGGTCGGTAATAGTGACGCCCTCTACGGTGGACTCAGCCACAGTGGCGCCACTCATGCTTAAAAGAAAAATCGCCAGAAGGCCAAAAAAGTTAAACAATTTCATCTCATCCCCCTCAAAAGTCTCCAAGCAAAACGCTTTGGATTTCGTTTTTGTGTATCCAGTTACGTGATGAATAGACGTGAAATTTACTCTATGGAGTCAAATCATGCCGATATCATGTGTCAAAGAATGACACTTTCCTTTGACCCATAGCAATCCTGAAAGCGTAAAAAATGCGTTCTAATGAACGCCCATGTGTCAAATCACAGACTCTAGCAGGGCATACCACAGGTTTTCCTATTGAAAAACCAGTACAGAGCCCCTGTCAACCAAATGGACTGGCCGAATAATCAGGCAAAAAAAACGCCTGCACAGAGGCAGGCGTCTTTCGTCCGATGGGAAAAGCCTGAAATCAGAGGCTCAGCACCCAAGTCACGATGGTCTTGATGTCCTCATCAGGAACATGAGCATTCGGCGGCATAGGAACAGGACCCCAAACGCCGGAGCCACCCGCTTTGACCTTAGCGGTCAGAGAGTCGATAGCACCATCCTGGCCTTTATATTTTGCAGCTACTTCTTTGTAGGCAGGACCAACAACCTTGGTGTCAACCTGATGACAGGCCATGCAACCACGCTGGGTTGCCAGAGCCATGGCATCGGCTGACGCGCTAGCCACAGCGCCGAGAGACAGGATAGCTGTGCTGGCGGCCAGCACGAGTACTTTCATTTTTTTCATCAGGAATCTTCCTCTAAACTCAATTGAACAAACTGCTTTCACCTGTAGGGATATATCCGACAATCCCAGTTAGGCGGGGATTGTAAAATAAATCGACCCGCTTTGCCTATCAAAGACATTTATCAATCACACAATTTCACAATACACCGGAGATTCTTCCGAATCTGCTGAAAATGAGAGTGCATTGAAATGTCTCCAGTTGGGTTTGACAGCAGAATGGAAGAGATGACTCACACAGTCACAGTCGGATGCACCAAATCGGTGCACAGGGGACTCATAGCCCAACTCTTCCGATAAGCGTGTCGCCCACAGATGCTCCCTGGGCACAGGATCGTGGGTAAACCAGATCTGCCTCAAATCGAAAACCGCCCGCAAATAGTCAATGTGCCAACGCGGCCGTTCGCTGATACGCCGATGATGGCCACACCGAGCCGCGACACCGCCAGGACCAAAGGCGCTACCTACGTAGAGATACCATCCCCTGGAAAATCCAAACCGCCCCAACTTGCCGATAGTGATCTCCCTTCCCCGTCGGCCATAGAGCAGCAGCACATAGGTGCCCGGCGCAGATCCGGTGACAATCTTCCGCTTCGGGGTCAGTGTCCCGGACCCTTGTCTGCCATATGGGCGAGGTAGAGCGCCAGCCCAAGCAGGGCGATACCACCGGCAAACTGCAGCAGATCCATGGGCGTCTTGAAGTCCATACTCAGGGCATATTCGAAATAGCGCACCACAAGAATCATCATCACCACCTTGGCCAGGCGGCTTTTTAGGTCGTCCAAACTGGAGATCATCAACACATTCGAAGCGCTCTCGGACCCTTCTGCCAGATCGATCTTACTGATGAAAAGCTCGTAGAGTCCCAGGGAGAATATCAACAACACAGTGGCGAGTAGGTAGCCATCCACGATCTCCACCACATGGGTCACCGTAGTGGCTCGCAGGTCGATCCGCTCGGCGGCCTCCAGGGCCGGAGAGGCGTAGTGGGCAAGATGGCCAAGCATATAAACCGCATCCACCGAGGCCATGTAGAACATCGCAATCGCCGCCAGCAGACTGGCCACCACTGCAGCCAGGACCACCAACCGGCTGTTCCAGAGAATTTTTTCAAACACCTTTTCCACCATTGTTCTCCTGCCCTTCATCAAGGTGCCTATTATTCCCAGCCGGCAGCGGTAGACAACCTCTATTTTCAGATCCCAGTGGATTGCCGACCCACATCCGACTATCATCGCCCTCTTTTTTTGCGGAAGCCTCAGATGCAGCAATTCATCCCCGGCCAGCGTTGGGTCAGTGACACCGAGTCTGAGCTCGGCCTCGGTCAGATCGTAACCAGTGAATCACGCCGGGTGACTGTTCACTTCCCCGCCAGCGGCGAACAGCGGGTCTATGCGGCACAGAACGCCCCCTTGACCCGGGTGATCTTCACCGTCGGTGATGAGATCGAGAGCCGGGAGGGTTGGCGGCTGACAGTACAAGGTCTCATCGAGAAGGATGGATTGATCACTTATGAAGGCCTGCGAGAAGAGACAGAGCCAACCCTTCTGCACGAGACAGATCTGAGCGACACCCTGCAGATCAGCCAACCCAAGGACCGGCTGCTCGCCTGCCAGATCGACCCGCCCCACTGGTTCAACCTGCGGCATGAGACCCTCAATGCTCTGGCTCGACAGCAGAGATCCGGAGTCCTCGGTCTTGGCGGCGCGCGCATCGACCTGATTCCGCATCAGCTCTATATCGCCCATGAGGTGGCCAACCGCCCCGCACCCAGGATACTGCTGGCAGATGAGGTGGGACTGGGCAAGACCATTGAGGCCTGCCTGATCCTGCACCACCAGCTAATCACCGGGCGGGCATCTCGAGCGTTAATCCTGGTACCCGACCCACTTGTTCATCAGTGGCTGGTGGAGCTACTGCGACGCTTCAACCTAAAATTTCGCATCTTCGACGAGGAGACCTGTAAGGCGATCCAGGACTCCGGTCAGGCAGAGAACCCCTTTCATACCGAGCAACTGGTGCTCTGTAGTCTCGACCTCTTCCACCAAAATCCCGATCGACTCAGCCAGGCCCTGGATGGCGCCTGGGATCTGTTGATCGTGGATGAGGCCCACCACCTCAGTTGGTCAGAGGAGGAGCCGAGCGCCGAGTATCTGCTGGTGGAGTCCCTCGCCCTTACCACTCCCGGGGTCCTCCTGCTAACCGCCACACCGGAGCAACTGGGCAAGGCGGGCCACTTCGCCCGCCTGCGTCTGCTCGACCCCGACCGCTTCTACGATCTGAAGGCCTTCCTCGAGGAGGAGCGCCACTACCAGCCCATCGCCGAGGCGGCGGAGTGGCTGCTGGCGGAGAGCCCCCTGCCGGATGAGGTTCGACGCTACCTGCTCGATAGCCTGGACGATGATGAGAATGCTGAGCTTTTAGCACGAATAGATGACGATCGACTGGATCCTGCAGTTCGATCCGAAGCCAGAGAGTCACTCATCCAGCTCCTTCTCGACCGCCACGGTACCGGACGGGTGATGTTCCGCAACACCCGCTCGCGCATCAGCGGTTTTCCGCAGAGGGTGCTCCACACCTATCCTCTGGCTCAACCGGAGATCTATGAGACCCTGTTGACCCAGGGAGACGAGATCGATCCCCGCCTACGTCTGACACCAGAACGCCTGCACGCCAACAACCACCATCCAGAGTGGTGGCAGATCGACCCCAGGGTCTCTTGGTTGATTGATCTGCTACAGCGCTTTGCCGATGAGAAGTTGCTGCTGATCTGCGCCCATGCCAAGACGGCCATCGAGTTGCAGGAGGTTTTGCGGGTCCAGTCCGGCATCCCCGCCGGCCTCTTCCATGAGGGCATGACCATCATTGAGCGAGACCGGGCCGCCGCCTGGTTCGCCGACCCGGAGGGGGCGCGGCTGTTAATCTGTTCCGAGATCGGCAGCGAGGGACGTAACTTCCAGTTCGCCCACCACCTGCTACTGTTTGATCTCCCCGCCGATCCCGACCTGCTGGAGCAACGCATCGGCCGACTCGACCGCATCGGCCAGCGGCAGCAGGTGGAGATCCATGTGCCGCACCTGGAGCCCGGACCCCAGACGACAATGATGCGCTGGTACCGGGATGGGTTGAACGCATTCTCGCGCCAGGTCCCCGGCGCCAATGAGATCAGCCAGGCCCTATCAGACAACCTCTGGCAAACCCTGGAGAGCGGTACAGGAATCGATGCGCTCATCCAGCAAACCCAAGCACTTCGCCAGCAGACCGAGGAGCGCCTGCAGCAGGGCCGGGATCATCTGCTGGAGATCGGCGCCTGCCGGCAACCGGCGGCCGATCAGCTAGTGACTCAGCTCAGACAGACCGACCAGGACCCCGCCCTGGAGGACTATCTGGAGAGCCTCTTCGACAGCTACAACATAGAGACCGAAACCCTTGGCAGGGCCGGATTGATCCTGCGGCCGGGAGATCAGGTTATCGCCGGTCCTCTGCCCGGCCTGTCTGCCGGCGGCATGACCGCAACTCTGGATCGCAACGACGCCCTCAGCCATGAAGACCGACAGCTCCTCACCTGGGAACACCCGCTGCTCAGCGGTGCCATGGAGCAGGTAATCAATCAACAGACCGGCAACAGCGGAGCTATCACCGTAAAACATCCGCAACTGAAACCGGGGCAGCTGCTATTGGAGAGCCTCTTCGTTGTCGAGTGCGTAGCCCCCAAACGTCTCCATGCAGGCCGCTTTCTTCCCAAGACCCTTATCCGCACCCTGCTCAATCTGAAAGGAAAAAGATTCGATAGCGACATCGGTTGCGACGAATTGCTGGTCAATGCACAACCCCTGGATGCGCAACAGATGGCATCGATCATCGGCCAATACCGCAAGCCGATCCAGAAGATGCTGCGCTTGGCGGAGGGCAACGCCCAGGCAGTGCTGCCTACGGTGGTAAAAAAGGCCCTTGCCGAGATGATGTCCCTCTATGCTGCAGAGATCGCCCGTATGACTGCGCTGAAAAAACACAACCCCAGCGTAAGGGAAGAGGAGATTCGTCTATTGAAGCAGGAGGGTTCAGACCTGCATACCCATCTGCAAGGGGCCAGATTACGACTCGACGCGGTCCGGCTGGTCGTCACCCTCTGAGCATTAAATGCTCTAGAACAGATCGATCTCATCCTGGGTCAGGGGTCGAAACTCTCCGGCAGCGAGTGCCTCATCCAAGCCCAAGGCTCCTATCGACTCCCGATGCAGCCAGACCACCCGGTTGCCGAGAGCGGCGAACATCCGCTTCACCTGGTGGTAGCGCCCCTCACTGATCGTCAGCAGACACTCGGTTTCTGAGATCCATTCCGATTCGGCGGGGTTTGTCGGCTGCTTCTCTCCCCGCAGCAGGACCCCCTTTTCCAGCTTTTTCAGGTCATGCTCACTCAATGGATCTGCCAGTCTCACCCGATAGCGTTTGGGACAGGCTTTCCCCGGCGAGACGATGCGATGGGACCATTGTCCGTCATCGGTAATCAACGCCAGTCCGGTGGCATCGATATCGAGGCGACCGGCAAAATGGAGACCGGCGGGATTGGCTTGATCGAGCAGGTCGATAGCGGTGCGATGGGTTGGATCTTCGCTGGCGCAGACCACACCCAGGGGTTTGTGCAGCATGAAGTAGCGAGGTAGTGGCGGCGCTACCGGCTCGCCATCCAGCGTCACCCTGGCATCCAGCGGGATCTGCGTGGCGCCCTGCTTCACGATCTGCCCCTCCACCTTCACCCGCCCGCTGCGCAGTGCCTTCTGAGCCTGGGAGCGAGTCAGTGCTGTAGCGTTGCTGAGATAGCGATCTAGTCGGAGCATGGTTTTTCTAATTTTGAATGTTGAGTGATGAGTGATGAGTTTTGAATTGAGGGGCTCGCTTTGCTCACTCTCTTATTCTACCCCCCCTCTCCCTGGCCCTCTCCCGCAAGGGGAGAGGGGACGTTTTTCTCGACTGCGCAGGGGGGTGTCACGCCAGATGAACGAGCTATCTGTTATCCCATCTCTCCTGATCCGTGAATTCCCTCTCCCTTTGCGGGAGAGGACCAGGGAGAGGGGAAATTTATAAGTCCTGTGCAACGCACAGACCACAACTCAAAACTCAACACTAAAAACTCACAACTCTTTGTAAATCTCCGCCCCCTGCCGCTTGAACTCCACCGCCTTCTCCTCCATCCCCTGCTTCAGCGCCTCCTCTTCGGCGACCCCCTGGGCACGGGCATACTCGCGCACATCCTGGGTGATCTTCATGGAGCAGAAGTGGGGACCGCACATGGAGCAGAAGTGGGCCACCTTGTGGGCCTGGTGGGGCAGGGTCTCGTCGTGGAATTCCATCGCCCGCTCGGGATCGAGGCTGAGGGCGAACTGGTCATCCCAACGGAACTCGAAACGGGCCTTGGACATGGCGTTGTCCTGTAGTTGCGCCCCCGGAAAGCCCTTCGCCAGGTCGGCGGCATGGGCGGCGATCTTGTAGGTGATGATACCCTCGCGCACATCCGCCTTGTTGGGCAGACCCAGGTGTTCTTTCGGCGTCACGTAGCAGAGCATGGCGGTGCCGTACCAGCCGATCTGGGCGGCGCCGATGCCGGAGCTGAAGTGGTCGTAGCCGGGGGAGATGTCGGTGACCAGGGGACCCAGGGTGTAGAAGGGCGCTTCGAAGCAGTCTTCCAGCTCCTTGTCCATGTTCTCCTTGATCATCTGCATGGGCACATGACCGGGGCCCTCGATCATCACCTGCACATCGTGCTCCCAGGCGATCCTGGTCAGCTCACCCAGGGTCTCCAGCTCGCCGAACTGGGCCGCGTCGTTGGCGTCGGCCAGGCAGCCCGGGCGCAGCCCGTCGCCCAGGGAGAAGGCCACGTCGTAGGCCTTCATGATCTCGCAGATCTCCTCGAAGTGGGTGTAGAGGAAGTTCTCCTGGTGATGCGCCAGGCACCACTTGGCCAGGATCGAACCACCCCGAGAGACGATACCGGTGACCCGCTCG
>JBNKMQ010000069.1:0-1963 GCA_050293225.1 Sedimenticolaceae bacterium
GGTGAAGATCAAGAAGCTGAACACGCCCAAGCTGGTGGGTGTGGATGGTAATCCGGGGCTCGCCAATTACACTTCTTAAGCGGCCCGTTCCGGTAGAAAAGAAAAGCACCCTGTTGGGTGCTTTTCTGTCTATGGGCAGTAGAAAGTTTTAAAAACGAGCGCCTAAGGTAACGACAAGTCCGCTGACTTCAATCTCCTCCTCAGAATATCTGCGTACCAGATAGGTGTTATTTTCACTGGTAGAGAAAGTGGCCTGGGCAGAGTCATACATGACTTCCGCGAAGAATTTTGTCGATCCTGAGCCCATCTCCATTCCCAGGGCGATGATACCGCCGGTATCTGCCTCCTCTTTCAGATAATCTCCATCACTGATATGGACGCTGGCTCCCAGGCGTGCATAGGTGGTGAAACTCTTTGATTGAGACAGGTTATATCCAAGCGATAGCTGAAGTGGTACATCCTGATATTCCACATCCCCAAGGATGAACACCATTGGCCCAATGCCGATGTCGAACCGAAAGCCCGAGTCTGATATGTTGGCGTATCGATAGGAGAGCCCCAGTGGGACGCCGCCTCCATCATTATCCAGGTAGAGATTATCCTCATGCCAGTCCCAGACTTCCGGGGCGCCCGACATGTAGGATAATCCAAGATAGTGGGCGGTTTCAGAGAGAGCGACTTGGGAAGTCAGCAAAAGTCCGAAAAAAAGTCCCAGGTGATTGATGCGCTTCGTTGCGAGTTTCATGCGTAGTCCTCCTGCATGATTCCTTGATCAGCTCTCCTCTGCCGTTAGTAGGAGTAGTCAACTAAGATAGGTAGATAAGTTCAGCAGCAGACAGCTCATTCCAATATGACTATTTCTCCTGACAGGCATTTATATATAACCAAGCCATGGTTGAGAATGATCTGGCTCAATTCAAGGCTGAGTCATCGACGATACGGTCATCAATGAATCGATACCTGATACTTGATATTTCGGTATGCCCTGATGGATGAATAAGAGCATTTTTGGAAATTCGCTGGAGGTTATTCTTGTTTAATCATGCCGTGTTTCTCGATCTCTCTACGATTGATCGAAAAGATATCCAGTGGGCAGCTCTGGAGAGGCTTGCGCATGAATGGGAATGGCACCAGACCACGACACCGGATGAGATCGCCGACAGAGTTGTCGATGCCGATCTGGTGATCAGTAACAAAGTGGTTTTGGATCGCTCTGTTCTCGCTGCTTGTAAAAATCTGAAGTTGATCTGTATCGCCGCTACCGGGACCAATAATGTGGATCTGGATGCGGCCAAAGAGCTTGGTATTGCAGTAACCAATGTCACGGGCTACGGTACCGCTTCTGTGGTGCAGCATGTCTTCTCATTGATCCTCTCTTTGATCACCAGGCAGCGGCAGTACCAGGAGGCTATCAATGCAGGTGAGTGGCAGCGCTCATCCCAATTCTGTCTGCTCGACTATCCGATCTGGGAGCTCTCCGGTAAACGCATGGGAATTGTCGGCTATGGCGAACTGGGCAGAGCGGTGGGTCAGGTGGCGGAGGCCTTCGGTATGCGGCTGTTGGTAGCGCAGAGACCTGGGGGGGAACCCACAACAGGTCGTCTGCCACTGGATGAGCTACTGCCCCAGGTGGATGTGCTTTCTCTGCATGTGCCCTTGGCGGAGAACACTCGACATCTGATCGGCGAAAGAGAGCTGGCATTGATGCCATCCCATGCGCTGTTGATCAATACTGCAAGGGGCGGCATCGTGGATGAGTCGGCACTGGCGGCGGCTTTGAGCAGGGGCGAGTTGGGCGGTGCCGGGGTGGATGTACTGACCAGGGAGCCGCCGGTGGAGGGTAATCCTCTGCTGGATGCCAGCATCCCAAACCTGATTGTCACGCCGCATATCGCTTGGGCAAGCCAGGAGGCAAGGCAGCGACTGGTTGATGGAGTGGTTGAAAATATTACGGCCTATCTCT
>JBNKMQ010000070.1:0-4732 GCA_050293225.1 Sedimenticolaceae bacterium
AACCATCACCGGCCTGGGTGCGCAAGGTTACGACTTGGCCCTACAGGCCGCCATTGCGCAACTCAATAAATAACACCTAATTCTAGAGACCCAACACCATGGATATACGCAAAGTAAAAAAACTGATCGAGCTGCTGGAGGAGTCCGACGTCGCCGAAATCGAGATCCACGAAGGCGAAGAGTCGGTAAGAATCAGCAGACACGGTTCAGTCCCTGTTGCTGCTGCACCTGTTGCCATGGCTCAGGCAGCAGCTCCTGCGCCGCAGCCCGCCGCAGCCGCTCCTGTCCCGGCAGCCGAAGAGAGTAGTGACGAGATTCAGGGCCACGCCGTCAAGTCCCCCATGGTCGGCACCTTCTACCGTTCACCCTCCCCAGGCAGCAAGCCCTTCATCGAGGTCGGCCAGCAGGTTTCTGTAGGCGATACCCTTTGCATCATTGAGGCGATGAAGATCCTCAACCAGATCGAGTCCGACAAAACAGGCACCGTAAAACAGATCCTGGTCGAGAACGGCGAACCCGTTGAGTACAACGAGCCCCTCTTCGTGATTGAGTGACACCATGATAGAAAAGATTGTTATCGCCAATCGCGGTGAGATAGCGCTGCGTATCCTGCGAGCCTGTAAAGAGCTCGGTATCAAGACGGTCGCGGTTCATTCGGAAGCGGACCGGGATCTCAAACATGTTCTGCTGGCAGATGAGTCGGTCTGTATCGGCCCGGCCCCCTCCGCCGAGAGCTACCTGAATGTCCCCGCCATCATCAGTGCTGCAGAAGTCACAGACTCCGTTGCCATCCACCCCGGTTACGGCTTTCTCTCCGAGAACGCAGACTTTGCCGAGCGCGTTGAGAACAGCGGTTTTATCTTCATCGGACCCAAGGCCGACACCATCCGCGTGATGGGTGACAAGGTCGCTGCCATCGAAGCGATGCAGAAGGCAGGAGTACCCACAGTACCCGGCTCTGATGGCCCGCTGGACGGCAACGGCAAAAGCACCAAGGAGATGGCGGCAAAGATCGGCTATCCCGTCATCATCAAGGCCGCCGGCGGTGGTGGCGGACGCGGCATGCGCGTAGTGCATACTGAAGCCACGCTGCTGAATGCTGTCGCCATGACCAAGGCTGAGGCAGAAGCCGCCTTCGGCAACGGCATGGTCTACATGGAGAAGTTTCTCGAGAACCCCCGCCATGTGGAGTTTCAGGTTCTCTCCGACACCCACGGCAACGCCATCCACCTGGGCGAGCGCGACTGCTCCATGCAGCGCCGTCACCAGAAAGTGGTGGAAGAGGCACCCGCCCCCGGTATTTCGGAAGAGAAACGCAAAGAGATCGGTGATCGTTGTGCCGAGGCCTGTCGTCAGATCGGCTACCGTGGCGCTGGCACCTTCGAGTTTCTGTATGAGAACGGCGAATTCTACTTCATTGAGATGAACACTCGCGTACAAGTAGAACATCCAGTTACTGAACTGATCACCGGTGTCGACATCGTCAAGGAACAGATCTACATCGCCGCTGGCGAGCCTTTGCGCTACAAGCAGGAAGATATCAAGCTGCAGGGCCACGCCGTCGAATGCCGCATCAATGCGGAAGACCCGGAGAATTTTCTCCCCAGTCCCGGCACCATTGACAAGCTGCATACACCCGGCGGACCAGGGGTCCGGGTCGACACCCACATCTATGATGGCTACCGGGTTCCACCCTACTACGACTCCATGATCGGCAAACTGATCACCCATGGCGAGAGCCGTGAGTCTGCCATCGCCCGCATGCAGATCGCGCTGCAGGAGATGATCATCAGTGGCATCAAAACCAACATCCCGCTGCATATCGACATCATGCGTGACAGCGCATTCCGCGCAGGCGGTGCGAATATCCACTACCTGGAAAAGAAGCTGGGGCTATAGCTGAAAAGTGTTTAGTTTTAAGTGGTGAGTTTAAGAAGATAACAAAAACTCATCACTTTAAAACTCACCACTCATAACTTTGTATGTCTTGGCTACAACTCTCCATCGATACCAGCGAGGCTGAAGCGCCACTCTACGAACTGCTGTTCGAGAACCTTGGCGCCCTCTCTGTCACACTCGGCGATGCTGGCGATCAACCCTTACTGGAGTTACCGCCAGAGAGCCAACAGCTCTGGCATCAAACCCGGGTCACGGCTCTGTTTGAAGGTGACACCGATGCCAATCAGTTAAAGCAGCTCCTCAGCGACAGCATCAAGCAGGAAGAGGCCGAAAGGATTGTCTGGGAACGTATCGAGGACAGGATCTGGGAACGGGTCTGGCTGGAGCACTTCAAACCCATGCGTTTCGGCAGACGCCTCTGGATCTGTCCAGAAGGTCAATCCGTAACAGACTCAGATGGAGTGATCGTAAAGCTCGATCCAGGTCTGGCCTTTGGCACCGGCACCCATCCGACCACCGCCCTCTGCCTGGAGTGGCTCGACGCCCAGGACCTACAAGGCAAGACCATCATCGACTACGGTTGCGGCTCGGGCATTCTGGCTATCGCAGCCCTTAAGCTGGGCGCCGACTCGGCCTTGGCCGTCGACCATGATCCACAGGCACTCCAGGCTACTCGGGAGAACGCGGAAAAGAACGGGGTCTCGAATAGAATCATCACTCAACTCCCGGATGAAGTCTCTGCTCAACCTGCAGACATCCTGCTTGCCAACATCCTGGCCGAGCCCCTGCTTCAACTCGCTGAGATCCTGGCGGGTCTGGTGAAACCCGGTGGTGCCATGGCGCTCTCAGGTATTCTTTCGGAGCAAGAAGAGGCGCTGAAGGATCGCTATCAACCATTGATGGATCTTTCTCCGACTCAACAAAGGGAAGAGTGGATACTCATCTCCGGTATCAGATCAAACTGATCCATCAAGCGGGAAACTATTGCCTGCCAGGCCACTTCCGTCTAAGTTAGTGTCTCCGATGAATCTCTCTAGGGCCTGTCAACACCAATCCAGCACGCCCTGTCGAGTCTGAAAAATGCCAATCAACGCGCACCCCAAGGGCACTTCCTGCGGGCGCAAGGAGAGAGGTTTGGTTATTAACAATAAACGACGGACAACACCGGGTGGTGTTTTTTCAAACTCAACCCGAAGGGCTGGGGCTGTTTTTCCGCCCAGCTGCGTTATGCCCAAAGCACTCGCTATGCTCGCGGGGCAGGCTCCCATGCGCTCATTCTGCCTTGCTGGAGAGAAAAATAGCCCCAGCAGGGCGTATTGGATTGGTGTTAACAGACCCTAACTGAACCATGCTGACCCAGTGCCCAAACTGCAGGACCCTGTTCCGTGTCAAACCGGAGCAACTCGAGATCGCCGATGGCAAAGTACGCTGCAGCCAGTGTAACCAGGTATTCAACGCCCTTATTCGCTTACGGAAATCATCCGATCTGAGCCAACCCCAGCCAGTCGAGGAATCCTCGGATCTTTTTTCAGTGGAAGATGAGACCACATCTCCCGCCTGGGATGATCAACAGGAGAGTGAAACTGACTCTCAGGAGGGAATGTCATTCCTGACGACGGAGGACTCTGAGTCTGACATCGACACAACCGACGACGATTCTAAAGATGAGGGTGAAACAGCCCCCACAGCGCAAGAGCAACAAGAGTCGGAGCCTGACAAGGAACAAGATTCTGAATTAGTCTTCGAAATGGATGACGGCCTGGAACCCGCCCCGGACTACCTGGATGTAGGCACAGAGTCGCAGATGTCCGAACTGCTGGATCAGGATACCGAAGCCTCCTTACTGATCGATAGCGATCCCCCGGCACAGCCGGCCGAGGTCATCGATTTCGTTCTTAAGGGATCCAATACCCCTGAACAACATGATGAGCCGATAAGCGAAGGGTTCGATGCCAGTGAGAGCATTCTTAAAAACGATATCCTCAATCTTGAAGAGGACAAGCCTGACTACGACTCCATTCCCGCTTTTCAGGAACCCATTGATCCGCTGGACGAAACAACCGAACCACAGACGGATGACAAGGCGCTATCATTCGAGGCTGACAGCCTACAGAAACCCAAAAGCAAAGGTGGGAGGTATTGGCTGTTGGGTTCTATGCTGTTAACTCTTTTGTTGGCAAGCCAACTCACCTGGCAGTTTCGCCAGGAGCTCATTCAGTACGAGATAGGTCGTCAAGTACTTGGAGATTTCTGTAAAGTGGCAGGATGCGAAATACCAATACGCAGAGACACCAGCAAGATCATCATACAAGGACGTAACCTCAGCTCAAATCCTGACAATCCAGACATACTCGTGATGCAACTCTCGATGGTCAACACGGCGGCTTACGAGCAGCCCTTTCCTAAACTTCAGTTGAGCCTCTTCGATGACAACGGAAAGCTGGTAGCTCGTCGCATCTTCACCTCAGAAGAGTACCTCACAAACAACAACCAGTTCTCTATGATGCCGAGAGCCATCTCCATCCTGGCAGAGATGCAGGTCGTTGACCCAGGCGAAGAGGTAACCGGCTTCTCATTCGACTTCCTCTAGAGCCTGATCGGATCTGTTCATTTCACCCTGCCCCCACCTAACAAAGATAATTACCATTCTCATTTCATGAGTGTTGGAAACTTTTACACCCATAAAAATAATATTTTTCAATGATATTGAATGGCTTACTTTGAAGCCTTTATGCGAGTTCACAGTTACGCACTTTTTCGATGCCCAATCCAGATCAATTGATCTGAATTTTGGCTTTGATTCCACACCACAATAGCGGTAGTATCCCAACCC
>JBNKMQ010000071.1:0-1960 GCA_050293225.1 Sedimenticolaceae bacterium
CCCGAGTGGCCCTTTGCCAAACTCAAGCACACCACGGAAGACCTTGGCGACGATGTGGCGACGGCCCTGTTGCGTATGCCGTCTGACAGCCTCGCTGCCAAATCAGGTCAGGTTGATGGCTGGACCGTGCCGGGCAACTACCAGGCGGTGCATGAACTGATGCGCGAGCTGCACATTGGGCCCTATGTTGATCTGGGGCGTATCACCTTTACAGACCTGATCGATAATTACTGGCATTGGTTGTTGATCGCCGCTCTGATACTGCTGTTCTCTTCATCCCTGTCTGCGCACCTTTCCCGGCTCAATCATCGCCTGCGTCTGGCGGAGGGGGAATTGATTGGCGCGCGGGATCAACTGGCTGACAAGGTGCGCGAGCGTACTGTTGAACTGGAGGAGAGCCATCGCCGTCTGGAGCGAATCAGCCGCGACTGGAACGACGCCTTTGACTCCATTAGCCACCCGATCTTTATCCACGATAGCGAGATGCATATCGTGCAGGCCAATCCGGCCTATTGTAGATATGCCGGACACACGTTGGAGGAGATGCTGGGGAAACCCTACTTTCACTTTTTCCCTAAACTGGATGCGCCATTAGCAGCCTGTGAGCATTTTCCGGAACAGATCCCGGAGGAGGCCAGCGAACTGGTGTTGGCGAGCGGCGAGGTTTTTCTTTCACGCTCCTTTGGTGTTAAGCGGGCCGATAACAGTGTGCACCACGCCATCCACATTCTCGAAGATATAACGGTACAAAGACAGGCCGAGCTTGAGTTGCAGCGACTCAATCGTGCCCTGCGGACCCTTAGTCTCTGTAATACCACCCTGGTACATGCGGAGCATGAGCATGAGTTGCTGGATGAGATCTGCCATATCCTGATTGAGAACGGTAACTATCGGTTTGCCTGGGTCGGCTTTGCCAATGAACACCATGAAATTCGTCCCGTCGCCTACGCCGGACAGGGCGCGGATTATCTGCAGACCTTGAGTGAGTCCGATAAAAAGAACGGTATCGATGCATTGGCACTGTATACCTTGCAACATAACCAGGCGGTTATCTTGCGCGATCTCTCCGCAGACGAAGAGCAATTTGAAAAGTGGCGTCAGAAAGCGGTGGCATCAGGTTTTGCCGCGGCGGTTTCACTGCCCCTCATCTCGCAAGGTGAGGTGTTCGGTGTGATCTGCATTCTCTCAGCTGAAGCCAATGTTTTTGATGAGGCCGAGATTCGCCTGCTGCAGGAGATGGCGGGTGATCTCGCGTTTGGAATTTATACTCTGCGCAGTCACACCCAGCGCGAACAGGCTGAGACCGCACTGCAATTGACCGAGGAGCGCTACGAAGAACTCTATGAGAATGCGCCCAATGCTTATCTCTCTGTAGCGGTAGAAGATGGGCAGGTGCTGCAGTTTAACCAGGCATTTTGCACGCTCCTCGGTACAAGCCGTGAGGCCCTGACGGGTACGCGAATTTTCGATCTCTATGCCGAGGGCGACGAAGGCCTGGAGAAGGCCAGGCAGATCTTCACCAACCTGCAAAGAGGCAAGGGGGTCAGCGACGAAGAGTTGCAGATGTGGCATGCCTCGGGCCATCCGGTGTGGGTCAGCCTGACGGTTGAACCGGTGCTGGATGAAGAAGGTAAAGTGATTGAGAGTCGTTCGATGATGATCGACATTTCACAACGTAAACGTGCGGAGGAGGAGCGTGAACAGTTTGCCGAACAGTTACAGCGCTCACTGATCCAGACCATCCGCGCCATCGCCCTGACTATCGAAAAACGGGATCCCTATACCTCGGGTCATCAAGAGCGAGTGGCGGAACTGGCAGAAAGAATTGGCCAGCAACTGGGGCTTGATGAAAAGGACCTTGAAGGACTCAAGCTGGGCGCACTGATTCACGACATCGGCAAGATATCGATACCGGCGGAGATCCTCAGTCGTCCCGGAAAGCTTCAATCAGAGCTGTACA
>JBNKMQ010000072.1:0-12207 GCA_050293225.1 Sedimenticolaceae bacterium
GGTTCAACATAGAGCCTGCCCAGTCCATCGGGCAACAGGAGTTGTCGTTTATCTTTCCAGGGTAGTACGACCGGAAGAGGAACCTGATCATCCACCGTTGAGAGAATCAGCCGGTCCCGGTATCGCCTCACTTGCCATCCATCCCAAATCACCTCGGGATTACTGTCCGAGCGACCATCAACCACCTCGGCCTCGATACGCGCCAATTTCTTTGAATGGGGTGTCGATGCCCCCTGTTGAGCTATCCAGTGTCTTAACAGGTTTCGCCGACGAACGCTGCTGAGGCCTTTGAGCGCCTGAATCGACAACTCGTCACTATCTGACTGCAGGACGCTGGCAAGGTCAGTATTTGCCTCCTCTTCAGCCAGACGCAAAAGCTCGCCGCTGAAGCGAGCGGCCCGGGCAAAGGTCTGGGCAGCCGAAGGCCAGCGACTCCTGAGCAGAGGCATCACCTCATGACGAAGAAAATTACGATCGAAACGACGGTCCTGGTTGGAAGGGTCGTCCACCCACTCAAGCCGATGCGCTTTCGCATAGGCCTCAAGCGACGCCCTGGGAAACTCCAGCAGTGGCCTGGTCATCCATCCCTGACCCAATTGACTCACCAGCGGCATCGCCGCCAACCCCGCCGGGCCACTGCCACGAAGCAGCTGTAGCAGCAAGGTCTCTGCCTGATCGTCCTGATGCTGGGCGGTCAATACCAGATCGCCCTCCCCCATCAGTCCGGCAATAGCCCGGTAGCGAGCCTCCCGGGCAACTGCCTCCAGGCTCTCTCCGGGTTTTGGAGAGAGGCTTAGATGAACGGTCTCCAGCGGTACCTGATATCTGCTACAGATCGCTTCGCAATGCGCTTGCCAGCTGGCGGCCTGTTCCTGCAGGCCGTGATTGATGTGGATCGCGTTCAGCGACCAGGGTAGTTGCTGCCGAATGGAGACCAGCAGGTGGAGCAGCACACAGGAGTCGAGACCCCCACTCAATGCGACATGGGCCCGATCAGCCGCAGGCAGCGCCATCAGCTTATCGAGTAACCCATTGGTGGAGAGTGTCACGAGTGGTTCCCGTTAACCAGGAAGCGATCAGTCCCCGGTGAACTGACCGTACTGCATAAGACGCTGATAGCGGGTATCCAGCAACTTGTCGATGGCCATGCTGGTAACATTCTCCAGCCCCTCAACCAGCGCCAGCTTGAGATTCTTGGCCATCGCCTCGATATCCCGGTGCGCACCACCCAGCGGCTCGGGCACAATCTCGTCGATCAGGTTGAGCTCTTTCAGACGATCCGAAGTGATCGCCATCGCCTCTGCCGCCAGAGGCGCCTTCTCGGCACTCTTCCACAGAATCGAAGCACAACCTTCGGGGGAGATCACCGAGTAGGTGCTGTACTCCAGCATCAGGACACGGTCACCCACGCCGATTGCCAGAGCGCCGCCTGAGCCACCCTCACCGATTACGGTACAGATGATCGGGGTTCGCAGACCGGACATCTCCCTCAGATTCCTCGCGATGGCCTCACTCTGGCCCCGCTCTTCGGCCCCCACCCCGGGATAGGCCCCCGGTGTATCGATGAAGGTGAGAATCGGCAGCTTGAAGCGCTCCGCCATCTCCATCAGCCGCAATGCCTTACGATAGCCTTCAGGACGCGGCATACCGAAGTTGCGGTAGAGCTTATCCTTGGTATCCCGCCCCTTCTGGTGACCAATAATCATCACCGGCCTACCTTCCAACCGAGCCATGCCACCGATAATGGCGTGATCATCGGCAAAGGCCCTGTCACCATGCAGTTCGTGGAACTCATCGAATACCCGATTGATGTAGTCGAGCAGATAGGGCCGCTGGGGATGACGCGAAAGCTGGGAGATATCCCAAGGCTTGAGATTGGAGAAGATCTGCTCCGTCAGCGTCTGGCACTTGTTTTCCAGACGGGCGATTTCGTCCTGAATGTTGATTTCATTGTCGCTGCCGACCAGTCGAAGCTCCTCGATTTTGGCTTCGAGTTCGGCGATCGGTTGTTCAAATTCTAGAAAATTCAGATCCATGCGCGAAATATACCCGAATCAAAATCGTTAGGACAGTCTGGTATGTAAGATCCAGACAGTTTCCTCCTGCCTACCAGATTGATCGGCCTGACAAGTATAGCCAGAGGCCTGCCGGGTCGTGGGATCAGACACTCCTGGCAGCGACACCATATTCGCTGGGGCTAGCCGAGCCTAAGGCCGTCAGCGATAGAGGCAGATGCAGGGCCGCCCCGATCGCCCGCAGCAGTTCCAACTCCGAAGCAATAACCTGATCATCGCTGAGGATGGTCTGTAAAAGGGCTGAAATCAGCCGTTCTTTATGCGTCATTTTGAGCCGGTCGAGTCTATCCAGGGCCTTCTCCAGCACGTTGGGCCAATCGGCCGGCACCTCTATCGCATCGACTTGCAACCCGGCCTTCTGCATCCCCTCCCGATAGCTTTGCTGGATCCTCTCTGGATCACTATGGCCATGGCTTGCGAGGATGGCGATGACATCCCGAACCGCTTGAGATTCCACATTCAGCGCCACACTACCACCAACCCGGTTCTGTGCCGGATTCATCGAATCCAGCAGATGGAGCTGAATCACCTTCGCCAGTAAAAACTCAAAGACCTCTATCTTGCCGTCGAGATGAACAATCTCGTTCACCGTACCCAACATCCGATGGATGAACTCGGTGGGACGTCGCTTGAGCGCAGGGAAGGCAATCTCCAGCAGAGGCAGCCGCTGTTGCGGTTGAATCTGCCCTGCAGAAGAGATCAAATGGCGCACCTGTGATTCACTCTCCGACCCCAGTCTCTGGGCGATCACCAGCAACTGTTGATCCCGTAATTCAGGATCCGGGTCGAGCAGGACGCATAACAGCAACTCCGGCGCCCATTCGGTGGAACGGGCTGCGGAGAGAAGCGTGGTTGGTAGTGAGCCCGCCAAAGCCGCAGCGGCGACAATCTCCTCCCATCCGGGTCTGCCTATGCCTTCGATGATGCTACGGGGATCGAAAGGCATCTTACTGGCGGACGCCTTCTTAGCCGCTATCTCTTCCTCAGCCTTGTTGCGCGATTCCCTCTGCATCCGCTTCTCAACATCCGCCAGCTCTCTGGCCTGAAAACCGGGCTCGATGCGTTGAATTCGCTCAATAATCGGCGGATGGGTTGCAAACATGGCGGCGCTCGCTCCCTGTCCGAAAAGCATGTGGGCAATCTCTTCGCTATCCCCATCCAGGCTGGCTCCACGGCTGTGCACGGCTATCTTTTTCAGCGCCCCGGCGATGCCCTGAGGATTGCGGGTGAACTGTACCGCAGAGGCGTCGGCCAGATATTCCCGCTGACGCGAGACCGCCGCCTTGATCCACCGGGCGAAGAAGAGTCCGATATAACCAATCGCAGTCAGCGCGACGGCAAACAGAATGATGGCATTGCCGCCGTTGTTTCTTGAACGAGAGGAGTATCTGGCCCCAGAGACAATGCGGCGGCCAATGATGGCCAAAATCATAATCCCGAACAACACCCCCATGAGACGGATATTGAGACGCATATCGCCGTTGAAGATATGGCTGAATTCATGCGCAATAACACCCTGCAGCTCTTCCCGATTGAGACTCTCCAGGGTCCCCCGGGTCACCGCTACAGCGGCGTCACTGGGAGAGAAACCGGCGGCAAAGGCGTTGATACCGGGCTCCTGTTCCAGCACGTAGATCTCAGGTACCGGCACCCCGGAGGCGATGGCGATCTCCTCCACCACATTGCGCAGACGTTGCCGGAGCGGATCTTTGGGATCAGCCTCAACCGGCACACCTCCCATCTGTCGCGCTACTGCACCTCCCCCGTCTCTCAAACTGGCGGTTCGATAGAGGCTGGCAAGACCGATCGCGGCACCGGTACCGCCCGAGCCCAACAGGAGAAGTTCGCTATGGCTGGATAGCAAGCCGGTAAAAGTCTGAGGGACCGCAGACACAGACGCAGTAAAGCCACCACCAAACACGAGCAACAGGACGGCATCTATCGCAATGATGATGGCAATGACCGCAAGAATAAAAAGCACGACCAGACGCCGTGTACTACGCCTGGCCTCATCCTGGTGCTGAAAGAAGTTCACTATCGATCGAGGGCAGTCATTGGCATCAACTGAAAGAGACTTTCGGAACCTCTCGTTTGACCTCATCCTCGATCTCAAGCAGGGTCGCCGGCTCAAAACGGAACCAGCCGGAGATCAGATTACTGGGGAAGGACTCCCGGTCGATGTTGTACTGCATCACCGAATCGTTATAGGCCTGACGGGCAAAGGCGACCTTGTTTTCGGTACTGACCAGCTCCTCAGAAAGCTGCATCATATTTTCATTCGCCTTCAGGTCTGGATAGGCCTCGGCAAGGGCGAAAAGCCGGCCCAGGGCGCCGCTGAGCCCCTGCTCAGCTTCTCCCAACTGTTTCATGGCATCGGCATTGGAGGGATCTTTGGCCACCTGCTGCAGGCCGCTCACTGCCCGGTTACGTGCCTCGATCACCGCCTCCAGGGTCTCTTTCTCATGTTTCATATAGCCCTTGGCGGTTTCGACGAGATTGGGAATCAGATCGTGCCGCCGGGTCAGCTGCACGTCGATCTGGGCAAAGGCGTTCTGATAGCGGTTTCGACCGGCGATCAGCTTGTTATACATGCCGACGCCAAAACCGATGACTGCGAGGACGATGAGCACCAGTACGATCATTGTGGTCATGGCATGGATCTCCCTTAAAGCTGAATCCGTGGTGTGATGTATTCGGATTCTATGCCGCGAAGGATCAAATTGCAGCCTTGTTCAACAATTCCTCACAACCAGGGGTCATCTCAGTTCACACCAATGGCTGAAGCGTCTCGGCTCAGGCCACCCGGTCATCCGCCACTATATAGGTGGGATCTTCCATCATATTCACCTCGACCAGATTGCCCGCTTTGACCAGGAGATTCTGGCAATCCTGGCTGAGATGGCGGATATGCAGCGCCTTCTCTGCGCGCATGTAGCGATCCGCCAGGGCATCGATGGCCTCCAGGCCGGAGTGGTCATAGACGCGAGCCTCGGCGAAATCGACGATCACCTCATGGGGATCGCTCTTTGGATCGAACAGATCGGCGAAGTTCTTTGCAGAGCCGAAAAAGAGCGGACCCTTGAGCTTGTAGTATTTGATGCCGTACTTATCCACATAGGTCTCGGCATGAATCTGTTTGGCGTGCTCCCAGGCAAATACCAGTGCGGAGACGATAACACCGACAATGACGGCGATCGCAAGATCGGTCAAAACCGTCACCACCGCCACCAGAATACCGACAAAGGTATCCGCCAATGGAATACGACCAATCAGCCTGAAACTGGCCCACTCAAAGGTACCAAGAACAACGATGAACATTACGCCAACCAGTGCCGCCACCGGGATGATCTCGATAAGACCGGCGCCAAACAGAATAAACAGCAGCAGGAACAGGGCGGCAGAGATGCCAGACAAACGCCCCCGGCCACCGGAGTTGATATTGATCATGCTCTGACCAATCATGGCGCAGCCCCCCATACCGCCGAACAGGCCATTCACGGTATTGCCTACACCCTGGCCCACACACTCCCTGTTGCCACGTCCACGGGTCTCGGTCAGTTCGTCGATCAGGCTCATGGTCAGAAGGGATTCGATCAAACCGACACCAGCAAGAATAACGGCATAGGGCAGGATGATCTGCAAGGTCTCCAGATTGAACGGCACCGTCGGCAGATGAAATTGTGGCAACCCACCGGCGATTGTAGCCGTCGGATCACCGGAGAGATCACGCAGCACATCCTGCACCAGCCGGGTGTCCAGGTCGAACAGGATCACCGCCAGCGTCACCGAGACAATCGCCACCAGGGAAGCGGGTACTGCGGTGGTTAACCTCGGCAGGAAGTGGATGATCGCCATGGTGACTGCGACCAGACCGAGCATGATCCAGAGCTGAGAACCTTGCAACCAGACCATCTCTTCCCCATCCCCAACGAGCTGAAACTGCTTAAGCTGGGCGAGAAAGATAACGATCGCCAGCCCGTTGACGAAACCGAGCATCACCGGATGGGGCACCAGACGGATAAATTTACCCAGACGCAGCAGACCGGCAGTTATCTGTATCAAGCCGGCCAAGAGAACTGCGGCGAACAGATATTCCACACCATGTTTATCCACCAGAGCGACCATGACCACCGCCATAGCCCCTGTGGCGCCGGAGATCATTCCGGGACGACCGCCGACCACCGCCGTGATCAGCCCCATCATGAAGGCGGCGTAGAGCCCCACCAGCGGTTCAACTCCAGCGACAAAAGCGAAGGCCACCGCCTCAGGCACCAGGGCCAGAGCCACCGTCAGACCTGATAGGAGATCGTTCTTGATGCACTGCCTTCCCGGACAGGTCAGTTGAAACATGAGATACCTCTTTGCCTGAAGCAAAAAAGCGCGGGAGTGTATCAGAGTTTATTAATATAGTTAAGCTGCCTGTGTCGTTTTGCATCGCACTGGCAACGCTCTAGGAAGTAAATGCACCAGATTCCCTAAGATTGACGCGAAAGCCATTTATGACAGAATTTTACAAACCTTTTCAAGGGAATGGATGTACTCCCCCGACCGGCTGGCATAGACTGAAGGCCTGATAATAAACGCGACCGAGCACAATCAAGTAAGACAACAATGAATCAACGATCCTCACAAAAAGCCCTGAAAAGATCCCAACTCTACAGGGAAGCCATCGCCAACTTCATCCAGGGCGGAGCGACAGACCCCAAATCCCAGGCTGAAGAGCGTCGAATTCTTGCCAGCTTGAAGGCCAGAGCCGACCAATTACAAAGGACTGCCGGTTAGAAAACCCCTACCCCGATCCATGACAATCCGTTATTTTGTCCGACGGATTTGAGATCCCCTGATCTGCGGTATTTTCCTCGTCTAGAATTCTTACCTATGATCTAGATATAGACGAGGATATAGATGCAACAGACATCCCAATCAGGCTCACTCTCCCATCGCGCCAAGGAGGCAGTAATCAGAGGAGCGATCTGGGCCTTTATTGGTCTGCTCTACGCCATGCTCTTCGTCTTCTTCGTCTCTCTGGCCGAACACTGGGAACTACCGGTAAATCCTATCTTTCTGGCCGGAATTCTGGCCGCCAGCCTGGGAGCGCTGATCTACAGCAGCATGCGACTAGCCGTATTGATGACGGTGATTGTCTCACCTATCTGTATCTTCTACTTTATCCTGGCCAGCTGGCCCATCGATCTTATATACCTACTGACCATAGTTTCCATCATCGGTGCACTGATCGGGGCGCTCTATGGCCGATTCTCCATGGGCTCACGTGTACATCGGGCTGACGCCAAGACCCTGGCGGGGTTCAGCGCAGGCTGGCTGACCTCCCTTGGCTTTCTGCTGCTCTCCTCCCTCTATGCGGATCTCTCTCTCAGCCTCGTCATCGGGATCATGTGTCCGGTCACCGGCTTTCTGTATGTCTGGATGGTGCCCGGCTTTATCAAATACTACGACAATCTGCTGCCACCCATTGGTGACGGGCTGATGGTAGGTATTGGTGTCTCTGGATTCGTCGCACTAACCTTCTTTGTCATGATCAGCAGCGTCGACAGCGATGTGGCCGGGCCGCTGCTCAGTGCGCTGGATCAGGTTCTGCAGACATTTCCCTCTGCCATGATCGGAGGGGTTCTAGGGGGTGGCATTGCCGGGATCGTCTCCGGACTGCTTTTAACAAACTGGCAGGATCTCTGACGCTGGAACCCCGAGGAGGGATTCCAGCATCTCTCAAGAAACTCAAAGCTTCTGTGCCAGTGAACCCTTGCCATAGCGATCATGCAGACGGACATAGCGACGAATCTCATTATGTTTCAGACGCTTGATCTGCCGACTGCTCTTATCCAGTCGCTTTTGCAGGTAGCGGCGCTCACCCTTCGACAACCTGCCGTCATCACGGAAGATACGCTTCAGTTGGCGGATATCCTTTAGATCCCCTCTCAACTGCTTCGCCTCTTTGCGGGTTAAATCATCATTCTTAATCCCCCGCTCAATTCTCTGTTGCTGTCTATCAATACGATCGGCGATTCTGTCGGTCTTAGCGTAGCCTCTGTCGCCCTGATAAGCGAAACTCGGGCTGGCTACCAAGAGTGTCAGTGAAGCAATCGCTACTGCCTTTACAATGGTTTTCATCTCATTCTCCTTTCGGGTCATTTCGTTAGCCTCGAAGAGAGAATACGTCAACAAAACTGAACGGCGACTGAACCTGATCAAGATCCATTTTCGCTCTGAAGTGTGTTGAATTGCATAGTATTTTCAATATCTATTGGATATGCTGCCAATACACTTCTGATAGGCAATAGACGCTTTCATGCACGGATCATGACCAGTATTAATCTCCGAACCGACCAGACCAGCATACTGTTAGCTCTACTGCTGAGTAGCTACTGCTTGAGTCTCTCTGCCGAGACCCGCTATGTCACCGACGAGCTCCAGCTATCCATGTATGAGGAGATCAACTCCCAGGGGAAGATGATCAAGCGGCTCAACAGCGGCACCGAGCTTGAGCTGCTGGAGACCCAGGGTCTCTACGCCAAGGTCCGCACCCGGGAAGGATTAGAGGGCTGGACCAAATCGGGCTTTCTTATCGCCGAGAAGCCGGCACGAGCCCAACTGATTGATGCCAATCAGAAAGTAGAGGCGCTGGAGAACCAGCTCAAGCAGAGTCGAGAGGCCCTGGAGAGCGCAAAGACCGATCTGGAAAACAGTCAGAGTGGTTCGGGCAATAGTGATAGTGATGGCGAACTGAAAGAGAGATTGGCGAACGCTGAGAAGATAGCCGCCTCTGTAGATCAGCTCAAACAGGAGAACCAATCCCTGCGCCAGCAATTAGCTAATCAAGAGACTGGTAATGAGATTGTCTACGCGGAGGGTATCCCCTTGAAATGGGGCTTGATCGGTAGTGCCGTCACACTACTGCTCGGCATCCTGGGAGGTATGGCCCTGTTCGACTACCGTAGTCGCAAACGCCACGGTGGATATCGTATCTACTAGGGCCTAGAGGGCCTAGGCGATGGCGTACTTCTTCATCCGATAGAGCAGCGTATCTCTGGACATACCCAAGAGACGTGCAGCACGACTACGATTGCCTGCGGTCTTATACAGCGCCTGCTCAATCAGATTGGCCTCCAGCTCGTCCATGCTGATGCCCTGTTCCGGCAGCTCAAATCCACTGTCACTGGCTGCAGCCTTGGGCGCCACGGACTGTTTGAACTCGACAGGAAGATTGCTTGGTTCAACCGTCCTTCCAGAGAAGAGAATCAGCATGCGTTCGCAGAAGTTCTTCAGCTCACGCACATTGCCAGGCCAGTGGTAGGCATTGAGAATCTTGAGCGCGCTCTTGCTGTAGCGCGGGGGCACCAGATTATATTTCTTCGCCAGAGAGGTGGTCAGACCCTTCATGATCAGGGGCACATCTCCAGGTCTCTCCCGTAGGGCCGGCAGCTCCAGAGGTACCACGTAGAGGCGATAGTAGAGATCTGAGCGGAATGTCCCCTCTTCAACCGCCTTGGCAAGATCACGGTTTGTCGCTGCGACAATTCGCACATCTACCCGCTGGCTTTTGGCATGACCGACGGGCTGACACTCGCCTGTCTCAAGAAATCGTAACAGCTTTGCCTGAACCAACATCGGCAGTTCACCGATCTCATCCAGGAAAAGGGTACCGCCATCAGCAGCCTGCATCTTGCCGATACCATCGGAACTAGCACCGGTAAAAGCGCCTTTTCTATGCCCGAAGAGTTCACTCTCCGCCAGCTGAACCGGTAGGGCGGCGCAATTCACAGTGATAAAGGGTTTGTTGCGACGATGGCTGCTCTCAACCAGCGCCTGGGCCAATAGCTCCTTGCCGGTACCACTCTCGCCTGTAATCAGTACTGTGGCATCCGTCGCGGAGACGATGCGCATGGCGCGAAGTACAGTCTGGAATTCCGGGGCCTGGCCTAACATTATCAATCTCCGTTGTAATTGCCGGGCCATTCTAAAACACTTTTTGAATTAGGAGAAATAGGGTCTATACCTGATATACCCCCACCTTGAGGTAGTATTCCTTCCTACATCCTATATTCAATCCATATTTTTACGGAAAAACAATTAGTTAGCAGGCGCCCAATCTGGATCAAGCGTTTATTGACCTGCAGTTGACAGAGATCACTAAATGTCCATTTTTTGCTATTTAACAACAAATGGAGAATTGGATATCAGTTAAATACCTCTTGCATGACCTGCAGAAAACGCTTCGCCTGGGGTGAGAGGAATTTACCCCGTCTCTGCACGATGCCGTAACTTCGCTTGGGGAAATACTCATCCAGGGGGATGGTCTCCACCTCCTCATCCCCGGTGAGGCAGACATCGGTGACGATGGAGATGCCCAGACCGATCTCGACATATTTCTTGATCACCTCCCAGCCGCCAGCCTCGAGGGTAACGTTGTAGCTGGCGTTATGCTGTTTGAAGACCAGATCGACCATACGCCAGGTACTTAAGTGATGGGGCGGAAGAATCAGTCCGTAGGGGCTGATATCGTGCAGACGGATCTGCTCTTTCTTCGCCAACGGATGATTCAATGGGGTGATCAGCATGGGTGCATAGTTGACCACCGGCTTGTAGGTGACATCATCGGGGATATCAAGCATCGAACCCACCGCCAGGTCGGTCTCATCCGCTCGCAGCATGGCCATGCCATCCCGGCCGGTAACATTGTGCAGCTTGACCCGGATCCCCGGATAGCGCTCGGCGAAGAGCCGGATCGGTTCCGGCAGGATGTAGAGCAGGGTCGATTCACCGGCAGCGATATTCAACTCTCCGCTCTCCAATTTTCCACAGGTAGCGGCAAAGGTCTCCTGCAGCTTGTCCATCCCCTCCACCAGTGGCTGGGAGAGTTTGTAGAGGGTCTCCCCCTCCGGCGTCAGCTTGATCTTGGGACCGCGACGTTCGAACAGCACCGTCTCCAACTCCCGCTCCAGGGCCTGAATCTGCAATGAAACCGTCGGCTGGCTCAGATAGAGTCGCTCCGCGGCCTCACTGATCGAACCCGTTTGGGCAGCATGGCAAAAGGCCCTCAGCTGTTTTAACCGGTTCTGTTTATAGTGAATCTGCGGTGTGCTGGCCATCTTGGGCCTCCTCTATTATTGGCGATTTCAATGCTAGATGTGTTTATCGATAAATTCAATAATAAATGCACTACCCCTTAAAAATCTTAAGACTTTGCCTGAATACCTCTTCCCAATGAAATCAGGATTTGCGTCAATCAGATCAAACAGCCGGCTTCACTTTGGCTATTCTTCCTAACAGGGGAAGACAACAATCTTTTTTGCGCAAAGGATCAAGAATGTTGAAGACAGAAATCAAAATCGATCCCATGGTTCTACTACTTAAACAAGGCGAAACCGACGAGTTCAACCGTCGCCGTGAAGCTGGAGAGTCAGTGCATCTGCGTGGTGTGGATCTCAGAGGGGCAGACCTTCGGGGACTGAATGCACAGGATCTCGACTTGGGCGACGCTTATCTACGTCATGCCGATCTGCGGGGTCTCGATCTGAGAGAGACCAATCTGGAGGGGGCGAGTATCAACAGCGCCAAGATATCGGGGACCTACTTTCCCAAAGCGCTCTCCGCTGAAGAGATCACCCTCTCACTGGTGCACGGTACCCGTCTGCGTTACCGCTGAATGGATTGAGACGAATCTCAGTCGTCTGAGTCGAGCTGGCTGAGGATATTTCGGGCCACGTTGCGTTGATCGGCATTGCCCGACTCCAGGACCTCATAGAGCAGGTCCCGAGCTTCGCTTACCTTGCCCGCCTTCCTCAGTAGTTGCACCGCCTCCAGCTTGGCCTGGGAGGCATCCACCTCCTCTTCATGCACCCCTCCTGCTGTTTCAGGCTGATCCTGCACCTCATCCTCTTCCTCTTCCGCTTCAATGGCGTCCAGCTCCGCCTCCATCTCGTCGTCGCTCATGGGTACGAAACGATCGGGGTCGATATAACCCTTGGCCGGGTCGATATCACTGCCAACCATCTCCTCCCCGGTCTCAACCGGATCTGCGGCGGTAGTACCCGCAGTTGCGGCAACCATCCCCGAGTCCGTCTCTGACACCGATTCATCATCCGACTGCTCCTCCACCGGCTTTCTGACAAAG
>JBNKMQ010000073.1:0-6004 GCA_050293225.1 Sedimenticolaceae bacterium
TAATCGATGCGGTTTTAAGAAAACAAGGCGATCTGGGCGCATATGGAGATCTCTCTGCTGGCTTGGATTCTTTGACTCATGACACAGATATAACCATCGAGGAAATCAGTGGATTCTACCATATCAGTTTATCTCCATTAAGCGGAGAGGGGCATGATTTCAGTTTTTCAATCGACAAACATAGCAAATCAATGGTTGATGTTGTCATAGGGAACATTGAGCCCCCACCAGATTCTGATTAAATGATGACATGGAAGATAAAGGGGACCTGACGAAGCTTTCACGCCATTTACCATGAGCGGATATTTTTTTATGCTGAGACAAAAAGATTTTAAAGTTTCATCCAGCCCTCATATTCTCACATATCCCAATACCTACAATCCCAAATGAGCATGAATAAACTCTTAGTCACAACAATTCTCCTACTCTCTCAAAACTGCTTCGGAGGCAGCTTTGAGCAAGATCTGATCACAGCAGCTATTGATCGCACAAAACAGGATGTAACCTATAACGGATCGTACTATTCCATCGCCTATCCCAATGGGGATGTTCCACAAAATGTCGGCGTCTGTACCGATGTAATCATCCGTTCCTATCGCGCAGTTGGAACCGACCTACAAGTTCTAGTCCATGAAGATATGTCCAGGAACTTTGATGCATATCCGTCAAAACGCATCTGGGGTTTAACCACAACCGACAAGAATATCGACCATCGTCGCGTTCCCAACCTGCAAGTGTTTTTATCCAGGCATGGCGATGTGTTACCTGTATCCCAGACGGCAAAAGATTACGCAGCCGGAGATCTTGTTACCTGGATGCTACCGGGAAATCTACCGCATATAGGCATAGTCACTGACAGAATATCAGAGACAACCGGGAACCCACTTATCGTCCACAATATTGGCGCCGGCCCCAGTCTGGATGACATGCTCTTCACATACAAAATCACTGGACACTATCGCTACGTGCCGTAATACACACCGACTTAAGCATGCGGATTGCCGCATCCCCTTCTTAGGGCATTAGTGTCCTTATGGATGATAATGGCGCGACTTTTACTGATAGACTATCCGCATTAAAACAACGCAAAGATTGCAAATGTCAGAAGTCAAAAGCGCCTTCAAAATTAACACCACCTTTTTGATCGAACTCATCCTGGCGCTGATCGTTAAGGCAATCCCTCTTATCCATCTCCCTTTCAGCTGGTTTCAGACCTTTTTTCACGAGTTTTCTCACGGCCTGGCAGCGCTGGTCTCCGGCGGGCGTATCCACTCGATAGAGATCGCATTCGATACCTCGGGCATCTGCTATACATCCGGTGGTTTTCTGCCGCTGGTGTTCTTTTCCGGTTATACCGGTAGTGCGCTCTGGGGTGCTTTGATCTATCTCTCTGTGAGCGCAAAGTACGCCAAGGGTATAGCGCTTTCATTGGCGCTTTTGGTGGTGATTGTGGGAGTGCTTTGGGTTCGGGACTGGGTCACACCCTGGATACTGCTCTCCATCGTCCTCCTGTTTCTACTGGCCTATCGCTATGGGAACAATATCTGGACCCACCGTTTTGTCGCTTTCGTTGGGCTCTTTGTGCTACTGGAATCTCTCCACGCACCTTTTCATCTTCTGGATGGCAACCACCTGGGCGACGGCAGTGAGTTGGCCGATTTGACCTATCTACCGGAATTTTTCTGGATCATTCTCTGGGCATCAATCGCTGGGAGCCTGCTGATATTTCTCTACAGGTACAGTGAAAGATAAATCCACTACAAATTTAGAAGATTTTGGTGCTGACTGACCACCCGTCGTTGGCCTTACAAACTGATTGAGAATTGAAAACGCACAGAGCAATCAATGGTTGCAGCCGGGATTATTTTCAGCCTGTCAAATTGGCAGCTAATGCCCCCTCTCCCCTCGTGGGAGTGGGCTTATATACCTTCTCTCGGGTAGATCTAAAATTAATGGGGCAGCAGTGAAATAGATCCTGTTGCGAATGGATTGACTTCAGGCGTAGACATCTATGCCCAGCACTTCGCTGACATAGTTCCGCTCGTCGTTCTGCTGTAGGGATTGGTAGGCGGAGATGGCCCGCTCATGCTGGGAGTCTTCTGCATCCAGGACATAGGCGTCCCGGGAACGCTGACGTTCCAGCAGCCGCTCGGCCTCCCGGATCTCCTGCACTGTCCGGGTTGGACGGTTCTCATTCGCCGCCTCGGGCAGAACCGTCAGGCCATAGGCTTCCGTCTGGGTCCGCGCACGCGACGGATCCGGAAGCACCGGCACTATGGGCAGTGAATGACTCTTGGCTATCTGCATCTTTGTATTCGCAGGAGACCAGAAACGACTAAACTCCAGCCGCCTAAATTAAACCGCTATTCCGCCTCGTAACCCGCTGCCTTGACCGCATCGACCAGGGCGCTTCTCTCAATCTGACCACTGACCACGGCTTCGGCATTTTCCAGGGAGACCTCTGCACTCTCGACGCCGGGCAGCGCCTGCAGCGCATTAGCCACATTCTTGACGCAGTGGGGGCAGGTCATCCCGCTTACCTTAATCGTTGTAGACAAAACTTCCTCCAATGGGTTCTTGAAAAAGCGCAGTCGATTGGCGTTGGTGACCACCGTGACTGACGACATCGCCATGGCCGCACTGGCAAACATCGGCGGCAACAGCCAGCCGGTCAGGGGATAGAAGATCCCCGCCGCCAGTGGGATACCAATGACATTATAGATAAAAGCGCCGAAAAGGTTCTGTTTGATGTTTCTCAAAGTGGCACTGGAGAGGGCGATGGCGGTCCCCACATGAGCCAGGGAGTCCCCCGCCAGGGTAATATCGGCGTTGTGGATCGCCACATCGGCACCGCTGCCGATGGCGAAGCCGGTATCGGCCTGGGCCAGGGCCGGTGCGTCGTTCACCCCGTCGCCCACCATCCCGACTTTATACCCTTGATTTTGCAGGGCTTTGACCACATCGAGCTTCTCCCAGGGCAATAGCTCGCTATGCACTTCATGGATGCCCAACTGGCGGGCGACCGAATCGGCGGTGGCCCGGTTGTCACCGGTACACATCACCACCTCGACCCCCTGCTCTGCCAAATTCGCCACTGCCCGGCGGCTGTCTGAGCGCAGAGGATCCTTTAGAACAATCAACCCTTTAAGCTCACTATCAACGATCACCCAAACCGGGGTTCCCGCCTCCATGGCAGCGATTCGGGCCGCCTGCGCCAGATCAGCCGGCGGCTCGATCTGTAGGGTTTTCAGATACTGGCGACCACCTAATTGCACCAGGCGGCCATCCACTCGACCTTCAACCCCTTGGCCCTCGTGGGAGTGGAAATCGGTGACTGGGGCAATCTCTAACCCCATCTCTGCGGCCTGCTCAATGATCGCCTCTGCCAGAGGGTGGGACGAGACAGACTCAACACTCGCCGCCAGCTTGATCAGCGCCTGATCCCTCTCTCCCTCGACTGAGTGAGTGGCGGTAACCTTGGGACGACCCAGGGTCAAAGTCCCGGTCTTGTCCACCACCAGGTGGGTCAGTTGACTGGCGCTCTGTAGCCCCTCGCTGTTGCGAATCAGTACATTCAGCTGCGCCGCCCGGCTGGTACCCACCATAATGGCAATAGGTGTCGCCAGACCCAGGGCGCAGGGGCAGGCGATCACCAGTACCGCAATAGCGGCAGTCAGAGCGTGGGGCATCTGGGGCTCGGGACCCACCAGGTGCCAGATGGCAAAGGTGAAAATGGCGACCAAGATCACCACCGGCACGAAGACCGACGAGATCTTATCCACCAACCGGCCGATGGGGGGCTTGCTCATCTGGGCCTGACGCACCATCGCGATGATATGCGCCAGGGTGGTCTCCTCACCCAGGCGGGAGACCTTGAACAGCAGCGTCCCACTACGATTGATGCTGCCACCGATAACGCCGTCACCGGGCTGTTTTTGCACCGGCATCGACTCGCCGGTCAGCATCGACTCATCCACGCTGGAGCCGCCGTCCACCACTTCGCCGTCGATGGCGATGCGCTCCCCCGGCCTCACCCGGATCAGATCATCCATCTGCAGCAGGGAAACCGGCACCTCGATCTCCCTACCCTGCCGTTCCACGTTGGCGGTCTTGGGTGCCAATCCCACCAGGCTGCCCACCGCTTCACTGGTGGTCCGCTTGGCCCTGGTCTCCAGCACATGACCCACCTGGAGGAAGGCGAGAATCAGCACCGAGGCATCGAAATAGAGCTTATCCCCCCGCAACAGGGATCCGTCGGGCTGCAAAACGATGAGCAGGGATGAGATCCAGGCGGCACCCGTGCCCAGGGCCACCAGGCTGTCCATATTCGCCGATAGATGCTTGGCCTGCTTCCAGGCCCCCACATAGTAGTGCACGCCGCTGAAGCGGATCACCACCAGGGTCAGCATCGCCACGATGAGCCAGAATCGTTGGTCGGCGGGGCTCTCCAGACCTGGGGCATAGCCGCCCATCTCGGTGATCATCAGGCCTATGCCTACCACCCCGGCGAGCAGAGCTCGCTGCCAGGAACGTTTGATCTCGACGGCAGCAGCAGCGGCCTCCTCGGCATAGGGATCGGAGAAGTTCTCGATCAGACTCGCCTGGGCACCGGCGGACTCCAGCGCGACGATCAGATCGACCGGATGCAGATCGGCCTTCACCCGCCAGTCGGTACCTGCCCGGCTGTACTCCGCCTTGGGATCCAGGACCCTGAATATCTGTCGCAGGATTTTCTCCTGCTCATCGGGTGGAGGGCCTGACATCCTCAGTCTCAGGCTGTCGCTTGAGCGGCGCTGATCCACCAACCGGGCGCCATAGCCCTGGTCGATTACCGCATTGATCACTTTCTGGGGATCGCCGCCCACCACCTGCGCCCGCTTCTCTACCAGGTTCACCGCAGCGGCCTCAACTCCCTCTACAGCGCGAATCGCCCGCTCCACCGAGGCGACACAGCTGGCACAGGTCATATCGTCCACCGCCAGCAGATAGCCTCCCTGTAGGTTTTCGCTGGGAGTTTGCGCTGCTGGCGCTTGCTTCGGATCCTGCGTGGGACAATGGGCGGGAATCTCCGCAATTGGACGGGCTTCGAACCCGGCTGCAACGATCGCCTCAATAGCGGCATGGGGCAGCCCACCCACCACCTCGGCGCTGTTGGTCTCCAGACTGACCGAGACTGACTCTACCCCAGGCAGGGCGGAGACCGCTTTCTCCACACTGGCCACGCAGTGTCCGCAGTTCATCCCCTCCACAGCCAGGCGATAGCTGGCGGGGGAATTGGATGCCTCGTTCAGTATGGGTAGCTCTCTATTCATGATCTAAGGGTTTGAACCTGTGGGGTTGGATTCGTTCGGACTCACTCCCCGGCTGCCAGTTGGGCTTTAGAAGCCAGATGAGAAAAGAAGCGCTGCACCGCATCGGCGTCCTGGGTTTTGGTCATCGGCGGCAAACTGCGGATGAAGATCTTACCATAGGGCTTGTTGATCAGACGGGGATCGCAGACCACCAGGGCGCCCATATCCCGCTCATCGCGAATCAGACGACCAGCTCCCTGCTTCAGGGCGATGGCCGCCTGGGGCACCTGGAACTGCATGAAGGGATTCCCACCCTGCTTGCGCAGGGCGTCGATACGGGCCTGTAACACCGGATCGCCGGGAGAGGCAAAGGGGAGCTTATCGATAATCACACAGGAGAGGGCCTCACCACGTACATCCACCCCCTCCCAGAAGCTGGAGGTACCCAGCAGGACGGCGTTGCCCAGCTCGCGAAAACGCTCCACCAGCTCGGTCCTCGGCGCGGTACCCTGCACCAGCATGGGGAAGTCGAGCTTGTCTTCGAGATAGTCCGCCGCCTCCTGCAGGGCGCGATGGCTGGTGTAGAGCAGGAAGGCCCGACCCTGGCTCGCCTCGAGTATGGGAATGGAGAGATCCGAGACCGCCCGGTTGAAGTCGGGGCTGTTGGGCTCGGGCACCCCCTTGGGCACATACCAGAGGGCCTGGTGGGGATA
>JBNKMQ010000074.1:0-4287 GCA_050293225.1 Sedimenticolaceae bacterium
AGGAGAGATTCTCTACAGCGACCTATTTGAACGGATACCTTAGGCTATATGCGGATGGGCTTTTCCCTGCAAATCATTGCCTAAATCAGTAGGATGCTTTGAACGGGATGCAATCGGGCAGATGAAAAATAAGCGCCGGCAGTTGATGTTATACCGGTGTGCGAAGCGATCACTTCCTGATGGTGGTTGGTTGTCTCGTTAGTAGAAGAAACATTCATCTGAGCAGGACTGTTAGTTATGAGTTTGCCCTCGAACACAGCGCGTTCGCAGCCCGTCGTTGATAAGCGACTGCTGATCTCTGCGTTTAGCGAAATCCTGCCTGAAGACGCCCTGCTGTTCGAGACTGAGGATCTGCGCCCCTACGAGTGCGACGGTCTCTCTGCCTATCGCCAGCTTCCCCAGGTGGTGCTGCTGCCCCGCTCCATCAATGAAGTACAGCAGATCATGCGGATCTGTCACCAGCACAAGGTGCCTGTGGTTGCCCGGGGTACGGGGACCGGTCTCTCCGGTGGCGCGCTGCCGCTGGCGGATGGCATTGTGCTGAGTCTGGCGCGGTTGAAATCGATCTTGGATATCGACCCGGTCAATCGGACTGCCCGGGTGCAGCCGGGGGTTCGCAATCTTGCTATCTCTGAGACGGCGAAGCCCTTTGGCCTCTACTATGCGCCGGACCCCTCCTCCCAGATCGCCTGTACCATCGGCGGCAATATTGCTGAGAACTCCGGTGGCGTGCACTGCCTGAAGTATGGCCTGACGGTGCACAATGTACTCAAGCTGGAAGTGGTTACTGTTGAAGGTGATCGCATCACTATCGGCTCGGATGCCCTGGATAGTCCCGGCTATGATCTGCTGGCGTTGATGATCGGCTCCGAGGGAATGTTGGGTCTTGTGGTTGAGGTGACGGTAAAGCTGTTACCCATTCCTGAACGGGCCCAGGTGGTACTCGCCGCTTTCGATGATGTGGAGAAGGCGGGTACCGCTGTAGGCAATATCATCGCAGCGGGTATTATCCCCGCCGGTCTTGAGATGATGGATAAGCTGGCGATCCAGGCGGCGGAGGATTTCGTCCACGCCGGTTATCCCACCAATGCCGAAGCGATGCTGCTGTGTGAAGTGGATGGGAGTAACCAGGAGGTCTCTGAACATATTCTGGCAGTACGCAAGGTGTTGCAGGACTCGGGGGCCACTGAGGTACGCAGTGCCACCAGTGAGGCCGAACGACTGCGTTTCTGGCAGGGTCGCAAGTCGGCCTTTCCGGCGGTGGGCCGACTCTCTCCCGATTACTACTGCATGGACGGCACCATTCCCCGCCATCGCCTGCCCGAGGTTTTGAAACGGACCACGGAACTCTCCAAGGCGTACGACCTACCAGTGGCGAATGTCTTCCATGCCGGTGATGGCAACATGCATCCGTTGATTCTGTATAACGCAAACAATCCCGGTGAGTTGGAACGGACTGAAGAGCTTGGCGGTAAGATCCTCGAACTCTGTGTCTCTGTCGGTGGCACCATCACCGGCGAACACGGGGTGGGTATCGAGAAGATCAATCAGATGTGTGTGCAGTTCGAGCCGGATGAGCTGGAACAGTTTCGCGCCGTCAAGCGGGCCTTCGATCCAGAGGACTTGCTCAATCCCGGTAAGGGGGTTCCCACGCCGAGACGTTGTTCCGAGTATCGTACCCTGGGCAGTCTCAATCCCTCCCCGGATGATGAGGTTGAGAGATGAGTAACGATCTGTCACAACAGCTACAGGATCAGGTCCTGACTGCGGCTGCGGATGGCGGGCAGTTGGATATCCAGGGCGGTATGAGCAAAGTCTTTCTTGGCCGAACGCCCAAGGGTGATCCCCTATCGACCGCCGACCATCGAGGCATCATCAGTTACGAACCCAAGGAGCTGGTGATCACCGCTCGCAGTGGCACGCCATTGCAGGAGATTGAGGCGGCCCTGGCGGAGCGGGGACAGATGCTCCCCTTCGATCCGCCCCACTTCGGCGCTAGCGCCACACTGGGTGGAACCATCGCTGCCGGACTCTCTGGTTCCCGCAGACCCTACACAGGATCAGCCCGGGACTTCGTCCTTGGCACCCGGGTACTCAACGGCAAGGGGGAGATTCTCAGGTTCGGCGGTGAAGTGATGAAGAACGTGGCGGGATACGATGTCTCCCGTCTGATGACCGGGGCTATGGGCACGCTGGGGGTACTCCTCGATATCAGTCTCAAGGTGTTGCCGGTGCCGGCGAAGCAGACGACCCTGGTCTTCACCAGTTCCCCCAACTCAGCCCTGAAGCAGTTCAATGCCTGGTCGGGCAAGCCGCTGCCGATCTCTGCGGCTGCCTGTGATGGTGAGCGGGCCTATGTCCGACTCTCCGGCGCAGCGACCGCTGTGGATGCGGCGGCGGAGAGACTCTCCGGTACGCCAATGGATGAGGATGCCGTTTTCTGGCGCGATAAGCTGGGTGAGCAGGCGCACGCCTTCTTCCAGGGCGATCAACCCCTGTGGCGCATCTCTCTCCCCTCCTCCAGTCCCGATGGCGTACTGCCGGGGAAATGTCTGATCGACTGGGGCGGCTCATTGCGTTGGTTACGCAGTGACGAATCGGCGGAGGCCATCTTCACAGCCGCTCAGGAGTTAGGAGGTCATGCGACCCTGTTTAAAGGCGGTGAGCGTGACGGCCAAATCTATCAGCCCTTACCCAAGGCGATTCTGGCGATCCATCAGCGTCTGAAAAAGGCCTTCGATCCCCAGGGCATCTTCAACCCCGGACGTCTCTACGCGGAGCTGTAACGCATGGAGACATCGATCCTCGAGACATTTCTGCAGACTCCCGAGGGCCAAGAGGCCGATACCATCCTGCGCGCCTGTGTCCACTGCGGTTTCTGCACCGCCACCTGTCCCACCTATCAGTTGCTGGGGGATGAGTTGGATGGACCCAGAGGTCGAATCTATCTGATCAAACAGGTGCTGGAGGGCAAACAACCGAGCTATCGTACGCAGATACATCTTGATCGCTGTCTCACCTGTCGCTCCTGCGAAACCACCTGTCCTTCAGGCGTGAGATACGGTCGCCTGGCGGATATCGGTCGTAACATTGTCGAGAAGAAGGTTCAGCGTCCTCTGCCCGAACGGGCCAAGCGTCGCCTCCTGCGCAAGATCCTGCCCTATCCGGCAAGACTCTCCCTGTTGCTCTTCTTTGCAAGGATTGCCAAGCCATTATTACCGAAATCGCTAAAGCAGAAGATACCGCCATTTCAAGCCAAGAGAGAGTGGCCTGAGCCTATCCATCTGCGCCAGATGCTGGTGTTGGAAGGCTGCGCACAAAAGGCGATGACGCCCAATACCAATGCCGCTGCTGCTCGTATTCTGAATCGCGTCGGCATCTCTCTGATCAGTGAGTCGAGTGCCGGATGTTGTGGTGCGGTCAGCCATCACCTCTCTGCGCCGGATGAAGCATTGAGGTCGGTTCGTCGCAATATCGACGCCTGGTGGCCGCATATCGAAATGGGCGTGGAGGCGATCATCGTCACCGCCAGCGGTTGTGGCGTTATGGTAAAGGAGTATGCAGAGCTGCTGCAGCACGACCCTGTCTACGCAGAAAAGGCGAAACGGGTTGCTTCACTGGCAAAGGATCTGGGTGAGGTTCTGGCGCAAGAGGATCTCTCTTCTCTCGACCTGAATAACAGAGGCAGGAAGATCGCCTACCACCCCCCCTGTACCTTACAGCATGGACAGAAACTGTCAGGACAGGTCGAGGGAATTCTGCTCGGTCTCGGCTATCGCTTGACGCCGGTTGCCGACAGCCATCTCTGTTGCGGCTCTGCCGGCACCTACTCCATCCTGCAACCGGAGCTGTCACAACAGCTACAAAAGCAGAAGCTGAAAAACCTCACCCAAGGAGACCCGCAAGAGATCGTCACAGCGAATATCGGCTGTCAGCTTCATCTCGATTCAGCTTCGGAGATTGCAGTGAAACACTGGGTGGAACTGCTGGATGAAGATATGTCAGTGGATGAGAAGAGAGGCTGAGGGACTATGCAGAGGATCAACATCATGGCCACCCGCCACTCCGCCTTCTACTCACCTCTGCTGGTGACCATTGCCGGTGGATTCCTGCAACAGGAAGGACTGGAGCCTCACTACAGCGTCGCCACTCCCGAGCAGACAGTACCAGGCAGTTTACGCAGCGGTGAAACCCATGTCGGCCAGTTCGCCGTCGGCGCCAGCTTTGCCGATCTTGAACAGGGCAAGACCATCGACCTGGTCCACTTTGCCCAGATCAACCGGCTCG
>JBNKMQ010000075.1:0-3763 GCA_050293225.1 Sedimenticolaceae bacterium
AACTACAGCGAACAGCAGTACCTGCGTACACCGCAGGAGATGCAGGAGCTCTTCGCCGATATCCCCGAGGCGCTGGAAAACACGGTGCAGATCGCCAAGCGCTGCACCATCGAACTGACCCTGGGCAAAAACTTCCTGCCCGACTTCCCCATTCCCGAGGGGATGACCATCGAGGAGTTCCTCGCCGCCGAATCCCAAAAGGGGCTGGAGTGGCGGCTGGAGACAATTCTCGATCGCGAAGCCCAGGACTACGCCGAACAGCGCAAGATCTACGATGAACGTCTGCAAGTGGAGCTGGACGTCATCAACTCCATGGGCTTCCCCGGCTACTTCCTCATCGTTGCCGACTTCATTCAGTGGGCCAAGGATAACGATATCCCGGTGGGGCCGGGGCGTGGTTCCGGTGCCGGCTCCCTGGTGGCCTACGCCCTGAAGATCACTGATCTCGATCCCATCGAACACGAACTGCTGTTCGAGCGCTTCCTCAACCCGGAGCGTGTCTCCATGCCCGACTTCGACGTCGACTTCTGCATGGATAAGCGCGACCTGGTGATCGACTACGTGGCGCGGCGCTACGGCCGTGATTCGGTCTCCCAGATTATTACCTATGGCTCCATGGCGGCCAAAGCGGTAGTGCGGGATGTAGGTCGCGTGCTGGGCCACCCCTATGGTTTTACCGACCGGGTGGCCAAGATGATCCCCTTCGAGATCGGCATGACCCTGGACAAGGCGTTGGAGGAGAGCGACGACCTGAAAGAGGCCTACCGGGATGACGAGGAGGTCAACGAGCTCATCGAGATGGCCAAGAAGCTGGAGGGCTGTGCACGTAACGCAGGTAAACACGCCGGCGGCGTGGTTATCTCGCCTGGATTGCTGACAGACTTCACACCGCTCTACTGCGAGGCCAGCGGCGAGGGGCTGGTGACCCAGTTCGACAAGGATGACGTGGAGAAAGTGGGGCTGGTGAAGTTCGACTTTCTCGGCCTGCGTACCCTGACCATCGTCGACTGGGCCCTGAAGGCGGTCAATGCGGTAAGAGCCAAACAGGGCGATGAGCCCATCGACATCAATGCCATCCCGATGGATGACGAGGCGTCTTTCCGCCTGCTCAAGAGCGCCGAGACCACCGCCGTGTTCCAGTTGGAATCCCGCGGCATGAAGGAGCTGATCAAAAAGCTGCAACCCGACTGCTTCGATGACATCACCGCGCTGGTGGCCCTGTTCCGCCCCGGCCCGTTGCAGTCGGGCATGGTGGACGACTTCATCAACCGTAAGCACGGCCGGGCTCAGGTCTCCTATCCCCATCCCGATCTGGAGCCGATCCTCAAGCCCACCTACGGCGTCATCCTCTACCAGGAGCAGGTGATGCAGATCGCCCAGGTGCTGGCGGGCTACTCCCTCGGCGGCGCCGACCTGCTGCGACGTGCTATGGGTAAGAAGAAACCGGAGGAGATGGCCAAGCAGGGCGAGATCTTCCGCGCCGGTGCGGTGGAGCGGGGGGTGGAGGAGAGCACTGCTACCTACATCTTCGACCTGATGGAGAAGTTCGCCGGTTACGGCTTCAACAAGTCTCACTCCGCCGCCTATGCGTTGGTCTCCTATCAAACCATGTGGTTGAAGGCTCACTATCCGTCCGCTTTCATGGCGGCGGTCTGCTCGGCGGATATGGACAATACCGACAAGGTGGTGCCGCTGATCGACGAGTGTCGGCGTATGAAGCTCAAGGTGGAGCCACCCCAGGTTAATCTCTCCGAGTACAAATTTGCCGCTGCCGACGAGAAGACCGTCATCTACGGCCTGGGTGCCATCAAGGGAGTGGGTGAAGCGGCCATCGAGTCGATCATCGAAGAGCGGGAGAAGGAGGGACCCTATAAAGATATCTTCGAATTCTGCCGTCGTATAGACCTGCGCAAGGCCAACCGCCGGGTGATGGAGTCACTGATTCGGGCCGGCGCTCTGGATGGTCTGGGCAAGAATCGGGCGACACTGATGTTGCAACTGCCGCTGGCCCTCAAACTGGCAGAGCAACATCATGATATGCAGGCCAGAGGACAGAACGATCTATTCGGCATGGGCGATCCCCAACCAACAGAGGCAAGCCACGCCCAGGTTATTCCCGATGATGTGGAGGAGTGGGAGGAGGAGCAGCGTCTGCAGGGAGAGAAGGAGACCCTCGGGCTCTATCTCACAGGTCATCCCATCGACCGCTATGCCGAAGAGCTCACTCAGGTCACAACCAGCCGTATCGGCAATCTCAGCCTCGACAATAACGCTGGCGGACAAGGCTATGGACAGCGGCGTAGAGGTATTCCTGTCGTAGTTGCCGGGCTGGTAGTTACCGCCAGTCATCGACAGACCCAGCGTGGACGCATGGGAACTGTGCTGCTTGACGATAAGAGTGGACGAATTGAATGCACCCTGTTCAGCGATACCTATGAGACCCATCGCGAATTGATCTCGGCGGATAAGATCCTGGTGGTATCCGGTGGTCTCAGTTATGACGAATATCGCGGCGGCCTGAGTATCCGGGTCGACAATGTCCTGACTTTTGAGCAGGCCCGAGCACACTATGCCGGTCTGCTGAATCTCAATGTCAAACTCAATGGCCTGGATGCAGGCGGCTTTCGGGAGAAGTTACAACAGGTACTTCACCCCTTTCTGGGTGGAACGACCGGCATACGTCTGCACTATCAGACCCAGCAGGCCAGTGGAGATATTCTTCTCGGGCAAGAGTGGCGGGTGAATCCCACAGATGAGTTGCTGCGAAGACTTGAGCAGTTAGTAGGCCAGGATGCAGTGAAGGTGAAATATAGATCAAAGGCTGCGGACCAATAAGATTGATTCGGGACTTGGCTGAGTCGATGTTGAGTGTGTGCATCTGGTGATTGTTTCTCTGCTAAAGCAATGAGTCTTTAGCGCTCAACAGCAGTACGAGCGGGCGTAAAAGTCACTATCCGTAAATCTGGATCAGTCCGATCTTTGCTACAAAGCTATCTGGTTGCATCCCTCCTGTCCCATTAACCTATACCTTCCCAATGACCAGCATAAAAGCCCCTCTCCCTTGATGGGAGAGGGGAGTTAGCTTCCCTGTCGATTAGACGTACTAACTAAAATTCTGGCCGCAGACCATCTGCTACTCTGTGCGTTTTCATGTCTCAATCCTCAATCAGCAATGGAAACCAACGACCTAGTCAGTTAGCACCATAACGGTCTGAGTTCATGGGGCAACAGTGTGGTTGTATAAAAGATTTCGGCTTTGAGGTTATTGAATTTACTACTCGACAGTCAGCCCCTCGTGCGCCAGCTCAATGCTTTCAATTGCAATGTCGCTGGATGAGGCCTTGAGGTCACTGCAAGTGTATCTAGTCACCCAGGCATTCCTGAGTTTCCAGGTGAACGCGGGTTCACGTTCTTCACTCATCAAGCTGATGATTACATCACGTTTGCTATTTGATTCAGAACGGCTGCTCTCAACAAACCATTCATATAGATCAATGGAACCAATCAAGCCGCGTTTTAAAGTGACAGGACTATATTTTGTCAGTCCTGGAATCTTGATGGGTGTCTCAGAGATGTAGTTTCCTGCTCGATACTCAATAACCTCTATCTCTGCAGAGAGTCCACTGACTTCACTGAACCCCGCTTGAACTCCCTGGCTATCGCCGCCGGCAATGGAAACGAGAAAGTTGAATGCCCCGTAGGGTGTGCTTGACTGTATTGCCATGGACTATCTCCTTTATCAGATTTTGTGATTGTCCAGCCA
>JBNKMQ010000076.1:0-5019 GCA_050293225.1 Sedimenticolaceae bacterium
CCGTCAGCTATTTGTCACTACCTATAAATACATTTTTATATAATTGATTTTTAAGTTATTTTTATTTTTGGCATGCATCTCGCTATTACTCAGACAAAGCAATTTTACAGAGCGAGTTTGAGCATGGCAGGTACACAAAGCATACAACATGACAGTCCCGCGAAGGTGGCAGGCGTCCTCTCCGGCCCTCTCGCCAATGTTGTTGCCGATAATGGAACTCTCGGCCTCATCATGGAACTCAGCGGCAAGCTGCAGACCACTCTCGATCTCGAGAGTCTGATGGATCTCTTTGCCCAGGTCATGCAGAGCCAGTTCAACTACGACACCCTACGCTATGAGACCGCCGATGAATCAGTCAATCTGAAATTCGGTCGCAGAGCGGGCAGAAACAAGCTCAACTACGATCTAAGTGTGCTCGATACAGAACTGGGCGCCATCAGTATGACCCGGGGCAGGAAATTCCGTGATACGGAGATCTCCCAGATTGAAAATCTTTGCGCCGCCCTGCTCTACCCACTGCGTAACGCCCTACTCTATCGGGATGCGATCCAGTCCGCCTTCATCGACTCCCTCACCGGGGTGAAGAACCGAACCGCTTTCGACAGCAACTTCAGCCGGGAGACCGAATTCCACCTCCGCAAGCAGAGTGATCTCTCCCTCATCGTCCTCGATATCGACTTTTTCAAGCGGATCAACGACAGCTATGGTCACATCGTTGGTGACGCCGTACTGAAACAGGTAGCCCAAGCTGTAGAAGTGACTATCCGTTCCAGTGACGCCCTCTATCGCTTTGGCGGTGAGGAGTTCGTCGTGGTTCTCAACGGCACTGATAAAGATGGTGCCATGTTGCTGGCGGAACGCATTCGCCGCAAGGTGGAGACGATGACGCTCAGCTCACTCAAGGATGTGAATGTCAACGTCAGCCTGGGCGTCGCCACACTCAAGCCTGAAGAGAAATCGGCTCAGCTGTTTGAGCGTGCTGACAAGGCGCTGTATAAAGCCAAACAGAGCGGACGCAATCAGGTGGTCTCAGCCGACTGATCAGTTCTACTCATTGGAATAACCACAGCCTGAACGCAGCAGACACACCTGGCATTTCGGCTTGGTCCGACAGACATACTTCGCATGCTGCACGATCAAGGCGTGATATTCGTTGAACATCTCCACATCCGGCTCAAGCGAAGACTCGAAATGCTGTCGCAGCGTCTCATAGCCAGAGCCCTCATCCAGCAGCCCCAAACGACCAAATATCCGGCGTGTATAGGCGTCGATAACAAACACAGGCCGCTGAAAGGCGTAGAGCAGGATATCGTCCGCTGTCTCCGGGCCGATGCCGTGAATCCCCAGCAACATCTGCCGAAGTTCCTCTGTATCAAGATGATCCAGTTGTGGGTGAGCGAGAAGAAAACGGGTCAGTGCCTGCAGACGCTTTGCCTTGAGATTGAAATAGCCCGCCGGACGCAGATAGTCGGCAAGTTCTGTCTGGTCCAGCGCTGATAGTGAGTCGGGATCAAGCAGATCGGTCTGGCGCAGGTTTTCTATCGCTCTCTCTACATTGATCCAGGCGGTATTCTGGGTCAGCACCGCGCCGACCATAACCTCGAAGGGGCTCTCTGCCGGCCACCAGTGCTGGGGGCCGTAGTGTTTATATAGCTGGCGATAGATTCGCTGCAGCATGGCTTATCGGCGGCGTCTGCCTCCGGGTCTGCTGTTGGCCCAGGGATCGGTTGCCTCTCCCCGCTTCGGTTTAGCCTTCTGGCGTCTGTCCGATGAACCTTTTTCATCTCTTCGACCCGGCTTATCAGCGTACTTGCTCTCTCTCCTTGCGGGCTTGCCCTTTGCGGGCCACTCCTTTGATGACTTGCTCTTTTCGATCTTCCCGCGACCTCTGGCCGGACGCTTTTCAGTCTTTAGCCCCAGGGTCTTGAGCAGTTCATCGATCTCCTTGTCGCCGAGATGACGCCATCGACCCACCTTGAGGGCGGATTCGAGCATCACGCTGCCGTAGCGTACTCGCTTGAGCCGGTTGACCTTGGCGCCCACCGTCTCCCACATGCGCCTCACTTCCCGCTGGCGACCCTCCATGATGACAACGTGGTACCAGCGGTTGATGCCGTCACCGCCGGACTCGACGATCTCCTCAAAGCGGGCGGGACCGTCCTCCAGCTCCACCCCGTGCACCAGTTCTTCCAACTGCTCCTGGGTCACCTCGCCCATCACGCGAACGGCATACTCCCGTTCCACCTGACGACTGGGATGCATCAGCTGATTGGCCAACTCTCCGTCAGTGGTCAACAGCAGCAGACCTGAGGAGTTGATATCGAGACGTCCTACCGGGATCCAGCGGCCGTGTTTCAGTTTCGGCAGGTTATCAAAGACGGTTCTACGGCCCTCGGGATCTTTGCGTGTAACAAGCTCTCCCTCGGGTTTGTTGTAGACCAGCACCTCCCGCGCCGGCGGTTCAAGACGCTTGAACGAGATCTTGCGGCCATCGACTTTTATCGCATCGGTGGGAACAACACGCTGACCCAGCTGGGCTGTCTCCCCATTTACCTCGACCCGACCGGCAGTGATCCAGCCCTCGATCTCGCGACGGGATCCCATGCCTGCATTGGCCAGGACTTTTTGCAGGCGCTCGCCTGTCGGCGGGCTACTCTTTGGCATCGGCGTCTGTCTTCACTTCAGGTTCGAGCGGGACAACATTGTCATCCTGCACTGGGATCTCCTCAACGGTCTCTTCGGAGATTTCACTAGACTCACTCTCGTCTGCGGGAGACTCTTCGCTAGCTAAAGCTTCTTCCGTGGTGGACTCAACATCATCCTCTGGGATCTCCGGCACTTCCGAATCAGCGACATCTTCAGCATCGCTCTCTGCCAGGTGATCCGCCTTGTCCGGATCGCTCAGTTCCAGCTCCCGGTTGATGGAGTCAAGATCTCGGATCTCAGCCAGGGTCGGCAGGTCATTCAGACTCTTCAGATTGAAGTAGTCGAGGAACTCTTTGGTGGTGGCGTAGAGGGCGGGTTTGCCGGGTACATCTCTGTGTCCCACCACCCTGACCCACTCCCGCTCGGTAAGGGTCTTCACAATATTTGAACTGACACTGACGCCACGGATATCCTCGATCTCGCCCCGGGTGATCGGCTGGCGATAGGCGATCAGGGCCAGGGTCTCGAGCAATGCGCGGGAGTATTTCGGCGGCCGCTCGGCCCACAGACGGGAGACCCAGGGTGAGAGTCCGGCGCGCACCTGAATACGGAAACCGCTGCCCACCTCGATCACTTCGATGCCTCGTCCCTCGTAATCCTGCATGAGTTCGGTCAGCACCTCGCGCAGGGCCTTCTTCTCCGGCTGCTCCTTCTCCTCGAACAGGGCCAGGATCTGGTCCAGGCTGAGGGGTCTGCCTGCAGCCAGCAGGGCAGCTTCGACGATCTGTTTTAACTTATCTTCGGATGCCATATTCGGATTCTGTTTGCGTTCTCTTTCGGTTTAGATGGTGAGGCTAGGCGCTAACTGCCTTCACATGAATCGGCGCAAAGGCCTCTGCCTGCACCAGCTCCAGCAGTGACCCCTTGATCAGTTCCAGCACTGCGAGAAAGGTCACCACCACACCCAGGCGCCCCTCGCTGACATCGAACAGCTGATGGAAATCTGTATAGTCTTCGCTGCCGACCTTCTGCAACACCTGGGACATCTTCTCCCGCACCGACAGGGCCTCTTTCTCTACCCGGTGGCTGGTGAACATGTCAGCGCGATGAAGCACATCCTTCAGTGCCAGCAGAATCTCACGCATATCCACATCGGGATCCCTCGCCTCCACATGGCGCTCCACCAGCTCGGCGTGGCACTGGAAGTTGTCCCGGGTCATATGCTCCAGGCCATCCAGATCCTCTGCCGCCTGCTTGTAGCGTTCGTACTCCTGCAGACGCCGAATCAGTTCCGCCCTGGGGTCGTCTCCCTCCTCCTCTTCAGAGACCGGTCTCGGCAGCAGCATGCGGGACTTGATCTCCGCCAGCATGGCGGCCATCACCAGATACTCCGCCGCCAGTTCCAGACGCAGATCCTTCATCATCTCGATGTACTGCACGTACTGGTCGGTTATCTCGGCGATGGGGATATCGAGGATCTCGAGATTCTGTCGCCGGATCAGGTAGAGCAGCAGATCCAGGGGGCCCTCGAAGGCGTCGAGGAAGACCTCCAACGCATCCGGCGGGATATAGAGATCCGTCGGCGGCGTCGCCAGGGGCTCTCCCATGACGATGGCGAAGGGCATCTCCTCCTGTTCCGGATGGCGATGGGGATGTTGTTCAGTCTGCTCCATGGTGTCCTTCAGCTAAGCTCGAGTGACATGGATTGGCGTACCTCGAGCATGGTCTCCTGGGCCACTGCCTGGGCACGCTCTGAGCCTTCGCGGATGATCTCCCGCACCAGCTCGGGCTGGGCTTCGAACTCCGCTGCGCGAGCCTGCATCGGTTTCAGTTCCGAAACAACCGCTTCGATCACCGGTCCTTTGCAGTCGAGACAGCCGATACCGGCGGAACGACAGCCCTCCTGCACCCACTGCTTGGTGGACTCATCGGAGTAGACCTGGTGGAACTGCCACACAGGGCATTTTTCAGGATCGCCGGGATCGTTGCGACGCACCCGATTGGTATCGGTGGGCATGCGCTTGATCATATTCTCCACCTGCGCCGGTTCCTCTCTCAGGGAGAGGGTGTTGGCGTAGGACTTGGACATCTTCTGGCCATCCAGACCCGGCATCTTAGAGGCCCTGGTCAGCAGGGGTTGAGGCTCGACCAGGATCAGGCGCCCGCTTCCCTCCAGGTAGCCGAGCAGACGCTCACGCTCGTCTACAGATATATTCTGTTGCTTATCCAACAATTCGCGACCGGCCGTCAGGGCCTCGCCATCGCCCTGCTCCTGATAGGCACGACGCATCTGATCGAACTGCTTGGCCGCCTTCTTGCCCATCTTCTTGCGCGCCGTCTCCGCCTTCTCCTCGAAGCCGGGCTCCCGGCCGT
>JBNKMQ010000077.1:0-2273 GCA_050293225.1 Sedimenticolaceae bacterium
AACCCGGCCGCCCACTACGGGTGGTCGGCAATCTGCCCTACAACATCTCGACACCGCTGCTGTTTCATCTGCTGGATCAGTCGACTCATATCAAGGACATGCACTTCATGCTGCAGAAGGAGGTGGTCGATCGCATGGCCGCCGAACCAGGCTCAAAGAGCTATGGCCGTCTCACTGTCATGTTGCAGGCCAGGGCCGAGGTCACGCCCCTGTTCACCATCGGTCCCGGGGCCTTCAATCCACCGCCCAAGGTAGACTCCGCCTTTGTGCGCTTGCATCCCTATGATTCGTCCCCATATGGTATTAGTAATTGGGAGGATTTCAGTCTGGTGGTGAGCCAGGCCTTTTCGCAACGACGCAAGACACTGCGCAACTGTCTCAAACCGAGCCTGACAGCAGAGGCGATTGAAGCAGCGGGCATCGATCCTGGCGTGCGGGCAGAGACCTTATCCATTGCGAATTTCGTCTCCCTTGCCAAACAGCTGGCTGAACAACAATAGATATAAATCATTAATTGAGTACCCAGATGTCAGAAGAAGCACTCAACGAAGACGAAGTCATCGAGATCATCAGTAACACTGAGCTGGCACGACCTAATGAGGTCCTGCCCAACCTGATCCATCTGCTGCCGGTCTCCGCCCGCCCCTTCTTCCCCGGCCAGGCAGTCCCCCTGTTGATGGAAGAGGAGTACTGGGAGTCCACGCTGGAAGCGGTAATGGAGAGCCAGCACCATCTGCTTGGCGTGGTCCTCTCCGATACCGAAACCGCCGAGTCCGCCACCCCCGACAGCTTCAAAGATGTTGGTACTGTCTCTCGGGTTCATAGAGTGCAGCGTTTCGAAGGCCGGCTGCAGGTCCTGGTGGAGTGCCTGCAACGCTTCCGCATCGACAAGGTGGTACATGGCAAACCCCCTTTCACTGCCCGCGTAGAATATCTCCCCGAGCCCAACCTGAGCAGCAAGGAGATCAAGCCCTACGCGATAGCGATCATCAATACCATTAAAGAGCTGTTGCCGCTGAATCCCCTCTATGCGGAGGAGCTACGGGTATTCCTCGACCGCTTCGGTCCCGACGATCCCTCGCATCTCACCGACTTCGCCGCCAGCCTTACCACCTCGGACAAGTTCCAGCTGCAGGCGGTACTGGAGACCGTCGAGCTCCTGCCACGTATGGAGAAGGTCCTCGAGCTGCTGCATCGGGAGCTGGAGGTGGTCAAGGCCCAGGCCTCCATCCGCAAGACGGTGGAAGAGCGCATGGAGAAGCAGCAGCGGGAGTTCCTCCTGCGGGAGCAGTTGAAGGCGATCCAGCAGGAGCTGGGCATAGAGAAGGACGACCGCACTGCCGAAATAGACAAATTCAAAGAGCGCCTGGAAAAACTGACCCTCTCGGAACAGGCCCAGACAAGGGTCGACGAGGAGATGAACAAACTCTCCGTGCTGGAGCCCGGCTCGCCGGAGTACTCGGTCACCCGCAACTATCTCGACTGGATCACCCTGCTACCCTGGGGATCAACCTCAGAGGACAAGCTCGATCTCAAGTTTGCCCGCAAGAGCCTGGACAAGGATCACTACGGTCTGGACGACGTCAAGGAGCGCATCCTGGAGTTCCTCGCCCTCGGCATCATGAAGGGTGAGATCGCCGGCTCGATTATTCTGCTGGTAGGTCCTCCCGGTGTCGGCAAGACCTCCATCGGCCACTCCATCGCCGAGGCCCTGGGACGCCAGTTCTATCGCTTCTCCGTCGGTGGCATCCGCGACGAGGCGGAGATCAAAGGCCATCGCCGCACCTACATCGGCGCCATGCCCGGCAAGTTCATCCAGGCGATGAAAGACGCCGGCACCCAGAACCCGGTGATTATGCTGGATGAGATCGACAAGATCGGCGCCTCCTACCACGGCGATCCCGCCTCCGCACTGCTGGAGGTTCTTGACCCGGAGCAGAACAGCGACTTCCTCGACCACTATCTCGATCTGCGCTTCGACCTGTCAAAGGTGCTCTTCATCTGCACCGCCAACCAACTTGATACCATTCCACGGCCACTACTCGATCGTATGGAGACCATCTCCCTCTCCGGCTATATCGCCAGCGAGAAGCTGCAGATCGCACGCAAATATCTCTTACCCCGCCAATTGAAAAGGGCCGGTCTCAAGCGCAGCGACCTGAAACTCAACAGCGCTGCCCTGAAGGCGATCATCGAAGGTGACGCCCGGGACGCCGGCGTCCGACGCCTGGAGAAGCAGATCGGCAAGATCGTGCGCAAGGCGGTGGTGAAAA
>JBNKMQ010000078.1:0-3122 GCA_050293225.1 Sedimenticolaceae bacterium
TTCTCGGGATTGATGGCGAACTGCACATTGGAGCCGCCGGTCTCCACACCGATCTCGCGCAACACCGCCAGGGAGGCGTTACGCATGATCTGATACTCCTTGTCGGTCAGGGTCTGGGCCGGTGCCACTGTTATAGAGTCACCGGTGTGCACCCCCATGGGGTCAAGGTTCTCGATGGAGCAGATGATGATGCAGTTGTCCTTGCGGTCGCGCACCACCTCCATCTCATACTCTTTCCAGCCCAGAATCGACTCTTCGATAAGCAACTCGTTGGTGGGCGAGAGATCTAGGCCCCGCTCGCAGATCTCTGCAAACTCATCCGGGTTGTAGGCGATACCACCACCGCTGCCACCCATGGTGAAAGAGGGACGGATGATAGTGGGATAGCCGATCTGGGCCTGCACCTGGATCGCCTCCTCCATGCTATGGGCGATGGCGGAACGGGGCATGTCGAGGCCGATCTTGCGCATCGCCTGGCGAAACAGGTCCCGATCCTCGGCCTTGTCGATGGCCTCGCGGGTGGCGCCGATCATCTCCACATCGTACTTTTCCAACACCCCTTCGCGTACCAGATCGAGGGCCGAGTTGAGTGCGGTCTGACCACCCATGGTGGGCAGCAGGGCGTCGGGGCGCTCCTTCTCGATGATCCGCTCCAGGGTCTGCCAGGTGATCGGTTCGATGTAGATCGCATCCGCCATGTCTGGATCGGTCATGATGGTGGCCGGGTTGGAGTTGACCAGGATGACCCGGAACCCCTCCTCCCGCAGCGCCTTACAGGCCTGGGCGCCGGAGTAGTCGAACTCACACGCCTGTCCGATGACAATCGGACCGGCGCCTATGATCATGATGCTCTTTATGTCTGTGCGTTTGGGCATTGAACCTTCAGTCCAGCAAAATTTTCAATTCTAAAACTTAAAAAACAGGCAGGGTACGGCTCGTCGCGCCCTGCGTATTGGTCACCATCTCGATGCGATCAAACTATCTGTCGGCTTCCATCAGTTCGATAAAGTGATCAAACACCGGCGCCACATCGTGGGGGCCGGGACTCGCCTCCGGATGGCCCTGAAAGCTGAAAGCGGGCTTGTCGGTGCGATGGATACCTTGCAGGGTGCCGTCAAACAGGGAGCGATGGGTCGCTCGCAAGGTCTTCGGCAGACTCTCCTCATCCACTGCAAAACCGTGGTTCTGGCTAGTGATCATGACAGTACCTTTCTCCAGGTCCTGCACCGGATGGTTGGCACCATGGTGACCGAACTTCATCTTGGTGGTCTTGGCGCCTGAAGCCAGAGCCAAAAGTTGATGGCCCAAACAGATGCCGAATACCGGCAGGCCTGTCTCAACCACCTGACCGATCGCCTCGACTGCGTATTCACAGGGTTCAGGATCACCGGGACCGTTGGAGAGAAAGACGCCATCGGGCTTCATCGCCAACACCTCGTCTGCAGGTGTCTGAGCCGGTACCACCGTGATACGGCAGCCCCGATCGGTCAGCATACGCAGGATATTGCGCTTGGCACCATAGTCGTAAGCCACCACGTGAAACTTAAGCGATGCATCATCCGCAGGTTTCTCTTCCGGCAACCCATCTTCCAGCGACCAGGTTCCCTGGGACCACTCATAGGACTTCTCGGTAGTGACAACCTTGGCCAGGTCCATGCCCTTGAGGCCCGGGAACGCCTTGGCCAGCTTTAACGCCTGATCTTCATCGATGGCATCCCCGGCGATGATGCAGCCGTTTTGCGCCCCCTTCTCTCTCAGAATACGGGTCAGGCGACGGGTATCGATACCGGCGATGGCGACAATGTTGTTACGCTGCAGATAGGCATCCAGCGACTCTTCCGAGCGCCAGTTGCTGGTCAGCAGGGGAAGATCTTTGATCACCAGGCCCGCCGCATGAATCTGCGTCGACTCCTCATCTTCCGCAGTGATGCCGGTGTTGCCGATATGGGGATAGGTCAGGGTGACAATCTGTTGGCTGTATGAGGGATCGGTCAGTATCTCCTGGTAGCCGGTCATGGCGGTATTGAAGACCACCTCACCGACAGTTTGTCCCTCTGCACCGATTGCCTCACCTTTGAACAGGCTGCCGTCCTCAAGGACCAGAACTGCGGGTTTTCTCAAGAATCTCTCCGTTACAGGCGTGCAAAAAAGGGCAGACCACAAGCAGCCCGCCCCGAATATTCAAAAAGTAGGTCGACGCCAAACCAGGAACCGGTCAGCCGCCACCGTTGTAACGATACTGTATTCTATAGATGCCCGATCGACCTGTCTATGTCATCAGTGCGCTTTTACACCGAAAAACGTCGGCTAAACCTGGATTCAGAGCTGACTTCGGGCCCACTGCACGATGGAAGCGGCATCCATGGCGCCAGCCTGTCGTGCTACCTCTCTGCCACCTTGCATCAGCATCAGGGTGGGAATGCTGCGAATTGCGAATCTTGCACCCAGCTGTTGCGCCTGTTCGGTGTTGACCTTGACCAGCCGTACTGCGGGCTCCAACTGGCCAGCCGCCTGCTCAAAGGCGGGGGCCATCATGCGACAGGGACCGCACCAGGGTGCCCAGAAATCGATCAGCAGTGGCAAATCGTTCTTCTCTGCATGGCGGGCGAATCGCCGCTCATCCAGCGCCAGGGGTTGGGCGGTAAAAAGGGGTTGATGGCACTTTCCGCATTTAGCGCCCTCCCCCAATCTTTGTGCGGGTACCCGGTTGATGCCGTCACAGTGAGGGCAGACGATATGCATTGCATCGCTCATGGATCTTTCCTAACTGACTTCCTCGCTCAAATGTGGGGGTATCAGGCGCAATTTCAAGTCCGCCCTCTCGCCCGAGTTTGAGTATAATGGCCGCGGTTAAAGCATAAGCCCCAGGAGCATCCAAGATGAGTGCATCGCCCTATATCATCGACGTCACCGCAGAGAATTTTCAGCAGGTGGTCCTCGAGACATCCATGAGCCGGCCGGTTCTGGTCGATTTCTGGGCGGAGTGGTGCAACCCCTGTAAGGCACTGATGCCGACGCTGGCGAAACTGGCCGACGAGTACCAGGGCAAGTTCATCCTGGCCAAGGTCAACACCGAGGAGCAGCAACAGTTGGCAACCCATTTCGGCATCCGTAGCATTCCC
>JBNKMQ010000079.1:0-2885 GCA_050293225.1 Sedimenticolaceae bacterium
CCGCCGTGGTGGCCCATGACCGCCGTACAACCGGCGTCATGGTGGAGGATCAATCCATCGAACTTAAATCCTACGATCGCATAGCGAAAGACAGCCTGATTGGTGACGAGAGCAAGATCAATGTCACCAGCTACAACAAGGTGGTACTGCTGACCGGACAGGCCTCCAACGAAAACGTCCGCCGCAGGGCTGAAGAGATCGTCTCCAAAGTTGCTGAGGTCCGACGCGTAGTGAATGAGGTGGAGATCGGCAGCAGAGAGTCATTCGGTGAACACAGCCGGGATGTGGCCTTGACCGCAGAGGTCAAACTCCGCCTGACCAAGGTCGATCTGCCCGACTTCGACTCCTTGCGGGTGAAGGTCGTCACCGAACGGGGTACTGTCTTTTTGATGGGACTACTGACCAAAGAGGAGGCCCACGCGGTGACTGAGGTCGTACGCTATGTCAGCGGTGTGCGGCGTGTGGTCAAGGTCTTCGAATATATCTAGGGGCCTGATCACTTGAGCAGTACCAGTCTGAAACCCTCTATCATCCAACAGTTCAGTGAGATCGTCGGCGCTGACAGCATCTTCACTGAACCCGGTGACTGCCTCCCCTACGGCTATGACAACAGTCGTCTGCAGGCCACGCCCCAGGCTGTGCTGTTTGCCACCGAGGCGGATCAGATCGCGGCAATTACCTCTCTCTGCCATGAGAATCACCTGCCACTGATCACACGCGGCAAGGGTACTGGCACCACCGGTGCCACGGTTCCCCAGCAGGGAGGCGTCGTGCTCTCTCTGGAACGCATGAACCGGATTCTTGAGATCGACGTGGATAACCGCCTGGCCCGTGTCGAACCCGGCGTCACCAACAAGGCACTACAGAACGCGCTGGCCGCTGAGGGCTTCTTCTGGCCTCCCGACCCCACCAGTGCCGCTGTCTGCACCGTTGGCGGGAATCTGGCCTATAACACCGCCGGACCCAGAGCGGTGAAATACGGCACACCTCGAGAGAATACCCTCGGTCTAAAGGCCATCACCGGCAAGGGAGAGGCGATAAAGACTGGCGTCAAGACCACGAAGGGAGTAGTAGGCTACGATCTGACCCGGCTGCTTATCGGTTCAGAAGGGACCCTGGCCATCATCACCGAAGCGATCCTCAAACTGACACCTTTGCCAGAGACCAAATGTACCCTGCAGGCCAGCTATCGCGACATTCATGCAGCGGCAGAGGCGGTCTCGGCCATCATGCGTCAGCCGATCACCCCCTGTGCCCTGGAGTTCATGGATGGGGCGGCACTCAACATGGTGCGCAACTTCTCCGATCTCAATTTGAGTGACGAAGTCGGCGCCCTGCTCATGATCGAACTCGACGGCGCCGCACACTCCATCGAGGCCAAGGCAGCTCAGGTCGCCGAGGCCGCAGGCGTGGAGGGGTTAATCGAGGTGCATATCGCCCGCACGCCCGAGGAGATCGCCCGTCTCTGGAAGACCCGCAAGGCCCTCTCTCCGGCGCTGCGCAACATCGCACCGAAGAAAATCAACGAAGATGTCGTTGTCCCCGTCTCCCGCATCCCCGAACTGATTGATGGGCTTGAACAGCTGGCCGAAAAGCACGGCATCACCATCGTCAACTTCGGCCATGCGGGGAACGGCAACATCCACGTCAATCTTCTGCTGGACCCGGACGATCCCAAACAGCTGCAAGCGGGAGAGGTCTGCCTCGACTCGGTCTTCGATCTGGTTCTACGGCTAGATGGAACACTCTCCGGCGAACACGGCATCGGCGTGGTCAAGCGGGAGTTCGTACCACGGGAAATCGACCCGGTCTCCCTCGACCTGATGCGAGCCATCAAACGCCAATTCGATCCTCACAATATTCTCAACCCGGGAATCGTCTTCCCAAGCGAATAGATATCTTGTGAACCCGGTTGCGCTTCCCGGCCTAAAGCCGGATTGAGTGTGCGCCAGGTCCGTTTTGCCCCTCCAGTCAAACCTAATCTTGCCACCATAGAGAGTGTAATCCCGATTAGGAATTTGGCCTGGAAACATCGACATGACGAACAAGATCCACAATCCCCTACTACTCATTGTCTTACTCCTCAGCGCCCTGTCTCAGCAGGTCGTAGCGGATGATCGACAAATGTACGTACAGCAGGACAGTGAAGGATTCTGTGTCAGTCTGCGTGACGTTTCCGATATCACCATCGCCGATCATCTTCAGGAGATGCAGATTGAACTGGAGACCAAGATCAGCCAGCTACAGATTCAAGTGAAGAAGAAGAGCTTCAAGGCCATAGATACCCTGATCACCATCGTCATGCCAGGCGGCCTGGTCTACGCCAAACTGAGACATGACTCCTATAAGCGAAGCGAAAAAGCGCTTAACCAAGTCAACAAGGAGCTGCAGCTCATCTCCAAAGACTTGGTGGCATTTCAATCGGCAAACGGAGAGTTCATGGTCGCAAGGGTCGAGTAACTCCCTCCCCCGTCGATAATAGTTGAGCCCCGGCAATGCCGGGGTTTTGTTTTTTCTTATAAAGTAAGTATATCAGCGGCTTAATTTTCAAATACTTACTATAGCGAGCGGTAATTATTGACCCCAACCCCGCCTTACTTGAAAATCCCATCATTAAAGTAAGCTAACGAACAACAAACTTGGGGTGGTCTGCTGTGAGAATTCTATTCATCTTATTTTCGTGCCTGTTTCTACCATCCATCGCATTTGCAACGGGAGGCAGCGAGGACCACCTTGACCTGACCAGCCACTGGGTCGGCTTTACCGCTATCGGCATCTTTGCCTTCGCCTACCTGCTGGTGATGGCGGAAGAGTTCACGCATCTGCGCAAATCCAAACCGGTGATTCTGGCCGCTGGCCTGATCTGGGGTCTTGTGGCCTGGTAC
>JBNKMQ010000080.1:0-9703 GCA_050293225.1 Sedimenticolaceae bacterium
ATCGCCTGGAATGAAAGCGATACCGTTTGCTGTTGGTGCCGATGGCCGGATTTGAACCGGCACGGCTTACGCCACTACCCCCTCAAGATAGCGTGTCTACCAATTCCACCACATCGGCTATGAAAATTGTCTTGCCTGCTACTCCTTGTTTTCCGCCGGTGCAGGACTCTCTGCGGACGCGGCTTCCTCAGATACTGCTGTCTCTACGGCTGATTCTGCCTGCACGTCAACAGCTGGTACATCCGTCGATTCCACTGGAGCAGTTGGCACTTCGCTCACCGGCTCATCGATAACAATCGGCGGCATATCAGAGGAATCAGCAGCCGGTACTGGCGGTATATCGCTCTGGGGCACAGACTGCTCCTCAACCGCTGCCGGCATCTCGATACCGCCGAGGACATCCACATCATCGTTCCGTTGAGAGGCGAAATAGGCCATCACCATGCTGGTGATGAAAAAGAGCGTTGCCAGTCCCGCAGTCAATCGGGTCAGGAATGAGCCGGAACCTTTGGCACCGAACACCGTACCTGAAGCGCCACTACCAAAGGCGGCTCCCATGTCGGCGCCCTTGCCGTGCTGGATCAAAATCAGCCCGATCAGGCCGACGGCCAGAAAGAGATGAAATACGATTAAAATAGTCTGCATAAAGCGTTTGCCTGTTTTGGAGACCTGTCAGCAGAGCCTAGTTGGCTGCCGTACAGATACCGAGAAAATCTTCTGCCTTGAGCGAGGCGCCACCGATCAGACCGCCATCGATATCGGGCTTCCCGATCAGCTCCTTGGCATTGTCCGGCTTCATGGAACCTCCGTAGAGGATACGTACACCCTCTGCCACTTCAGCGCTCTTCTCTGCCACACGACCACGAATAAAGGCATGTACGTCCTGTGCCTGATCCGGGGTAGCTGTCTTACCTGTGCCTATGGCCCAGACCGGCTCGTAGGCGATAACCCCGTCCGCCAGGGCATCGACCCCTTCAAGTTCGATCACTGCATCCAACTGACGCGCTACCACCTGTTCGGTGACACCGGACTCACGCTCTTCCAGGGTCTCACCGATACAAAGGATCGGGATCAAACCGGCCGCTCTGGCTACGGCGTACTTCTTCGCCACCAGTTCGTCGCTCTCGGCGTGATAGGTGCGGCGCTCGGAGTGCCCGACAATCACATACTGACAAGCGAAATCTTTCAGCATGGAGGCCGCCACTTCGCCAGTATAGGCGCCAGCACTCTCGGTGGAGAGATCCTGACCACCCCAGCCGACACTGCTACCAGCCAACAGCTTTTCTGTCTCCGGCAGGAAGACATAGGGAGGACAGACAGCCACTTCAGCCACCTTCACATCTCCCATACCACCTTTGATACCCTCTAAAAGTTCACGAACACTCTCAAGAGAGCCATTCATTTTCCAGTTTCCGGCTACCAATGGTTTACGCATTGCGTCACTCCTGCAATCGAAGAAAGCGCGCTAGCTTAACGGCCAACGCGTCTGAAATCAATCTTATATATGGGAAATTGGCCGTCCAGCGCCCTAAAAAACAGGATCGATCAGCATAACCACCTATCCGGCGGCCACGATCTCCTCTACCACCGAGGCGATGCTGGCGGTGAACTGATCCACCTGGGATTCGTCACTACTCTCAACCATGACCCGGATCAGCGGCTCGGTACCCGAAGGCCTGAGCAGCACTCTACCGCTACTGCCCATTTCAACTTCCGCCTCACGAACCGCCTTTTTAACCTTTTCATCCTGCATCACGTCGGCTGCAGCCCGGCTGCCCAGGTGGACATTGGTCAGCTTTTGCGGATATTTACTCATGCCTGCGGAGAGTTCACGCAACGACTGGCCGGTGGCATGAACTTCCGCCAGTACCTGAAGAGCAGAGACAATGCCGTCACCGGTGGTCGTCCTGTCGAGACAGATGATGTGACCAGACTGCTCACCACCCAACACCCAGCCCTTGCTGGCCAGACGCTCCATGATGTAGCGATCGCCAACCGAGGTCCGCTCAAACACAACCCCCTGTTCACGCAGGGCATTTTCCAGCCCGAGGTTACTCATGACCGTACCCACCACGGCGCCTTTCAGCTCACCGGCACGCATCCTGGAGCGGGCGATAATGTAGAGAATCTCATCTCCATCAATCAGATTCCCCTGATCGTCAACCAGGATCAGGCGATCACCGTCACCGTCGAGGGCGACGCCCAGATCGGCACCGTGCTCCAATACAGCTGCCTTGAGATGCTCTGGATAGGTAGAGCCGACACCGTCGTTGATATTGAAGCCATTGGGCTCATTACCGATGGCAATGACATCGGCACCCATTTCGTCGAAGACATAGGGAGCGATGTTGTAGGTGGCGCCGTTGGAACAGTCCACCACAATCTTCATGCCGTGAAAACGGGTCTTTAGCGGAATGGTGCTTTTACAGAATTCGATATAGCGCCCCTCTGCGGCCATCTTCTCTGCACGACCCAGATTGGCTGAATCTACTGTGACCAGAGGCTTATCCATCTCTGTCTCGATAGCGCTCTCCACGTCATCCGGTAACTTGAGGCCATCGGCTGAAAAGAACTTGATACCGTTGTCCTGGTAGGGATTATGCGAAGCGCTGATAACAATACCCGCCTGGGCGTGCAGTGTTCTGGTCAGATAGGCCACGCTTGGCGTCGGCATGGGACCCAGCAGGGTGATATTGACCCCTGCCGCTGTCAGGCCTGCCTCTAAAGCCGACTCGAGGAGATAACCGGAGATTCGCGTATCTTTGCCGATCAACACCCGGCTTTTTTTGGCTGTTCCCAATACCTTACCGGCAGCCCAACCCAGTTTGAGCACAAATTCAGGTGTAATGGTCCCCTCACCAAAACGCCCCCGGATCCCATCGGTACCAAAATATTTACGACTCACAAAACACCCCGTTTTTTAATCTATTGCTTCAACAGCGGATACGATCTTCAAGGCATCCACCGTCTCCTTCACATCATGCACCCGAATGATAGCGGCGCCCCGGCTCACTGCAAGCACTGCTGCAGCCAGGCTTCCAAAAAGTCGATCATCCACAGACACATCTCCCAGTAGCGACCCGATCATCGATTTTCTTGAGATACCTACTAACAGCGGCGCTCCAACAGCCTGTAGTTTTTGCAGATGTTTCAGCAGTGATAGATTGTGTTGCAGTGATTTACCAAAGCCGAATCCCGGATCCAGCAGGATTCGCTCGGATGGAATACCCATAGAGACGCAAGCCTCAAGCCGCTCAGCAAGAAACTCCCCCACCTCCTTCACCACATCCTGATAGCTGGGCTCATTCTGCATGGTCCTGGGCTCGCCCTGCATGTGCATGAGACAGATGGGCACACCGGTCTGTGCTGCAGCCTCGATGGCGCCGGGTGCACGCAGGGCATAGACATCGTTCAACATACCGGCACCGGCGGCGACGGCTTCCGTCATCACCTTAGGTTTGCTGGTATCGATGGAGATGGGTACAGGGATCTCCCCTGCAAGGGCCTCGATAACGGGCACAACCCGATCGAGCTCCTGCTGCTCACTCACAGGCTGAGCACCTGGGCGGGTCGATTCACCGCCGATGTCGATGATCGCAGCCCCTTCAGCCACCATCTGACTGGCATGGGCGAGGGCCGCATCCCGCGCCAGGAAGCGACCTCCATCGGAAAAGGAGTCCGGGGTCAGGTTAAGAATGCCCATGACCTGGGGTCTCGCCAGGTCGAGGCGCTTCCCTGCACAATCGAGAATCAATTCAGCGGATCGGATCAGTGCTGGCCAGCGGGCCCACCGATACTGCCCGACACATCGTCAGATGCGGGAGACTCGCCAGAGGGCTTAGTATCGTCATCACTCTCAGAATCGGCCCAGTCCTTAGGCGGCTTGGGTGTATTCCCAGCCATGATCTGATCTATCTGATCGGAGTCGATGGTCTCGTACTTCATCAGGGCGTCGGCCATGACGTGGAGCTTCTCCATGTTGTCCGTCAGGATCTGGTTGGCTCGCTCGTAGTTGCGATCGATAAAACTGCGCACCTCTTCGTCGATGGTGTGAGCGGTATCGTCAGAAACGTTCTTGTGCTGGGTCACGGAGCGACCAAGAAAGACCTCTTCCTCTTCCTCACTGTACATCAGCGGCCCCAGGCGTTCGGAGAGTCCCCACTTGGTGACCATGTTGCGGGCAAGCTCGGTAGCCCGCTGGATGTCGTTAGAGGCGCCAGTGGTCACTTTGTCGATACCAAAGACCAGCTCTTCTGCGATACGGCCACCGAAGAGGCTCGAGATCTGACTCTCCAGGTGCTCTTTACTGTAACTGTAGCGATCCACCTCAGGCAGAAACATAGTCACACCCAGTGCCCGTCCACGGGGAATGATGCTGACCTTGTAGACCGGATCGTGAGACGGCACCAGACGACCGACAATAGCGTGACCCGACTCGTGGTAGGCGGTGAGTTTCTTCTCGTCCTCGCTCATGACCATGGTACGGCGTTCGCTGCCCATCATGATCTTGTCTTTGGCCTTCTCCATCTCTTCCATGGAGACCAGCGCCTTATTGGCGCGAGCGGCGAAGAGGGCCGCCTCGTTCACCAGGTTGGCCAGATCGGCACCAGAGAAACCGGGGGTACCGCGAGCGATGATGCCGGGCTTCACATCTTCGGAAGCGGCTACCTTACGCAGGTGGACCTTGAGGATCTGCTCGCGACCGCGTACATCGGGCAGGGGCACGACCACCTGGCGATCGAAACGACCGGGACGCAGGAGGGCAGGATCAAGCACGTCGGGACGGTTGGTGGCGGCGATGACGATGACGCCCTCGTTACCCTCAAAGCCGTCCATCTCCACCAGTAGCTGGTTGAGGGTCTGCTCGCGCTCGTCGTGACCACCGCCCAGGCCGGCACCGCGATGGCGGCCGACAGCGTCGATCTCGTCGATGAAGATAATACAGGGGGCGTGCTTCTTCGCCTGTTCGAACATGTCGCGCACACGGGAGGCACCGACACCAACAAACATCTCAACGAAGTCGGAACCGGAGATAGTAAAGAAAGGCACCTTAGCCTCACCGGCGATGGCCTTGGCCAGCAGGGTCTTACCGGTACCGGGAGAGCCCACCATCAGCACGCCTTTGGGAATCTTGCCACCCAGCTTCTGGAACTTGGAGGGATCGCGCAGGAAGTCGACCATCTCAGAGACCTCCTCCTTGGCCTCCTCCACACCGGCCACGTCACTGAAGGTGACCTTGACCTGGTCTTCGCTCAGCATGCGCGCCTTACTTTTGCCGAAAGACATGGCGCCACGACCGGCTCCACCGCCCTGCATCTGACGCATGAAGAAGATCCACAGACCGATCAGGACGAAGAGCGGGAACCAGTTGATGAGGATGTTCATCAGCAGGGAGGGCTTCTCCGGCGGCGTGGCGACGATCTCAACATTGTTCTCGAGCAGATCATTCACCAGTTGAGCATCATCCGGACTGTAGCTGGAGAAGTGTTGGCCGCTAGTGAGCGTGCCACTGATCTCGTGCCCATTGCCGCCAATATTGACCTCTTTCACCTGTCCCGATCTCACATCGGCGATGAATTCGGAGTAGGGCTTCATCTGCGCCTTGGGCTGGGGGGAAGAGAAATTATTGAATACCGTCATCAATACGATGGCGATCACCACCCAGAGAATCAGATTTTTTGCCATGTCGTTCAAAGCATAAACCTCTTTTATTTCCGGCAATTACCGGTACGCTGTTCTGTAACAGTGTAGTCGTTAGGGACGATTGAGTAAGGACTTAGAATCGTCGCGGGCCTGCCAGATAAGCCGGAAATTTCTATTGGCGAGACTACAACCTACTGATTTATCGTGTTAACTAATTGGTAAAGTACTACAACTTAAAGTTCCCTGCTACCAGGTAGATCTCACGGCTTTTCGCGCGTGATGAGGCCGGTTTACGGCTCACCACCCTGCCGAACGACGATCTGACCTGCTTAATGTAGTCATCAAATCCGGCGCCCTGAAAGACCTTAATGACAAAGCCGCCTCCAGGTTTCAAGCTTTCGCGGGCAAAATCCAGCGCCAGTTCACACAGATACATGGCCCGCGGCTGATCCACGCTGTTCATACCGGTTACATTGGGCGCCATATCGGAAATTACAAGATCAACCCGGTTACTGCCAAGGAGATTCCTCAATGCGTCGAGGGGCTCATCCTCGCGGAAATCCCCCTGAATCACCTCAACACCGGCAATTGGGTCCATAGGCAGGATATCCAAAGCAATCACCTGACCTTTCTCGCCCACTAAATCTCTGGCAATCTGACTCCAGCCACCAGGCGCAGCACCCAGATCCACCACGCTCATTCCCGGCTTGATAACTCTGTCTTTTTCCTGAATTTCCAACAACTTAAAAGCCGCACGCGAACGAAAACCCGCCTTCTGGGCCTTCTTGACATACTCATCTTTGAAGTGGCGATCCAGCCACTGGCGGCTGCTTTTACTGCGTTTCATTTCTGAATCTGAACTGTCTGTTTGTTTGTGAAAGTTGGTTACTTCAAGGCTAGCGCTGCAGGATCTTTCTTCTCTCAACGCATTTCATCATACCTGGAAACAGGCTAGAATCCGCCTCCCATCCACTGCCGGAAAGCGATATGTCACTCACCAGCGCCCAAATCCGCGAGCTCAAGAAACTGGCTCACCCTCTCAAACCCGTGGTAATGGTCGGTCAACACGGCCTGAGTGAGAATGTGATGGCGGAGATCGACTCGACCCTCGATATCCATGAGCTGATCAAGGTCAAACTGGCCGGTGCCGACAAAGCCGATCGGGAGGAGATGAGTGCTGCCATCGTGGAGGGCGTATCCGCCTCCCTGGTGCAGATCATTGGACGGGTTGCCATCTTCTATCGACCCAATCCGAAAAAGAAGAAAAACCGTATCATCATCTAATTCAGATGGAACTGAATATAACGCGAAGGGCGCAAAGTTTTTGATTGTTATTTCTGTAACAAATAGTACTTTTTGGAAGCCAAAAAATCCCTGCGTCCTTTGCGTTTCATAGCGAGCTTTGCGTTATAAAAAAACCACCCAATCCAAATCTCACTCGTAACGCACTTCCAGAATTTCGAACTCTCGAGCGCCGCCGGGCGTCTCCAGGAAGACATCATCCCCCTCCTGCTTGCCGATCAGTGCGCGGGCAATGGGAGAACTGATGGAGATCAGATTGTTCTTGATGTCGGCTTCGTCGTCACCCACGATCTGGTAGGTGAACTCTTCGTCGTTATCCAGCTCCAGCACTACGACGGTAGCGCCAAAGACAACCTTGCCGCCAGCATCCAGCTGGGTTACATCGATAATCTGGGCGTGGGAGAGCTTGCCCTCAATCTCTTTGATGCGTCCCTCGATAAAGCTCTGTTGCTCACGGGCAGCGTGGTATTCGGCATTCTCTTTCAGATCGCCATGTTCCCGCGCCTCGGCGATGGCCTTGATGACCTTGGGGCGCGCTACACTCTTCAACTCTTTTAACTCTTCCTGCAACTTGGCAGCGCCATTGGCAGTCAAGGGTACCTTGTTCATGAACGGCTCCTTTAGTCGTGCAGATCCTGCAGTCGATTGACGCTCAGTTTATCCAATTGTTTCAGTGCCAGGCAGGTGGCCTCCGCGCCTGAAATGGTGGTGGTATAACTCACCTTGTGCTGCAACGCCGTACGGCGTATTTCGGCGGAGTCGGCAATCGCCTTGGCGCCTTCGGTGGTATTGATGATGAAGTTGACCTCGTGATTCTTTATTAAATCCACGATATGTGGCCGACCCTCCATTACCTTGTTGATCCGGCTGCACTCGAGCCCCGCATCGAGAATCGCCTGATAGGTACCGCCGGTAGCGCTCAGGGTGAAGCCGAGATCGATCAGATCCTGTGCTACCTGCACCGCCCTCGCCTTGTCGGCATTACGCACACTGAGCAGTGCGCGGCCGCTCTGGGGCAGCTGATAGCCGGCGCCCATGATCGACTTGTTGTAGGCCTCACCAAAGGTACGGCCTACACCCATCACCTCGCCGGTGGACTTCATCTCCGGACCGAGTACCGTGTCGACGCCGGGAAATTTGACGAAGGGGAAGACCGCCTCTTTGACGAAATAGTTCTCCGGAATCACCTCTTTTGTGATCCCCTGATCTTTCAGACTAGTACCCGCCATACAACGAGCGGCCACCTTGGCCAGCTGCACACCGGTGGCCTTGGAGACAAAGGGCACGGTACGGGAGGCGCGAGGATTGACCTCCAGCAGATAGATCTGGTTGTCCTTGATGGCGAACTGGGTGTTCATCAGCCCCACCACCTTCAGCTCCAGGGCCATCTTTCGCATCTGTTCGCGCATGCGGTCCTGAACCGACGCTGACAGAGTATAGGTGGGCAGCGAGCAGGCAGAGTCACCGGAGTGAACACCAGCCTGTTCGATATGCTCCATGATGCCGCCGATGAGAACATCTTCACCATCACAGATGGCATCCACGTCGACCTCGATGGCATCATCGAGAAAACGGTCGAGTAGCACCGGGGAGTCGTTGGAGACACTCACCGCCTCGCGCATGTAGCGACGCAGGTCGGCCTCGTTGTAGACGATCTCCATGGCGCGGCCACCCAGCACATAGGAGGGACGCACGACCAGGGGATAGCCGATCTCTTCGGCCAGGGTGACTGCCTCTTCCGGATCTCGCGCTGTGCGATTGGGCGGCTGCCTGAGGCCGAGCTTCTGCACCATCTGCTGAAAACGCTCCCGATCCTCGGCCAGATCGATGGAGTCGGGACTGGTGCCAATGATCGGCGCGCCTGCGGCTGCCAGGTCGTCGGCCAGCTTCAGCGGGGTCTGACCGCCGTACTGCACGATCACCCCAGTGGGCTGCTCCTTGTCGATGACCTCCAACACATCCTCCAGCGTCAGGGGCTCAAAATAGAGCCGGTCGGAGGTGTCATAGTCGGTGGAAACCGTCTCAGGATTACAGTTGACCATGATAGTCTCATAGCCATCCTCACGCATGGCGAAGGCGGCATGCACACAGCAGTAGTCAAACTCGATGCCCTGGCCGATACGGTTGGGACCGCCGCCCAGGACCATGATCTTCTTCTTGTCCGTGGGTTGCGCCTCGCACTCCTCGTCGTAGCTGGAGTACAGATAGGCAGTGCTGGTGGCGAACTCGGCGGCACAGGTATCGACCCGCTTGAAGACCGGGCGGATATTGGCGTCGTGACGCAGCTTGCGGATCTCCGCCTCTTTGCTCTCCACCAGATGGGCAAGACGGCGATCGGAGAAGCCCTTGCGCTTGAGCAGGCGCAGGCGGTCCGGCGTAAGCCCTTCGATGCCTTGGCCGGCTATCTCCCGCTCAAGATTGACCAGCTCTTCGATCTGCACCAGGAACCAGGGGTCGATGGCACAGATCTCGTGTACCTCGTCCAGGGTCATGCCGAAACGGAAGCATTCAGCCACATACCAGAGACGCTCGGGTCCGGGCAGACGAATCTCCCGCACCAGGGTGTCGCGGACATCTTCTTCATTCAGGTCGACGATCTCGTCGAGACCGTCCTTGCCGGTCTCCAGGCCACGCAGGGCCTTCTGCAAGGACTCCTGGAAGGTGCGGCCGATGGCCATCACCTCACCCACTGACTTCATCTGGGTGGTCAGGCGGTCATCGGCCAGAGGGAATTTTTCGAAAGCAAAACGGGGCACCT
>JBNKMQ010000081.1:0-5951 GCA_050293225.1 Sedimenticolaceae bacterium
AGAATATGCAGGCGGATATGTCGATCCGGTTCAATAGTATCGAAGCCGTATTGGGATATCTGTCGTGTTACCTGATGCAGTTGAGCCGCCAGCTCAACACCGGTGGCACCGGCGCCGACAATGGCGACATCCAGCTGTCCCTCTTTCAGCGGCTCATTTTGGGTATTTGCTCGGATCAACGCCTCAAGCAGGCGCTCCTGGAAGGCGGAGGCCTGGGCTTTGGTGTCGAGCATCAGACAGTGTTCCTGGACACCTGGAATACCGAAGTCGTTGCTGACACTGCCGACGGCGATGACAAGGTAGTCGTAGTCGAAGCTGCGGGTGGGTATCAACTCCAAACCGCTGTCGTTGTAGATCGGGGCGAGGACGACCTTTCGATTAACCCGGTCGAGACTGGACATGATACCGAGACGGAAGCGGTAGTGATTCCAGCGTGCATGGGCCAGATAGCCGAGGGCGTGTTGAGCCGGGTCGAAGGTACCGGCCGCCACCTGATGCAGCAGGGGTTTCCAGATATGTGTTCTGCCAGCATCGATCAGGGTGACCTCTGCGGCTTTTTTCCTGCCGAGTTTTCGGCCGAGCCGGGTGGCGAGTTCAAGTCCGGCGGCGCCGCCGCCTACTACGATAATCTTTGGTATCTCCGGCATGGATGGCTCCAGTTAGGTCTATGTCTCTCTTTGCCGCGACTGATGCGCTTTTACTCTAGCAGGTTGAGCAACCTTCTCACAGGAGTCTCAGGTGACATTTGGATTCAAGATTGAAGTGATTTTCTTTGCAAGAGAATCTGAACCAGAGTCAGTTGTCGTGACGGCAACGAGTTCGCTGCAATATCTGAACCAGATCACTCTGCCAGTGAGGATTCTAGAGAGCGCCTTCCTCAGCAAATTCCCTGTTTATTCTACCGATGGGCTTGTCAGATGTCCTTTGTGAATGCCTCGCAATCAGGGGCGGGCGGATCATCCAGCTGATGCCAGGCTGCTTGCGAATCAGCATAAACCATATGAAGAATGCACTGGATAGGGTTTGGCAGATTTCAGCAGACCATGCTGGCAAGACAGTGGATAAGTCAATGAGTATGCCTGTCTCTGGCATGACACCAAAACCTATCAGAGCAGGAATGCGGTACCAGTAGTAAATCACCACTGCTGCCGTAGCGAAGAGCTGGATCAGGTAGTGCTGTGCCGTTTTCGTGACAACCAGCCAGCGGCGCAGGATGACATAGGCGGTGAGGGTAAAGGCGGCAGATGCGAGGGGCCAGAGATAGGTGAGTATGCGTTGATCCGTGGTTACTATGCCTGAGAAGTCCGGCACCTGGTTCCAGCCCCAGACAAAACCGGCGAAGCTGCCGATCAATAAATGGCCACTGATTGAGGCCAGTCTGTCGGGACCTGTGATTGCCGCTGTCATCGATTTGGTGGAATCGGGGCAGGGTGAGGCGCAACGCTCGCACTGGGAACAGCGACGGTTGGCAAAGCTGATTGAGGGTGCAAATCCGTAGAGTCGCTCGACAGGGTGAATCGGGCAGAGGGTGGTACACCAACCACTGCGCCACTTGAATGCCACGCCCATGGCAATTGCTATCAAGCCGGCGAAGATCAACATCAATGCCGAATGCAATCCATTGGTATCCAGACTCAAGTGGCGATAGGGGACGATGATAAACAGGGCTACAAGACTCGTCAGACTCAGTACCCCGGCCATGCGACGGCTTAGTGTCATCTGCTTCGATATACCAAGATGCTGGGGCAGAAGACTCAGTGTTGCCAGAGGGCAGATATTTCGCCAGAGTCCTGGCGCCACCACCACTAGTGCCGGTGCAACGGGGATGAGAACATTCCAAAGAATATCCAGCCCCAGTACCGGTCTGAATATCAGCAAGGTGACAAGCAGGGGAGAGAGGCTGAGCAACAGGTACTGTAACAGGCGCCAATGGATAGGTTTAAAGAGGCTGGTCGATGGTGATGCTAAACCGGACATTGGGTTTTCGATCCTTACGCGTACCTCTGCCGAGGTAAGTTGACTGTATAAACTTGTCGCTTGGCGATTCCATGTCTGCAACAGCTTCCATAAGATGAGATGTTGCAGCAGTCTACTCAGGCAGTATGTAACAAAGGTTACGAAAACTTATCAGTTTGGTTTAGTAGTTGGTTCTGCTCGATATGGGCCTGGTGGTGTGCTGGAAGAGGGTATATCGAAGAATATGATTTGAAATCATTATTTATTATTTTTCATGAGGAAGTATCTCTCCCATACTCTTTTCCAGACTTAGTCATTACTGGAGATTGAGGCCATGCAACAGACAGCCACCGATCAATCCGCTGTTTTAAACACAACCGCCCAGGGTCAGTTTGACGCCGAGGGTTTTCTCATCGATCACGCCTTGTGGAGCGAGTCGATGGCCCGCGATCTGGCCCGGCAGGAAGGGGTCGGTGAACTGAGTGAACAGCATCTGCATCTGCTGAACCATATTCGGGATCGCTATCTGAACCTGGGTGCGCTGCCCAATATGCGTCTGGTCTGCCGTGCCACGGGGATTCCCCGGCACAAGGTCCACCATCTCTTCGGTAGCTGTCTCAGTATCTGGCGCATCGCCGGACTGCCCGATCCAGGTGAAGAGGCGAAGGCCTATCTGAACTGAACTGAACTGAATTGAATTGAATGCCAGTAGATATGCGGTGATCTGTGCCGCACCTCCCCCTTTGGGCCGCATTTCGCGGCCTTTTTCTTGCCTGGCCGGCGTCAGCCCCCACCCCGCTGCATGGCAAGGTCGAGGCGGGCCAAAAGGTTGCGCCGGGCCTCATTCGAACCCGATTTGAAATGGTAGACCACCTTCAATAACGGAATCGCCAGGGAGGCAATCCGTCGTTCACCCTGGGAGAGAATCTCGATATGCAGCTCTGTCTCCTGCTGGCGAATACGGTAGAGATTGGCAGAAGGTCTGTCCCATCGACCGGGAGCGCCCAGCTCAAGACCCCGTTCGAGTTCACTCAGGCTGGCCCCCAACTCCCGCTCGAAACGGTCGAGTGGATCTCCCGACTGCCCTGATTCGTACATCAGCCCCCCGCAACGGGAGGCCAGATGGCCAGCTCATCCGCTTCTTGCAGGGTTCGGCTGGCCCGTTCGCTGGGGGGGATGAAAAGTCCGTTGACCATCACCAGGTGGGCGCTCTCCTCTGGGACCCTCTGTGCTTTAAGGATCTCGTCGATGGTGGTTTGGGGGGTGATATCAAGCGCCACCGCGTTTCCACGGGCCTCTGGCGGCAGTAGATCGGAAAGGCTGGCGAAGAGCTTGAATTTGATTCTCATGCTACTGCCTGCAGGGTCTCCAGATAGGTGGTCATGAAGCGGGTGGGATCACGCATCAATTCATCTTTGCGTCCACCCAGTCTCACCTTGCCCTGGATCAGGCCACGTAACACACCCACATGCTGGGTCCAGCCGATGGAGGTGGCGCCGATCAGAATGTCATCTTTAAACTGCAGGGAGAGGTAGCGGTGGGCCTCCTCGTCAATCAATTCAACGCCGCTGCCCCCTTCACTCTCTGATATACCTTCCCACTCACCGAAAGAGGTCGATATGAGACCCAAGGTATCGAGCACATTGATTGCCAGTACCCCTTTCAGGCGGCTGTCGCCTCCCGCCATATTGATCGCGGCCACCTGGGCCTGGTCGGCGGCGTTGGGCTGGATCGCCGAGACCAGATGGGCGCCGGTAAAGAGGTCCGGCGCCTCGGCCACGTCGCCCGCAGCATAGATGGAGGGGTCCGAAGTCTGCATGCCATTGTTGACCAGGATGCCTTTGGCTACATGTAGTGAAGTCCCTTCGAGAAAGCCTATGTTCGGCACGACGCCGGCGGAGACGATGACCACATCGCAGTCGAGGCTCTCGCCGGTAGAGAGGCTGACCTTCAGGGGTGATCCGGAGTCGGACGGGTCGATACGTTCGACCCCGGCAGTGGTACGTACCTGGATACCCTTCTTTTCCACCCAATCCTTGATCATGGCGCCGGCCTTGGCGGTCATCATGCGGGGTACCATGCGGTCACCCATCTCCACCACGGTCAGCTCTACACCTCGTTTGGCCAGGGCCTCCATGATGATACAGCCGATGAAACCGGCCCCCAGTTGCAGAACCTTTGAGCCAGGCTTTGTCAGGGAGGCGATGGCGCGGGCGTCCTCCAAGGTCCAGCAGGTGTGTACATTGGGCAGGTCAATGCCGGGAATAGGCGGACGTACCGGATGGGAGCCGGTAGCGATCAGCATGCGGTCGTAGGTTTCGCTGTGGCCGTCCTGGAAGAGGACCTTCTTACCATCCACATCCAGCGAGACAGCTCTTCCCCGTAACTGGTTGATATTGAGTTTGTCGAAGTGATCCGACGATTTGCGCAGATAGGTGCCGCTCTCGTCGATGTTCTCTTCCAGCAGGTAGGGGATGGCCATGCGGGAGTAGGGTGGCGCGTCTTCACTACCAACCAGCAGGATTTCGCACTCCTCGTCTTGGCGACGCAGGGTTTCAGCGGCGACCACGCCGGCCGGTCCGTTGCCCAGGATCAGGTGTTTCATGGTGAGTCCTCAACACAAATGCGCCGTATCTTGATTCACAAGTATACGGCGGTAAGTCAGAGATTCCCCCCGAAAGACCGGGGGGAAATGATTGCTTTACAGACCCAGGCGGGAGAGGGTCTCTGCCGTGGGTACGCCATCTGTATCCCAGCCGCGGATCTGGTAGTACTCCGGCTTCATCTTATCGATGCCGCTGGTGAGGCCCTTGGCGGGCCCGGTCTTGGCCGCTTCGGTCTTGAGGCGTTTGGGCAGATCGTCGTCTGCTGCGGTGAGACCGGCCGCCAGGTTGAACTGGCGCTCCATGGTCCAGATGCGTTCACCGATGACCATCAGCTTATCCAGGTTCCAGTCACCCTCACAGGCGGCGTCGATCTGGGGCTGAATATCCTCCACCGTCCAGGCGAAGGAGGTGAAGAGACAGAGACCCGATGAGTCGAACACGGCGGTGGCGTCCTGGAAGGCCTTTACCAGTTCCGGTTTGCCTTCGGTCTCCAGGGGATCTGTCTTCACCGGAATACCCAGGACCTCAGAGGCGACGGTGTAGGAGCGCAGATGGCAGGCACCCCGGTTGGAGGTGGCATAAGCCAGACCTATGCCCTGAATCCCACGAGGATCGTAGGCAGGGAACTCCTGACCCTTAACCGTCATGGAGAGATCTGGATGGCCATACTTCTCACACAGACGCTTCGATCCCAAGCCAAGATCCTTACCAAAACCCTCTCCACTAACCAAGGCTTCAACGGCCCATACCAGACTCTCAGCAGAACCAAATTTAAGCTCATGGCCGCCGGTATCCGCCAGGGTGATAGCGCCAAGCTTATAGAGCTCCATCGCGGCTGCAACGGTCGAACCAAAAGAGATTGGATCAAATCCATCTTCATTACAGAGAAAATTGGCATAGGTCAGGGCATCCAGGTCATCAACCCCGGTGTCGGGTCCCAATGCCCAGGCTGCTTCATACTCCAAGCCACCGGAGTTTCCCCAGTACTGAGGTTTGGTCTCTACAGAAAAATGACCTTTATCGATAGTTGAGATACGCCCGCAGGCGATGGTACAACCAAAACAACCTGCATTCGTGGTGAGATTGGGTTTGCCATCGCTAGCCCTTTTCTCATGCATCGCTTCACCCGATACATTTTGTGCCCCCTCGAACTGCACCTCACTCATGTTGCGGGTTGGCAGTGCACCAATCTCATTGATCACGTTCATCAATACCTGGGTGCCGTAGGTAGGAAGGCCCTGCCCGGTAACCGCATTCTCGGCAAGTACCTGTTTCCCGGCGCCAACCGCTTGCATGAACTTCACCGGGTCCTTGATATTGCCCACGCCTAGGGTGCCACGTACAGCAACTGCTTTGAGGTTCTTCGAGGCCATAACAGTACCAACACCA
>JBNKMQ010000082.1:0-2839 GCA_050293225.1 Sedimenticolaceae bacterium
TGCTCCGGGGTCTGCTGGTGTTCGCCGTAGTGATAGTCGACACCCTGCCCTAGGGTGTCGGCTCGACTCCCCTGCTGAACATTCAACCCCGTCGAGGGGGTTCGGTAGTTATGGTCGTTGAGTTGAACGTCTCGGGTCAGAAGGGTGTTTTTCAACTGCACCTGATAGAGGGTGTCGTCGCTCCGGCTCTGGCCCGACTGTTGCCGGAAATGGAGCACATCCGGATCGGCCAGCCGGGGTAGCTCCTGGACATGATCGCGAATGATCAGCTTCCAGGATTCCGCAGTCTGCTCGAAGTGAAAAAAGAGCCCCCAGTAGGCCAGCTGACGACTGAGAAAATCGTAGTCGCTCTCTTGAAACTGGGCCACGAACTCCCGTTGGGGGTAGTCGTGTCGCGTCTCGAAGCTGATGTTCTGGCGGGAAATCCCCGCTCCTTCCAGTACCTCTCGGGCAATCTCTACCACCGTGCGGCGACGGAAAACCCGGCTCTGGCGATTGAGCTTCAGCCCGAAAAGCGGCGAGGAGAGCTGGAGCCGATACTCGAACTTGTCCAGATTCCGGCCTCTCGCTTCCACCTGGGTTACCTGGCCATGTATCTCCTGGGCCCCACGATTGCCACCAAAAAGGCTGAGGCGGCCCTTTTGGTTGAGCAGAATGGCGCCCTTCAATGGCCAGTCTGACGACAGTGTCAGGACCAGTGCATAGTCGCTCGAGAGGGCGTGTCGGTTCTTGGCCACGCTCTCGAAAGCGATGACTTTAAAGGTCTCTTCGTTGCCCGACAGGGTGAAGAAATAACGGGTTCGGTTGGCGGTTCCCTCGCGGAACAAGGGGATGCTGAGTTCGCTCATAAAATACCTTCCTTGGTTTCAGGCCACAACTGTTGATTCAATCCAGATTCAACAAAATTGAAAACAAACTGTTATTTCAGCATTGAAATGGAGCAGTCTACTTTCGATCCGGAACTAAGATCTAATGTTTTTTGTATCGAAATGCAAATCGATCAGGAGCAATATGTGAGCTAGGCATATCAGTCCGCCAAACCATAGAACTGCCTGGCATTGTCACACAACACCCTGCGTACCCCCTTCTCACAGAAGGCATCGCCGATACGCTGCAGATCCCGCTCACCGTAGGGACGGGGGGCGCGTGTCGAGGGCAGGTCGGTGCCGAACATCAGACTCGCCGGATTGGCTGCATAGAGCTCCCTCAGCAGCGGGATGGGATCAACCTCCAGGCGACCGAAACCGCTGGCTTTGACGCGCACCCCTTGCGCCACCAGATCGAGCAGGCGCGACGAGGCGATGCGCGAAAGGGCCAGGTGATCGATGGCGACTTTCGGTAACTGACTGATCTCCGGGTAGAGCCGATCCACCAGCGGCGCATCGGCATAGATCTCCACATGCCAGCCAAAGAGTTCATGAATCCGCTGCGCGAACGGCACCATCTCCTTCGCTGCATCCATACCGCCGCGATAGAGATTGAAGCGCACGCCCCTGACGCCTGCCACATTGAGCAGCTTTAGCGTGGCATTACCCACTGTCGCCGGCAGTTGAGTTACGCCCACATAGCCGGGGCCCAACTGTTTCAAAGTCGCCAGCAGGTAGTCCTGATCGAAGCCCTGAAACGAACCCGAGACCACCACCCCTCCGGTCAGAGTCTGACCGCTCATCCGCTGCAGATAGTCATCACAGGTAAAGGGTTCCGGCACAAATCCCTGGTTTGCCTGCAACGGAAATTGCGGATCGATAATATGGAAGTGGGCATCGAACAGAGGAGTATCTTTCAAAATCATGGGCAGTCTCCTGGGCAAAGTGTGGTCATCCCTGCACAATTTTTTATCGGTCACGAACCCTCCAGGTTTTTTCTATTACTCATAGAGATGTCCCTGATGCAGTATCCAGCCATCAGGGTGTTTTCCGTGGGGATCGTGATGGGTCCAGTGGATCACCCCGCCTTGCTCGTTCCACTCATACTCTCCATAGAGCTCGACCAGATCATCAACTGCGAGCGCCTGCACCCGTGGCGCCAAATCAATATTATGCGCCACCAGCAGAGTCAACCCTGAATCGAGGCGCATGATGAAGCGCTGGTGCCGAGTGCCATCGCGATCATCAGGCAGCAGCTTCGTCACCCAACCAGCAACCTGCACCTGCTGATCACTGAGCCGATCGGTATAGGCTTGCTCGACCAGACTGTTGCCTGAGGCACTTTCCCCAGGAGAGTTGACCGACTGCGTCGGTGAACTCGCTGTTGGCAGGGAGCGCTGTTGTGTCTCTTGGTTAAACAGGTCGAAGTAACCGCCGAGCAGGAGCAGCAGCAGCACAAGCAGAACATTTTTTATCAGTGAAGATGGTTTCATCGCTGTATCGATTGACTCTTGTCGTCTGCTATCTCAGGTCCACTACCGCTTACGCCAATTGACGCTGTAGAGGTCGTGCCGGCGATCACTGAGATTCTTCACCGTACCGTTGTTACGCGCCATCACCAGGGTCTCCAGACGCAGATCGGCAATGGCCACTGTCTCCACATTCGGCGTGGTGTCGGCGGCAATGCCATCGCGCGCAAAAGAGAAGTCGCAGGGTGTAAAGATGCCGCTCTGGGCATACTGAATATCCATATTGTGGACATTCGGTAGATTGCCCACGTTGCCCGACATCACCACATAGACCTGATTCTCCACTGCCCGAGCCTGGCAGCAGTAGCGCACCCGCAGGTAGCTCTGCCGCTCGTCGGTGCAAAAAGGGACGAAGAGGATCTGTATGCCTTGATCGGTGAGATGTCTGGCCAGTTCCGGAAACTCCGAGTCGTAGCAGATCAATACGCCAATGGGGCCGCAATC
>JBNKMQ010000083.1:0-19781 GCA_050293225.1 Sedimenticolaceae bacterium
CCATGCGTTGCGATCTACTTGGGCGATCGCCTTTGCTGTTGACCACCATGCCCTCACTGGGGGTACGGCAACAAGAAGCAGCCAGGGCACGCTCACCTTCAATTTCAACGACACAAGCACGACAGTTTCCATCTGCGCGAAGACCCTCTTTATAACAGAGGTGGGGAATCTCTTTACCGGCACGCTTGGCGGCCTGCAGCAGGGTCTCTCCCGGTTGTGCAGAGATCGCTTCGCCATCCAAAGTGAAGTTGATGCTGGATTGCTGATCATTCGCCATGTTCCAGCTCCTGGGGAAAATATTTCATCACACTCAACATCGGGTTGGGAGCGGCCTGACCCAGGCCGCAGATGGAGGCGTCGATCATCACGCTGGATAGCTCCTGCATCAGATCCTGATCCCATCGCTTCTCCTGCATCAAGGCGACAGCTTTCTCCGTACCGACCCGGCAGGGAGTGCATTGACCACAGGACTCATGCGCAAAGAAACGCATGGCATTGAGTGCCGCTTCACGCACACTGTCGTGTTGAGAGAGAACGATGATTGCTGCGGAGCCGATGAAACAGCCGTGGGGTTGCAGGGTATCGAAGTCCAAGGGTACATCGGCCAGGGAAGCGGGCAGGATGCCACCGGATGCACCACCGGGAAAGTAGGCGTAGAGCTCATGGCCCTCTGGCATGCCGCCGCAATACTCATCAATCAGCTCACGCATGGTGATTCCCGCCGGCGCCAGATGGACACCGGGTTTGTTCACCCGACCGCTGACGGAGAAACTACGCAATCCCATCCGTTCATGTCGTCCGTGGGAGGTAAACCAGCCGGCACCACGCTCAACCAGTTCGCGTACCCAGTACAACGTCTCCATGTTGTGCTCCAGGGTCGGTCGCCCAAAGAGTCCCACCTGAGCCACATAGGGCGGACGCTGTCTCGGCATGCCGCGTTTGCCTTCGATGGACTCGATCATGGCCGACTCTTCGCCACAGATGTAGGCGCCTGCGCCACGACGCAGATGAATCGGCGGCAGGGGACAGGGGGGATCTGCCTGTAGGTTTGCCAGCTCTTTTTCAAGCAGACGGCGAATGGCGGCATACTCATCGCGCAGATAGATATAGACCTCGCTGATGCCGACAACCTGGGCGGCGATCAATGCGCCTTCAATAAATCGGTGGGGATCTCTCTCCAGATAGTAGCGATCTTTGAAAGTACCGGGTTCACCCTCATCGATATTGACTGCAAGCAGACGCGGTGCCGGTTGCTCTTTTAAAATTCTCCACTTGCGACCGGCGGGAAACCCGGCACCACCCAGGCCCCGGAGATTGGAATTTTCCAGGCACTGGAGGACTTTCTCAGCGGATCTACCACCGGCTTCATCACTATCGGAGATATTTTGAAGCAATTCATAACCACCGGCGGCCCGATAGCCGTCGTAATCGAGATAGTCCGGCAGTTCGGGTTCGATCGATCCTGTATCGACCCGTTGTTTGACCTGTTCCAGATCGGCGCGATCCACGGGTGAGTGCCAACCACGGCTACAGGGGCTTCAGGACATCTGCCGACACAGGGCACCCGTTGCACGCGAACGCCATCTCCCAAGCCCGCTTGCAGCTCCTCGATCAGGGACTCCGCACCCATGAGATTGCAAGAGATGGAATCACACACCCGAACCGTCAACGGTGGCGGTGGCTCCTGATCCTCTTTCACGACATCGAAGTGGTGATAGAAACTGGCGACTTCATACACCTCAGCGCTGGAGAGATTCATCTCCCGGGCCAGGGCAGTGAGATGATCCACCGAGATATAGCCTTTGGCGTCCTGTATCCGGTGCAGCATCTCAATCAGCAGATCGGCACGACGCGGGGCGTCGCCAAGCAGCGCTTGTACCTCTTGCAGGGCAGCGGTCTTAATCTGGCGGCCTTTACTCTGTCCGCGCCGGCGTTTGCTTGGCTTTGCTTCAGTTAACAACGGTTGGTCCTTTGGGTGATTGTATTCAAGCGATCTTTTTGGTTTAAACAAACGAATTCTGCAAATCGTATGCCATAACCCCGATCGACACCGATTCGCTCTTTTCGCCCTGGGTGTGGCAATCGACTGCTCCACTTTTCTGGCACATTGGCGTTGCCCTGTCTCTTTCGCAAGACATCGCAGTCGCCGGGTTTAATTATGGGAATAGCTGAGCGAAGAGCTGTTTTAACTCTCTGTAGCGGGATTCAATGGCTGATTCGTCGCCACGTTTCTCCCTGGCGACATCGATGCGGGACTGGTTGATGATTCTGGCGGGCGAGGTGGAGAGAAAGAGGATTCTATCCGCCAGCATAGTGGCTTCATGCAGGTCGTGGGTGACAAAGACCACCGTGGTTCGCCTGATGGCCAATATCTCCAGCAACAGCTTTCTGAGCTGTAACGCCGTTGGTGCATCCAGAGAGACAAAGGGCTCATCCATGATCAGCAGGGAGGGCTCCACCACAAAGGCCCGGGCCAAGGCGACCCGGCGCTGCATGCCGATGGAGAGTTGTGCCGGGTGGTAGTGGCTGAAGCGGGTCAGGTCGGTTGCCTCGAGCAGAGAGTCGATCAGTTCGGACTTCTGCTTGGGGTTATCCAGCACCAGTTCGATATTGCTCCTCACATCGAGCCAGGGAAGCAGACGGGGATTCTGGAACACATAGCCAAGCCTGGCTGGGGTGACAGAGGGAGACTCCTGCCAGTTGATCTTACCTTGAAAATCCTTATCCAGCCCGGCGAGGATATGCAGCAGGGTGCTTTTGCCGCAGCCGGAGGGACCGACCAGAGCCAGAAACTCTCCGGCCTCTACACGGATCTGAATATCATCCAGCACCAGAAGTGGTTCATCGGTTGATGCGTGCCGGTAGCGTTTACTCTGGATTTCGATATCTAACATGGCATTAGTCCCGCCAGCGACTGATTCTGCGTTCAACAGGTTGCAGGATGCCATACTCGATAAACAGCATGATCATGATGAACGAGAGGCTGTAGGCGAGTATGCCGGTGACATCGAAAAGCTGAAAATAGAGGTGTAACTGAAAGCCGACACCGTTGCTGCGTCCCAATAGCTCAACCACCAGTACGATCTTCCAGATCAAGGCGATGCCAGATCGTCCTGCGACGGCAAAGAAGGGCAAGAGCTGGGGCAGGGTGATATAGATCAGGGTCTTCTGCCGACTCAGGTTGAAACTACGCGCCATCTCCATGTAACCCTTGTCCAGGGTGCGGGCGCCCTCGCGCATGGTGACTACCACATTGGGAATCTTGTTGATGGCGATGGCGAAGATGGCGGTCAGCTCTTCGAGTCCGAACCAGACATAGGCAAGAATGATAATGACCAGGGCCGGGATATTGAGAAAGACGATCAGCCAGGGATCGAGCAACTGATCGGTAATACGCGATCGACCCATGGCGATACCGATGATACTGCCCACCAGCATGGCGACGAAAAAGGAGATCAGAACCCGGATCAGGGTGGCGGAGAGATGGTACCAGAGTTGACCGTTTTGCATCTCCTGCCAGATGGTTGCAGCGACGGCATTAGGTGAAGGCAGTAAGCTGTTCTGCCACCACAACGCTACCAGATACCAGATCATAACCAGTAGCAGTATTGAGGAGAAGCGGCGGATTTTGACGGCTAGATGCAAAAATACTCTCGCAAAATCATTAATCCTTGATTGACCAGAATGTACCCTCGTTCAATGTCGGCGTCGCTCCGACCAGTTTTCTACCACCCAATTGATACAGAATATGCAACAGCTTTTTCGCATCCTCGACCGCTCTCTCTCCCCATGGTTTGGGAATGCCGCTGCGGAAGTTATCCCTGAGGGCGGAGAAGGTCGCAAAGTCATCTGCCTTCATTAAAGGGCGAATCCTCAGCCACTCCTGATCCGACGCCTGCATGATCTGTTTCGCCTGGGTGGTGGCCTGGATGAAACCGGCGATTCTCTCGGGGTTCTCTGTCGCCCACTCTTCATCAAATACATAGCCAACAAAGGGAACAACACTCTCTATACCCAGTTCACCGGTGATCTGTTCCACAGCGATTAGCTCGCGCATGCCCGTCGCCTTGAGCCTGGCCACATAGGGCCAGAAGTTGAGAACTGCATCGATACGACCCTGTAACAACTGTTGATTCAGTAGCGGCGGCGCGGCAAACACCGGCGTCAGGTTTTCCGCCAGATCGATCTTATGTTTTTTCTTTGCCAGCGCCTGGAGCAGTAACCAGCTCTTGTCCAAGGGGCCGCCCGCAATTCCCAGTCGCTTGCCTTGCAGGTCTTCGATCGATCTTATCTCCGAATCTCCAGGCACCACCACGGCACCCAGGGCGGTGGAGTAGGGTACGAAGGTAAATTTCCTGCCTTCGTTTCGCTGGCGGGAGACCCAGATCCAGTCGGTGATGGCGATATCGACGGCGCCGGACTGGAGGGCGACCATGGTCGCCTGTTTACCGGCAAGTTCCACCACCTCGAGAGTGAATCCCTGTTTTTGATCCAGGGCGTGATGTTTGATCACATCCAGCTCCCAACTGCCTGTGCCAAACTTTAATGCGGCGATTTTTACATTGTTGGCTGCAAATATGCATGTCGTATTAATCAGCAGGAGGAGAAATAGCGCGACAAGCCCTATGAGCTTGTTAGGTTTTACAAGACGTGGTCTGCCACTGGTATTGTTTTTAACCATCTCCCCTCCGGAAGTTTGCCGCTAGTTATTGTTTCGGCTGCTTATTATTTTACTGACAGTAAGAGGCCATCTAAGAAGATGGCAAGTTATGTGCCAAGGAAAAGTCCGTGTCAGAAACTTACAGTTTACAGAGGATTATAGGTATCCTGTCTCATATTAGATATCTGCTTGTGACACTCTGCGTCTCTATCTTGTTACAGGGAGAGACACTGGCTTCGCCATTTGATGAAATCTCGCGGGTGGCAGAGGGTATCTATCTCCAGTCCGGTATCCAGGAGGATTTTTCAGGCCATAACAGAGGACATATCGCCAACAAGGGATTTGTTGTTGGCAGTGAAGCGGTAGCCGTTATCGATACCGGCAGCTCCTATCGGGAGGGGCTGGCCCTGCGCAAAAAGATCCGGGAGATCACCAGCCTGCCGATCAAGTATGTCATTCTGACCCATATGCATCCGGATCATGTGTTGGGTGCCTCAGCCTTCAAACAGGACGATCCCATATTTGTCGGACACGAGTATCTTCGGGATGCCCTGGAGCGCAGGGCCTCAGTCTACCTGACACGCATGAGAGAGATTCTCGCCGCCTTCGCTGAGGGGACAGAAATGGTCTATCCAACAATGACGGTGGCGCTAGATCAATCAGTGACTCTCGATTTGGGAGGGCGTGAGCTTCTTCTGAGCGCCTATCCTACCGGTCATACCAATAACGATATTACTGTCTATGACAGCGCCACAGAGACCCTCTGGCTGTCAGATCTGCTCTTTGTCGAACGGATTCCCGTGATGGATGGCAGCCTGTTGGGATGGATCGATGTGATAGACAAATTTTCTCTTGAGAAATGTAACAGCACGCCTGGCAAAAAGCCGATGATAAACCTTGCTACCCGTGATGGCACCCAGTGTATTGCCGTGGAACGGGTGGTGCCGGGGCATGGTCCAATCGTTAATGAGTGGAAACAGGCGCTAGAGAATGAGCGGCGTTATCTCGTTCATCTCAGAGATGGTATCCGAGAGGTTATCAAGCGCGGCCAGTCAATCTCTTTGGCGGTAGAGACAGTTGCCCTGGAGGAGAGGGAGAAGTGGCTCCTTTTCGATCTCTATCACGGCAGAAACGTGACAGCCGGTTTTGTCGAACTGGAGTGGGAGTAGAAGATTTCCATGCAACTATCAGGGCTGAAAGTAAAGATTGGTTGGCATGGAATCTGTACTACATAGTTGAAATAAGGCTTTGCCTTTTAAGATTTTTTTAGGATCAGTCAATCAGAGGAGTCTGTTTGTCTCTGCCTGTTGAGGGTTGGAACAGGGTGCGTCTACATTTGATGACGATCCATTTGTCTCTTACATGAGGATGGTTGCTATGACAGATGTTTCAACAATGGGACAGAAAGAGAGAGTAGGGATACCGATCACACTATTACTGATTCTCGCCTATTGTTGCATCTACGCAGGTCAGTCCTGGGCGGCAGAGTCTGAAGATCGCTGGTTGCAGATAAAGACATCGCTCTTCGGTGACAAATATGTGCAGAGTGGAGAGGATCTTCTCGCGCTGGATACCCCGGTCAGAGCGATGGATGCCGCAGTGGTTCCCATCTCTATCGAGTCGAAGGTCAAGCAGTCGCCGGATCATTATATCAAGGGCCTCTACCTGGTGATCGATAACAATCCTTCACCGGTTGCGGCGGTGTTTAAGTTTCCCGGTAAACACAACTGGAAACAACTCTCCACCCGGGTGCGCATCAACGCCTACACTAATCTGCGGGCAATCGCAGAGATGAGCGATGGCAAACTCTACATGGTGAATAACTATGTCAAAGCCTCAGGCGGCTGTTCTGCGCCTTCGCTGAAAGATCCCAAGGCGGCGATGGCCCATTTGGGTAAGATCAAATTCCGCATGCCGGAAGCGTTCGATTCGGGACTGGCGACCACTCAGTTGATGATCAAGCATCCCAACAGCTCAGGCTTGCAGTTCGACCAGATCTCCAGACACTACATCCCTGCCGATTTCATCAGAACCATCCAGGTGACCTATAACGGGGAGGAGGTATTCACCGCAGATACCGATATCTCCATCAGCGAGGATCCGAGTATTCGCTTCGGCTTCGAGCCCAGGCAGGCGGGTGTACTGGAGGTTAATGTGAAGGACTCGAAGGGCAGGAGCTTCTCGCACAGTGTCGATTTCCCTGCTCCCGGCAAAGGTTGATGAATACGCGAATTAAACAAGCAGTCGCACTTTGAAGTGGATTGATTGTATTTTGAAAGGTCCAAATTAATACGTCATCCTGGTATTTACCGGGATGACGATAAATAGCGTTATTCAACGCCTTCTTAGAAACAACGTAATGTCGAATCGGCCTGAACATCCCTCAGCTTGGTGATTGCCTTTTTCGACCAGGTCGAATCCTTGAACACGGCATTTCTTCCCACGCTGTTCATCTGCTGCAGGCTGAGCAGTGTGGATATCTGCACATATTCGGTATAAGAGATCGACTTGGCGATATGATCGATGCTGCAGGAGCATTTCTGCATCATCTCATGGGTCTGTCCATTGGAGGCCATGCAACCTATTACATAGTCAACACGGGCAGAGGTCGGGTAGTCGTTCTCTGCTTGATTCGTCTCTGGGCAATCTTCAGCAAACAGGGCCGAGCAGAAGATCAGTCCGACAATCGAGGCGAAGCGGGAAGCTTTGGCCTTTTGCATAACACTTCTCCAAATTATCAATCTGTTGTTATCTGTTCCGGTGATCAGGTGCCGGAGGTGATCTGCTTAAAAGTCATCTCCTCATCGATCAGGACCTGTTTGTTTTTTGCATCGGGCACCTGGGTGTGGATGCGATAGACACCACCAGGCACATCATCTGAAAAGATGAACTCATAGCGCTTGTGTTCAAATATTTTGAAATTATCCACATAGCGATTGCCCACAAAAGGGGTAACAACGATCTGTGTTCCCTTAAGCGTCTTCCCGTCAAGCTGAAAGCTGACTTCTTCGACTTTTTCTGGCTTCTGGAAGGCATCACGGATACGATTGCGGAAGAAGCCGTTCGAACCTCCTGTGTCCTGTGCCATCATGGAGATATCCCGTTCCAGAAAGTGGATGATGACGGGATTTCCCTGGTATCCCATAGCCGGGGAGAATTCGATATGGTTTTTCCCGCTGAGAAAGTCAAACACCAGATCTCTTTTGCCACCCTCGTGGACATCTTTTACGTCCATGCTGATATGATCGGTGAACTCCTCATCAGCCTCGCTACTATGCTTGAAGGCGTAGTCGATGTGGCTGCCCTTGGTGACGCCATTGAGATGGTCGTGAAAGAAGAACAATATCTGCGCCTTGTTCATATTCGGCGGAATATGATTATCCGCTGACAGACTCAATGAAACTGCACAAAAACAGACCGCGATGATGGCGGTGATACTCCTTTGGATGAGCATAGAATCAAACTCCTGAAAACGACTATGTTAGATCAGCCTTTACCCGTAAACAGATCGATAAGACGGGCAATAAAACCCTTACTCTCACCACTGGATATGGAACCGGATGCTGAGGCCATGTGAGTTGAGCGAGTGCGAACACGGCTTGGCCGGTTTGTGCCATTGCTGCCGTTAGAGTTGGCATGGCGGCGGAGGATAGAGTCCGAGGGGGGGCTTTGCAGCCAGATATCCCGTTTCGAATTGACCGTCGAGTCGAAATGACGCCTGAGTACGGAATCCTCTGGGAAGTTAGGAATATACATTGATCACTCCTCAATTATTGTAATGCCTCACCCATAATCCGGTCCCGGTTTATGATGACGCCGTTTAGCAAGCGGGAAGGCTCAAGAACCTCCAGCCACGAAGACACCAAAAGCCCGTGGGCTCTCTCCGGTTGGAATCTGTTTGATGATCTTCAGTGTCTCGCTGTCGAGTACCACCATTTCGTTGTCAAACCAGTTGGCGACGTAGATGCGTCCAGCATGAGGATCGGCAATGATCCCCTCGGGAAACTCACCGATCTCCAGCCTGTGGGTCTCTGTCAGGCTTTCAGGGTCGATGACAGAGAGGGTATTGTCGTGTTGGTTGGTGACGAATACCCGCTTGTTGTCCGGTGTCACCGCAACCCCATAGGGTGTACTGCCGACCGCAATAGTGGCGATAGTGGAGAGGCTTTGTAGATCGACAACACTCAGATCACTGCTCGCCACATTCGCCACATAGAGACGTTTGCCGTCGGGACTGAGACGGATTCCGAAAGGACGTTCGCCCACTGGAACCCGTCTGACGACTTGTTCAGTTGCAGTATCCACGACGGAGATCTGATTATCGTCCCGGTCCGCGACATAGAGGAAGCGGCCGTCTCTACTCACATCCATTCCCGAAGGGGAGTCGCCCACCGGGATACGAGCCTGGGTCTCCAGGGTCTTTGCATTCAGTACATAGACCAGATCCTCATACCAGTCGGCAACATAGACGCGACTGTCATCAGGACTGAGGGCGATACCCAGCGGACCTTTCCCGACTGAGCTGCTTTTTTTCTGCGTGAAGGTGTTACCATCCAGCAGATAGACATCCCGGCTCTCCGGGTTGGTGACATAGATTCGATCACCATCACTGGAGACCGCTATGCCTGCCGGTTTTGAGCCGACCTGGATGCTGGTTTTGGCACTCAGATCAGAGAGGTCGATGACTGTGACTGAGTCATCTCCCTGATTGGTCACAAAGGCAAAGGGTGCGGCTTGGGCGCTTGTTATAAACAGACAGGCGCACAATATCATCGCGATGGCAGTGCACCCGTGCGGCATTAGTGGCGTGGTTTTAGTCATGCCGCACAGGGGCTATTTACCCTGCTCGACAATCTTCTTCAGATTGGCCAGTCCACCGGAGTAGACACCAGTGACCGCATCTTTTGCAGCCTGGTCGTTCAGCTCGGCAGGGGGATCATTATTCGGATAGCCGCGATAGAAGGCACCTTTCCACATCACCTCACTACCGCCATCCACGGCCTTGATGTTGAACCAGGATGAGTAGTTGGTGACGGGCAGTACCTTTACATCCACATCGGTAATACGATAGAAGAAGGAGTGTTTTTTGTTGTCATACTTCTCCAGCTTCTCATGAATCTTGCCACCATTGCCTAGGGTCAGAACCCGGGTTGCTCCGATTTCGCTACCGCCTTGGCCTTCGGTCTTGACGACAGCAGGATGCCAACTCATGTCATCGAAGTTTTTTACTACCTCCCAAACCGCAGCCGGTGGTGCAGCGATCTGCTGCTTGATCACCACCTTCTGTCTTGAGGGGCCGTGGGCCTGTACCAGAGACGTAGTAAGAATCAGAAACAAGCACGATAAGCCGATACTTTTTTTCACAAATACCTCCAAATATTTAAAACCCAAATTCACTTGTTCTTATTTGAACTGCTTGAGACGAGGGTCGTCCCGGGCAAGGGCCTATTGGATTCGTGCTAACTAGCCCTGGTGCTAAAAGGAGCAAGAAGTGTGCCTTCCCACAGGTAAGGACATTATGCACCGGATAAATGGGGCTGACTTGGGAATATCTCCCAAGGCACAGGAAGTCTGTTGTTATATAGCAACAAAAATGCGGTAATTTGGGTCAAACTAATGTGATTAGAGTTCTACCTCACGTCTAGATTGCGAGACACCCCCATCGACACTGTGTGTCAACAGTGACACTGGAAAATACTATTAGAGACAGGTGTCAGGGTATGGCCCAGCGTTGCCGGAATCTATTTGAATGGTATGAAAATTGCGATTCAAGAGGTACAGAATGGACAGACTTAAACAACATTTAGGATTTGTTTTGAAAAATCCGCACAAGAAAAATAACAAGGTCATCACTGTCAGTTATTTACAACGACTCTTGCTACTCATAGTTACCGCTGTGATGAGTCTCACTGCTAATGCTGAGACCCTTGAAGTCCCCATCGCACTCCTGATACAGGATGAGGAGAAGCATATACCGCTCTCCCTGTTAAAGCCGGTAATCGATGATACCGGTCAGGCCGGTGCAGAACAGGGGATCAGTGACAATAACACCACCGGACAGTTCACCGGACAGCTGTTTCAACTCAGAACCGCGAAGGCATCAAAGGAGCAGCCGTTGGAGTCGCTGTTCAAGCAGCTGCATAGCGAGGGTGTTCGGCTTTTTCTGCTTAACCTGACAGCGGATAAGATACTTCGCCTGGCAGACCTGCCTGAGGCCAAAGATAGCTTGTTGTTTAACATTAGCGCCAAGGATGACCGTCTCAGAACTGATCAGTGCAGATCCAATCTCTTACACACTATTCCAAGCCGGGCAATGCTGGCGGATGCACTGGCCCAATATCTCTCCTGGAAGCGGTGGAACAAGTGGTTTCTGGTTGTCGGTCGACATCCTGAAGACAAGTTATTGGCAGCCGCCTACAAGCGAGCCGCAAAACGCTTTGGAGATAAGATTGTCGAGGAGAAGGAGTGGACCTTCGATCCTGGCGCCAGAAGGACAGATTCAGGTCATACCCGAGAGCAGCAGGAGGTTAACGCATTCACTCAGGTGGATGATTACGACATCCTTATCGTAGCGGACGAGCGCGACGAGTTCGGTGAATTCATCAACTATCGAAGCTATCTCCCAAGACCTGTGGGTGGCAGCCACGGTCTGGTGCCTGCCGCCTGGAGCGATGTCCATGAGCAGTGGGGTGCGACGCAGTTTCAGCGCCGATTCCATGAAAACAACGGACGCTGGATGACCGACCGAGATTTCTCTGCCTGGTTGGCGGTTCGTACCATTGGTGAAGCCACCACACGCACCGGTGTGGCAGAGATGGATAAGTTACGCGCCTACATCATAAGCGACAATTTCAAACTGGCTGCCTTCAAAGGGCAACCGGTGACCTATCGCGACTGGAACGGTCAGCTGCGTCAGCCCTTGCTGATCGGCTCACCGCGCTTGACGGTCTCTGTCTCACCTCAAAAGGGTTTTCTACACCAGTTCTCCACCCTGGACTCGCTAGGTTATGACCGGCCTGAGAGTCGTTGCGTAAAACAGAGAGCGAAATAGTCGTGATTCGCGATACCTATAGAATTGAGGAGCTTGGAGATGTTGACTAAATCATCGAATGGTTGTGCCACTAGACTGATTGGGTCGGTCTACGCTGCACTGATGCTGTTCTGTTTTGCCACCGCATCTCACGCCTACACGGTCTACGTCAGCAGTGAGAAAGATAATACGATCACTGTCATTGACGGCGAAAGTCTCAAGCTGCTCAAGACGGTTGAAGTTGGAGAGCGACCAAGGGGCATTGCTCTGAGTCAGGATGGCAAGAGCCTTTATGTCTGTACCAGTGATGCCGATCATATCGAAGTGCTCGACCTGGAGACGTTCAAGGTGACCCATGTGCTCCCCTCAGGCCCAGATCCCGAACTGTTGGTATTGGGGCCTAAGGGAAAATATCTCTACGCCGCGAATGAAGACGACAATATGGTGACTATCCTCGACGTGGAATCGCGCACCAAGGTAAAAGAGATTCAGGTGGGGGTTGAGCCGGAGGGTATGGGTATCAGCCCGGACGGCAAGTGGCTGGTGAACACCTCAGAGACCACCAATATGGCCCACTTTATCAACCTGCAAAGCCTGAAGGTGGAGGATAACGTCCTGGTGGACCAGCGACCAAGGGTGGCACAGTTCACTAAGGATGGGAAACAGGTCTGGGTCTCCTCTGAGATCGGTGGCACCGTCAGTGTGATCGATACCACCACGCGCAAGATCATCAAGAAGATCAGCTTTGAAATTCCGGGAATTCAGAAAGAGGCGATACAACCCGTCGGTATTAAGCTGAGCCAGAGTGGTGAACTCGCCTTTGTTGCTCTGGGTCCCGCAGCCAGGGTTGCGGTGATAGATACCGCGTCTCTCGAGGTAAAAAAATATCTGCTGGTGGGGCAGCGGGTCTGGAATATGGACTTTTCTCCCGATGAGAAGCGGATCTTTACCACCAATGGGGTGAGTAACGATGTCTCTGTCATCGATGTCGATCGGCTCAAGGTCAAGAAGTCGATAAGGGTAGGGCGTATGCCCTGGGGCGTTGTGGTTCGCCCATGAGTAGCGCAGCCCTCACCATGAGGGAGGTCAGTTTCTCATACGCTAAGAGAGCGGTGCTGGATGGGGTCAGTTTCGAACTCGATCCTGGTCAGTTCACGATTCTGCTCGGGGTAAATGGTGCGGGCAAGACCACGCTTTTCTCACTCATCACCCGCCTCTTTGTCAGCCGGGGTGGCAGTATCGAGATATATGGCAAGGATCTGCAAAGAGAGACCCGCCAGGCCCTGGCGCAGTTGGGGGTGGTGTTTCAACAGCCAACTTTGGATCTCGATCTCAGCCTGATTCAGAATCTTCGTTATCACTGTTCACTGCAGGGCCTCAACCAGAGTGTGATGCATGATCAAATGCAGACGGCATTGAAAGAGATCGGTCTGATCGATCGTGCCGACGACAAGGTGAGGTCGTTGAGCGGGGGGCAACGTCGCCGGGTCGAACTGGTCAGGGCGTTGTTGCACAGCCCCAGATTGCTTCTGGCCGATGAACCCACCGTCGGGTTGGATATCCATAGCCGCCAGGCAATCCTGCAACAGATTCGACAGCGCTGCAGAGAAGACGGTATCGGCGTACTCTGGGCCACACATCTGGTGGACGAAGTCGAAGCCGATGATCATCTCATCATTCTTCATAAAGGGCGCGTGCTGGCACGAGGCAGTGCAGAAGAGATTATACGCGAGACTGGTAGCGAGAACGTCAAGCAGGCCTTCAACCGCCTGACCCGAGAAGAGCAGCAGGTAGCATGAGTTTTTACCAGTACCTTCGCTGCATGATCGGTATTATTGTTCGCGAATCCTTGCGCTTCCTGCATCAGCGGGAACGCTTCTTCGGTGCCCTGGTACGTCCTCTGGTCTGGCTGTTTATCTTCGCCGCGGGTTTCAGGTCGGTGTTGGGTGTGTCGATTATTCCGCCCTATGAAACCTATATTCTCTATGAGGAGTATATCGTTCCAGGCCTGGCGGCGATGATCCTGCTCTTCAGCGGCATGCAGAGCTCCCTCTCTATGGTCTACGATCGGGAGATGGGGAGTATGCGGATGTTGATGGTGAGTCCCTTTCCGCGGGGATATCTACTCTTCAGCAAACTCATTGCCGGTACGCTTGTCTCAATTGCCCAGGTCTATATCTTTCTTCTCATCGCCTGGTTCTGGGAGGTGGAGCCGCCGTTGCATGGCTATCTGATGATCTTACCGGCGTTGCTGCTCTCAGGACTCATGTTGGGTGCATTGGGGTTGTTGCTCTCATCGGCCATCAAACAGCTGGAAAACTTCGCCGGCATTATGAATTTCGTCATCTTTCCGATGTTCTTTGCATCCTCAGCCCTCTATCCGCTGTGGAGAATCAGGGACTCCAATCTGATTCTGTATGAGATCTGCCGCTTCAATCCGTTTACCCATGCCGTGGAATTGATCCGGTTCTCTCTCTATGGAGAGATCAACTGGACGGCCTTGGCCGCAGTGACAGGCGCGCTGATACTTTTTATGGCTGGTGCACTCTATGGCTATGATCCGGCAAGGGGATTGATGACCCGTAAACAGGGTGGAGGTTAACTCATGATCTATTTTTCGAAACCAATAAAGATGATCACTGCATTGAGCCTGTGTGGCCTCCTCACTGGATATGCCTATGCGGATAATCATCAGCCTGAAGAGAATATGCACTGGCCCTGCCAGCAGGCATTGGTTAGCGAAGTGCCTGCTGCCGTGGTTTGGGCTGGTCCATCGATCGATGGCATGGTAACGGCGTGGGAGCAGGACAAAGAGGTCTCACAGCTGGTAAGACGTATGACCTCTGCTGATTTTGATACAGATGGCGCCGATGGTGAGGTTGAACGCTTTTCCAATGCACAGGCCGCTAACGAGAAGGATATAAAACTAACGCTGCTCTTCGCTGGTGTTCACCAGAGTCTGAATGAGCAGCGTAAAAAAGAGCTTGATAGCATCATCCTCTATTCCGAGGGACAAGCGGTACGTGCCGACAGGTTGAGTCAGGAACTGGATGAGATGGTTCGCCTGCAGGATGATGACTCACCGCAGGCCCAGGAGCGACTGGCGATGATGCGTAGGGAGATGGAGATCAAACACCGTATGTTCGATGAGCGGGAGGCATTCATCGAACATCTCTGTAGCCGGCCGATCCTGATTGAAGAGAAGCTGGGGATCCTGGCCCGGACAATCGCCTACTATCTCGATTGATCGTCCGGCATAGGTTCCGGCAGGCACTTATCCAACTCAAGACCTTCAGCCTCCCAGGCTGTTGTTCCGTCCGGATACCAGAAGACCTGGCTATAGCCGTATTCCAGCGCAGCACGCTTGGCTGCATTCCATGACATCCAGCAGTCAGCCTGGCAGTAGATAACAATCGCCTGCGCTTTGTTGCCTTTGGACAAGCGCTCAAGCGTGGTACGAAAATAGACTTCCAGTTCCTGTGAGAGATTGCCGAAACCCACGTTGGGTAACCAGTAAGAACCCGGAATATTCTCTCTCGCGGGTGGTAACCAGAGCAGGTTTTTGGGGCGGTCTTTCGGTTTTACCGGAGTTGGCAGGACATCGATCAAGAGAGTCTTCTTGCGCTTAATCAATATTTGCACGGCTTGCGTATCGATTGTCTCTGCGCCAGGTACGTTGTCCGGCACCGGGGCGCGGAATTGATCGATCCTGTAACCATCTGAGGAGAAGAGCTCATCTTTCACCTCTATGGCATTACATGCCGATAACGTTATAAGCAGGCTGTAGAAAAGTACGAATGTGATGGCCGAACAGGGCAGTTTTAACAATCGTCTATTGTTGAGTGAGGTTTTCAACGCACTATCAGATTGTCGTTATTATCCAGCAGGGGGATGTGATATTCGCTTAGTATCTTCTCGATATCAGGCGCCAGTTGCTCCAGCCGCTCATTCAACTGATGCTTCCAGGTGGTTTCGCGACGGCGGATTCCCATGGAGACGTTGAATGCAAGGGGTACAGAGTTGATTTTCGCCGGCAGGGGCGTGACGACCAGATCCACATCCTGCTGACTGGCAGTATATCCCGCAATGGGTCCCCAGATAATGGCGACATCGATGACGCCCTTGGCGACATCTTCAACGGCTCTGGTTGCCGGTGAGTAGAGACGGGTATCCACGGTACGGTGATAAGACCGGGTCCTCTCCATTAATCCCAGTTTGGTCAACAGGGTTGCCGGTGGTGTTCCGGCAATAACACCCATCTTGAGGTTTTTCAATGCCGGATCTTCCAGTGTCTTCAGCTTGAGTCCGGAATCTTTGCGATAGACCAGGGTGTAGACAGAACGATAGTAGGGGTTGGTGTTTTGCAGCAATTCATTCACTGAAGTAACACCCATTACCAGATCGCAGAGTCTCATTTTAAGGGTATTTCTGACGAAGCCGATGGTTTGCGGCCACCAGTGATAGCGCAGGGTGCGATTGAGATCATCTGCAATCAGTTGCGCGATCTTGTTTTCAAACCCCTGCATCTCCTTGTTTGAATATGGTAGATGATTTGGATCACCGCAGACTGTCAGATAGGTTTTGTTTCTCGCCTCGTTTGTCTGCGTGGCAGCATAGGATGGAGGGAGAAAAACAAGAGAGAAGAGTAAGATTATAAAGAGATACAGATTCCGGCATGGCTGTGGTTCCTTAGGATCTGTAGACGGCATCTTTGACCTATCTCATAAAATAGTGGTTTCGATGTGGGCTTGCTTTAGAAGGCAGGCCGTCAACATCACGATAACATGTTGCTGGCGGCCTGAACATCAATCGACAAGCTATGCAAATGCTTTACTTATCAGCAATCAACTTCTTCACTTTGGGGAACTTGGCAGGGCGATTGGCACCAATGACACCATCCGCGCGAGCTTTCAGATAAGCATAGATATCGGATAGATTGGTCACGATATCCACATTCTTGGCAAAAGATGGCATGACCCTATTATCCAAACCTTCTCTGCCGCCGATTACTACGTTGACAAAATCACCCCAGCTCATGACTTTCAGGGACTCTATCAGTGCTGGTGCATAGGAACTTCCCAGACCTGCAGGTCCATGACAGACATGGCAGTCAGCATGATAGCGGCGGAAACCGTTGTAGGTACCAAAGTCGACTTTACCATCTTCAAAATAGTAAGGCTGATCAGGAGAAGGCTTGAAGTCCTTGTAGCCGTCCTGGGACGATGCTGAGTATCCAGAGATCGAGTAGGTCAGAACGATGGTTGCCAGGATAACAGTCCTGCTGATTTTAAAATGCATAGTTTGCCTCATCGAAAGCGTATTCATCTGTTGTGTCGGTGAATCTTTACCGCCACCCACCGAAGTGGGTGGCGATGCTCACAAAGCGGATAACCGCTGATTAATTTGGCAGCTCAAATACTGTCAGCGTGCCGCCAAGTTGGGTGTAGTCACTCAAGGTTGCATAGGCACCTACTGCGCCAAGACCTGCGTTGGGATCGGTCAGGCCAGCGGCCATCCCGATACCGGCCCAACCGCCGAGTCCGGAGAGAACAGCAACGTACTGCTTGCCGTTATGCATATAGGTATTGACGTTGCCGATGATGCCGGAGGGGGTCTTGAACCGGTAGAGTTCTTTACCCGTCTTGGCATCGACAGCCTTCAGGTAACCTTCCAGGGTGCCGTAGAAGACGATGTCACCGGCAGTGGAAAGCGCACCACTCCATACGGAGAATGGCTCAGGATTGGACCATACGATTTTGCCTTGATCGGCGTCCCAGGCGATGAAGTTACCCAGGTGATTGCCGCCGGGGGCTGGATACATGGAGAGGGTCGCTCCCACATAAGGCTGACCGGCGGTGTAGGAGACCTGGAATGGCTCATAGTCCATGCAGACGTGGTTGGTTGGCACGTAGAACAGTTTGGTCCGTGGGGAGTAGGAAGCAGGTTGCTGATCCTTGGAGCCCAGCGCTGCAGGACATACACCTTCGGAGTTGACGTCTTCACCGTTCTGATGGGTCGAGTACTTGGAGACCACCTGCGGACGACCGGTCTTCATATCGACATGGGTTGCCCAGTTGACTGCAGGATCATACTTCTCAGCCACCAGCAGTTCACCGGATACGCGATCCATGGTGTAACCAAAACCGTTACGATCGAAATGAACCAGGGCCTTACGCATCTTGCCCTTGATCTCTTTGTCGACCAGGATCATCTCGTTGATGCCGTCGTAGTCCCACTCATCGTGAGGCGTCATCTGATAGACCCACTTGGCCATACCGGTATCAACGTCACGAGCGAAGATGGTCATTGACCAGCGGTTGTCACCAGGACGCTGAACCGGGTTCCAGGTACTTGGGTTACCGGAGCCGTAGTACATCAGGTTGAGATCCGGGTCATAGGAGTACCAGCCCCAGGTGGCGCCGCCACCGATCTTCCACTGATCACCTTGCCAGGTACTGATGCCTGAATCTTTGCCGACCGGCTTGCCCAGGTGGGTGGTCTTCTTGGGATCAAGCAGGGTGTCGCTGTCGGGACCCATGGAGTAGGCGCGCCATGCCCGGCTACCGTCTTTGATGTTGTATGCGGTCATGGAACCACGTACACCAAACTCACCACCGGAGATACCGATGAAGACCTTGTCTTTCACGACCATCGGTGCAGCAGTTGAGGTCTCACCTTTGCTTGGGTCGCCGTTTTTAACTGACCAGACCTTCTTTCCACTCTTGGCATCGAGGGCAACCAATGTGGTATCCGCTTGTGAAAGGAAGATCTTACCATCACCGTAAGCCAGGCCACGGTTGACGGTATCACAACACATGACGGGAATGACGCTGGTATCCTGTCTCGGCTCGTACTTCCAGATAATTCTTCCGCTATCGTTAAGATCGAGAGCGAAAACCTTGTTTGGGAAAGGACTGTGAATATACATCACATCCCCAAGCACAAGGGGGCCACCTTCATGACCACGCAGCACGCCGGTAGAGAAGCTCCAGGCAACCTTCAGGTCTTTTACGTTGTTTTTATTGATTTGATCCAGTTTGCTGTAGCGAGTGCTTCCGTAGTTGCCATTTGGCATTACCCAGTCATTGGGATTGTTTTGCATCTTCAAAAGTTCTGAATTTGCTGTCACCCCGCCTGCGCCTGTAAGCATTGCGGAGGCTGTGAAGCAGATCGCTAGAACTTTGCGTTTTGCTTTTACCATAGTTGTATCCTCGGATGTTCTAGTTAGTGGGACTGCCTCAACAAGGGATAAAACAGGATCCACGAAAACCTACGGGAAAACCCGGATGTGAATCAAAACTACACTTTCTGCTTAGCTCATCCATCGCTATCATCAAACTCCTCTCTCTGGTTGGTACGTAATAGATCGCGTTAACTCAGGCAGTCTTCTTTGCGACCAATCACTGGAGAGCAACTAGTGTGCCAAACAAAAAAGCAGATCGTGTTGGGAGTCCCTACTGGTCGGCCAACCGGGCTCGTAGATGTATTCAGCGACTGGATCGCTTTTGATGAGTGCGTACTTACTGGATCTCTGGTATAGGTAGGAATTCAGTCTGATGTCGAATTTAGAATATCTGCGGATTATTATTTAATACTGCTGGTGACTATTTAAAAAATAGTTATAAATCATTGTTTCTCGGTTAATAGTATTGAAGCGCGTTGAATTGATTCATACTTGTGACTCACAATAATTAACAAGAGTTAATTTAAATGGCTCAAATTTTATGACCCATTCACAGCCTCAACGTTAGTGGTGTGTCAGAGGTTGTGAGTATTTCATAGCGTTTCTGTCTCTTATCAGTCGTTACGCTTTTTTGCATATTATCCAGTGTTAAAAAGCTGAAGAATTTAACTGGATTGAGATGTGATTCATTTTTCTTAGACTGGATTTTTGTTGTGTGTCACCGCCGTGACACTTTTCGCTTAGAAGCAATTTAGTTTAAAAAACAGCCTGAATTATCTATCCAAATACCTAGGTCCTTAAATAGATGTCCACTCTCTATCCTCCTCTGGAAGCCTTTGAAACTCATCGTATTCAGGTTGACGAATTGCATGAACTCTACGTGGAGGAGTCGGGTAACTCCCAGGGGA
>JBNKMQ010000084.1:0-8851 GCA_050293225.1 Sedimenticolaceae bacterium
ATCACCAGTGTGAACATGCAGCCCGCCAAGCCGCCAGAGCAGGTTAAGAGCGCCTTCGACGACGCTATCAAGGCGCGTGAGGATAAGGAGCGACTGGAAAACCAGGCTGAAGCCTATGCCAACCAGGTGGTGCCCGAGGCCCGTGGTGAAGCGGCCCGCCGACTGGCGGAAGCGACCGCCTATCGTGATCGGGTGATCGCCGAGGCAGAGGGTGATGTCAGCCGCTTCAACGCCGTACTGCAAGAGTACAAGCGGGCTCCCGGTGTTACCCGGGAACGTCTCTATCTCGATGCAGTGGAGGCGATGCTGGGTCAGACCAACAAGGTGATGCTCGATACAGAAGGCAATAACAGCCTGATGTACCTGCCTCTGGATAAATTGATCGAGAGGCGATCAAGCGAGCGAGAGAGCCTGTCCAGTGGGAGCCAATCCTCATCGACTTCCAGTAGCCGCTCAGAGCCCACCAGCCGTCGTTCTGATAGAACAAGGGGGAGTCGTTAATGAAAGCCTCAAAATTACTGATTCCCGCCTTTGCGATACTGGCTGTGTCGGCCTATCTGGGTACCTTCGTGGTCAACCAGTGGGAAGTGGCGTTGAAACTGCGTCTGGGTGAGATCGCCCGTACCGAGTACAAGGCGGGTCTGCACCTGATGATCCCATTCATCAACAACGTGAAGACCTTTGATGGCCGCATCCAGACCATGGATGCCCGCCCGGAGCGTTTCCTCACGGCGGAAAAGAAAGACGTTATCGTTGACTACTATGCCAAGTGGCGTATCTCCAACGTGGCGCAGTTCTTCCGCTCCACCGGTGGTGACGAGGGTAAGACCTCCCGTCTGCTGCAGGAACGGATCAACACCAGCCTACGTGATGAGTTTGGTAAGCGAACCGTACAGGAGGTTATCTCCGGCGAGCGCGCAGAGATCATGCAGCTGTTGACCAAAGACGCCGATAACAAGGCGGCTGAGCTGGGTGTCGAGATTCTCGACGTCAGGGTCAAGCAGATCGATCTGCCACCAGAGGTCAGTGAATCGGTCTATCAACGTATGCGAGCAGAGCGTGAGCGTGTGGCCCGTGACCTGCGTGCCCTGGGCGCAGAGGCAGCGGAGAAGATCCGCGCCAATGCCGATCGTGAGCGTGTGGTCCTGGTTGCCGATGCCTACCGCGAATCGGAGCAACTGCGAGGCGAGGGTGATGGTAAGGCGGCTGAGATCTATGCCAATGCCTACACACAGGACAGTGAGTTCTACGCCTTCTATCGTAGTCTCAACGCTTACAAAAACAGCTTCACCGGCGAAGGTGACGTGATGGTGCTGCAGCCAGATTCTGACTTTTTCAGGTATCTGAAAAATCAGAAAGGTAAGTGACCAAGGGCTAACCCTTCCCAGATCAGGCGGTAAATAGACAATCGCCGCCTGCTCTGGGACAATACCCGCCAGCCTCTGGCGGCCTGATCAGGACCGGGATCTACCCCGGTTTTTTTATGCGGTGACTTTTCATGTGGCATGATCTCTGGGTAGCGATGGCGCTGATGTTGGTTGTGGAGGGGGTCTGGCCCTTTTTGAGCCCCGACTCCATGCGCCGGATGTTGCTGATAATGGCTCAGCAAAATGATCGTTCCCTGAGGATCAGCGGACTGATCAGTATGCTTTTAGGTGTGTTACTGCTCTACCTCGTGAATTAATTGAATATGCAAAACGAAAGCTGGATTTTGCCCGATGGGATCGATGAGGTACTGCCGAAAGAGGCAGCCATCATTGAGAAGAAACGTCGGCAGCTGCTCGATCTCTACGCCAGCTGGGGTTATGAGTTAATCATACCTCCGTTCGTAGAGTTCCTGGATTCACTGCTGACCGGTACCGGTAGTGATCTCGATCTGATGACCTTCAAGCTGACCGATCAGATAAGCGGTCGCTTGATGGGGATCCGGGCCGACATCACTCCCCAGGCCGCACGTATAGACGCACACCATCTCTGTTGTGCCTCCCCCACACGACTCTGCTATCTCGGCACCGTACTGCACACCCGTTCCGATGGTTTTGCCGGTACCCGCAGCCCTTTGCAGATCGGCGCTGAGCTGTATGGACATCAAGGTGTAGAGAGCGATATAGAGATCCTTCGCCTGATGATGCAGACCATGGCCATTGCCGGGGTGAAAGAGGTCTACCTCGATCTGGGACATGTGGGAATCTTCAAGGGTCTGGCGCAGCAGGCTGGCCTGGATAGCGATCAGGAGACCCGCCTCTTCAATGCCCTGCAGCGTAAGGCGGTTCCCGAGATAGAGGAGCTGTTACAGGAATTTGAGATCGATGGCACCGTTAGCGCCATGTTTTCCCAACTGGCTGAACTGAGCGGGGATGATGCCCTGGAGCGAGCCGAAACTGTTTTGGCAGAGGCGGCAGAGTCGGTCAAGCAGGCCCTGGCCTATCTACAGGAGATGGCAGATCAGCTGAAGATCTGGCTGCCGGATGTGCCTGTCCATTTCGACTTGGCGGAGTTGCGTGGGTATCACTTCCACACGGGTGTGGTGTTCGCCGCCTTTGCCCCCAAGAGCGGCAAAGAGGTCGCGCGTGGTGGTCGCTACGACGATATCGGCAAGGTATTCGGACGCGCCAGACCGGCCACCGGATTCAGTACCGATTTGAAAACCTTGATTCGTGCTGCAACTCCGGCGTCAGGCGGGGAGAGTACGGATCGGGTTGTCTTTGCGCCCTGGTCTGCAGACCCGGCTCAGCAGGACCTGATAGCGCAACTGCGAGGCGAGGGATGCCGTGTCATTACCGGCCTGCCGGGACAACTGGGGGGTGCGAAGGAGATGGGTTGCGACGAGCAGCTGATCGATCAGAATGGTAAATGGAAGCTGGTTTCGGTTTGAAAGCAGTAAAATTTCTGTAAGAATCCTCTTGGGCCTGTTAACACGAGTCCAATATGCCCTGCTGTGCCTCGAAGGAAGCGCTTTTGGGGTGCGCCTGAAAAATGCCAATCAAGGTGTTTTGGACGAGTGTTAACAGGCCCTGGGTTGTAACAATAATCCGGCATTTGAAGACCGGACGGATACTAACGAGAGAGCTATGGGTAAGAATGTCGTAATTATCGGAACGCAGTGGGGCGATGAGGGTAAAGGGAAGGTCGTTGACCTGCTCACGGACAAGGCCGCAGCGGTCACCAGGTTTCAAGGGGGACACAACGCAGGCCATACTTTGGTGATTGATGGCAAGCAGACAGTGCTGCATCTGATCCCATCAGGTGTGCTGCGTGATGGCGTTCGCTGTCTGATCGGCAACGGTGTGGTGCTCTCCCCCGATGCCCTGCTGGAGGAGATCGATATGCTGGAAGCCGGCGGGGTTCCTGCTGCCAGCCGCATGGGTATCTCCGAGTCCTGTCCCCTGATACTGCCCTATCACATTGCACTGGACTCAGCGCGGGAGAAGGCGAGAGGCAAAAAGGCGATAGGCACCACCGGACGGGGCATAGGTCCTGCCTACGAGGATAAGATCTCCCGACGCGGCATTCGCTTGGGTGAGATCTTCGATACCTCTCATATCACCAACCGTTTGGGTGAGGTGATGGAGTACCATAACTTCTCCCTGAAAAACTATTTCAAAGACGATGAAGTCGATGTGCAGCAGGTTCTGGATCAACTGCTGAGCATGGCTGAGCGTCTGAAGCCGATGGTGTCGGATGTTACCGGTGAACTGCACCAGCTGCGCCGGGCCGGTAAAAACGTGATGTTCGAGGGTGCCCAGGGCGCTCTGCTGGATATCGATCACGGCACCTATCCCTATGTCACCTCTTCCAACACCACAGCGGGTGGCGCTGCCACCGGCACAGGTGTCGGACCGCGCTATATCGATTATGTGCTGGGTATCGTCAAGGCCTACACTACCCGAGTCGGCGCCGGGCCTTTCCCCACCGAGCTGTTCGATGCCGATGGTGATCACCTGGGCACCAAGGGCCATGAGTTTGGTGCCACCACCGGCCGTAAGCGTCGCTGTGGCTGGCTCGATACCGTTGCTCTGCGCCGCTCCCTGGAGATCAACAGCGTCACCGGTATCTGTATCACCAAGCTGGATGTGCTGGATGGTCTCGAGCGGATCAAGATCTGTGTCGGCTATCAATTCGACGGTGAAGAGGTCTCCACACCTCCTGTCGGGGCCGACCATTTCGAGCGTTGCGAGCCGATCTATATCGAGATGCCGGGCTGGAAGGATTCAACTATCGGTATCACCGACTACGACCAGCTGCCTCAGGCCGCGCGGGACTATCTGGCGAAGATCGAAGAGCTCTGCGAAACCCCCATCGATATCGTCTCGACGGGACCCGATCGCAGCGAAACCATCATCAGAAAGCATCCTTTCAACGACTGAGATATTCTCTCCTTGCCTAATCCTCCCCGCTCCAGGGGAGGGGGCTCAATCCTAAAACAAGTCTCCAGAAGCCGGTTTTTCCGGCAAAGCCCAGTTCTTTTGCGTATGAGTCAGGTACAGTTTCTTACCTGGCTAACTGGGGTATAACCCTGCTGTACGACTCTTAGTAGATCGGTGTAGCCTGAATGGGTTGATACTGCTGTGGGGGAGAGAAATCATGGGGTTGAGAGTGATAGGTTTTACCATCTTGCTCTCTATGTTAAACCCGTTAAACGCTGGGGAGGCACCATTGCAGGGGCTCAGCCTCTCCCTGGACAGCGGTGCCCCCACGGGCGGTGACTTCGAGCTACAATCCTCCGATGGCGAGATCTCCACCGAGTCCTTCCGTGGCAAGGTGCTGCTCCTCTATTTCGGATATACCCAATGCCCGGATGTCTGTCCCACCTCTCTCTCCCTGGTTGCGCAATCCCTGAACGAATTAGATTCTCATGAGTTGCAGAAGATCGGCGGGATCTTTGTCAGCGTGGATCCCAGAAGAGACAGCCTGGATGTCCTGGCCAACTATGTCAGCTATTTCCATCCGAATCTGGTCGGTGTGACTGGAAGTGCCGAGAAGATAGCTGATGCCGCCAGGCTCTACGGAGTTCAGTACAGCTTTACCGAAACCGTCGACTCGGCGATGGGCTATGTGGTGAACCACTCAGCAAACGTCTATCTAATTGATCAAAAAGGGGAGTTACGCTACGCCTTTCCCCACGAGACAGCTCCCGAGGCGATGCTGGGGGCGATGCGTAAGCTGCTTCAGGAGTCTTAACTACCTACAACCGGATGAGTCGAGTTCTGGAGATGCGGTCATGCCAGGTCAATCCCTCTTTATCAATCAAGGCCCAGAGAAAGCCAAGCCCGAGTAAAAGGCAGGAGAGCAGGGCCGCCAGATGACGTCGAAGGGCGTCGTTCCAGCTCAGATCTTCACCGTCCTCCCGTACCACCTTGAGTCGCCATGCGCGCATACCCAGAGTCTGTCCACCCCGGGTCCAGAAGCCGGTAAAGAAGAGCAAGGGTATGATTTCGAAAGTAAAAATCTGAAAAAGAATCAACCAGCCGCTACCCGGCATGCCGAAAGGCAGAGTGATGGCCATGGTGGCAAGCGTCATTAGTGCCAACAACAAAAGAAGGTCATACAGGATGCTCGCCATGCGACGTAAAAAGCCGACTTGACTAAACATAGTCTGCTGCTCTGTCGGGTCAGATTTTTCCTGATTCAAAGCCATGCTCCCAAAGGAAATCGACGAAATATTTTTCGATATTCAAGGTAAAAAGAATATTGCTCTATCACGCTAGGGTAAAACCCTAATTCGTTAGGGCAATCATACGCATTTTCAGGTCACAGATGGGGAACCATACTTCCACCTCTACGGTTTTTTCAATCAGTAGGGGGCAGATAGAATGGAGCACAGATGTGACCATAGAAAACTACTCACACTGGAAATAATAATAAATGACCGCCGGCAGGGGATAATAAAAGGGAAAACACGCAATGTCAGCTTGAGTGGCATGTTGGTCAATATCAGTGAAACACCTCTGACTCTGAACACAATCGTCGATGTCTCATTTCCCGTTGTTTGTGGTGATAAGTCCCGCAGCTGCAGTGCCAAAGCCTATGTGGTGCATCAGCAGGGGAATTGCATCGGTCTGATGTTCAGCGACGTCGATCCAGGTGTCAGGCAGATGCTGAGGAAACTGATATTCGGTTATGCCACGACGGCAGAGCGGGTTCATCATTCACGCCAAGTACCCGAACTCAAAGTCGATAGAGCAGTTGCATAGAAATATATCGTACAGAGATAGTACCTCCTAAATAACTAAAAAATATCCAGTAAAACTGGAATCCTTGTTCGTAGAGACGCACTTCGGCGTCTTTTTTTTTGCCTGTGAAAAACCAGTAGACAGGCGGCAGCCGTCAGATTTTCTGGTATGGTGAGCCCTGAACAGATTTCAGTGGAACTTCGCGTTTGATCAGAGAGTTATCCAAATCACTTCAGCGTGCGTGGTTTTCCCGTATACCGCTGCCCTGGCTTTCGGTTGCGGTCGGGGTGTTGTGTGGTCTTGTTACCTGGTTTTTCCTCGATCCTGTTTTGAATCAACGTCTGGAAAAGATATTCCAGAAGGATCTGGTTGAGCGACTGGAGGTCAGGTCGATAGAGACGCGGCACCGCTTCGAAGGCTTCCTTCAGGAGTGGAGTGATATCGGGCATAGATTTTCTCACCATCCTGAGTTGGTACGTCACCTTAGCTCGCGATCCTGGGAGAGATCCTTTGAGTCACCTATCAGGTACAGTGAGAAGGAAATCCCGCTTTGGATGGATATGCAAAAGTTGACCTATCGCTCCATCCAGCCAGACCAGGTTGTACTCCTGGATTCAGATGGAGGTGGCCGGGAGATATATGAAAGACTTGCGCTGGATGTCCCTCTGGAACGATTGACTGATTTCTTCTCTGGTCGGGAAGAGACCGTCCTGACCACCGTACGCCAGAGACCCTATCTGCTGGTCTGGTCGAAAGCACTGAGAGAAGAGGGCAGTGCACCAGTCTTTTTAATGCTGGTGGTCGAGATCGATGAGCATTTCATGATCGAATCGCAGCAGACGGTGGGCAGCCCCGATACGGTGATTGCCCTGTGCGATTCTGAGGCGCAAAAAATGGTTGTCAGCAGCAACCAAAAAGTTGTCTATGCACCCTCCGCGCTGAGTGTCTGGGATCAGTCCTATCTGATCACCTCCCAGGCATTGGTGGTGATACAGGGGGGCGATCACAATCTTCTTTTCTCCACCCTAGTCTCCCGCAAGGCGACCAGGGATACCATGAAAACGATTCTGAGTTTGACTCAGAATGACCGCTTGATCACTGCTCTCGTCTTTGTCAGTGCCTTCTCGCTGGTCTTCTTTCTTATCTCAACAAAAATCAGTCATGTCCTTTCCCGCATCTCCCGCTTTGGTCAGCAGGCCCTCGGCATAGAACAGCCGGTGGTAAAGCGTGGTAACCAGATGTTACTGCTGGAGGAGTGGATCAAGTCATTTTTCAGACAGGTGATCGTTGCCAGGGATAAGCTGAGGTTGCAGCAGGAAGAGCGTCTGAAAGAGTCGGAGGTATTCAAGAGTGCCCTGTTCGACAACTCCATGGACGCCATCATTACCATCGATGAGACGGGCAGGGTTATCGAGGTGAATGGAACGGCGGTGAAAATGTTCGATTTCACCCGGGAGAACCTGCTCGGTCAGTATTTCGACGAGGTTGTACTGCATCGTGATTACCGAGCCAAGTATCGTTATATGACGAACAACTGCCGGGATAAGGGAGAGATTACCCATGAGTGTCGATCCCAACCGATGGTTGCCATTACCGGTACCGGTGAAGAGAGGGCGGTTCTCTGTTCTGTAATCTCTATCCACCTTCTTGCTCAAACGGTGTCCAATATCTATTTAAGGGATGTGACTGGGCGAATAGAGGCGGAGAAAGAGATTGCCAGTCTTGCGAAACTGGCGAGTGAAAATCCCAGTCCTGTGCTGAGAGTCAACCGCCGGGGGGTTATTGTCTACGCCAATACGGCCTGTGAGCCACTGTTGGAGTATTGGGGGTGTGAACGGGGTCAGACCCTGCCGCTCTATTGGCAGAACCTGATCACCAAGGCGCTCACTACCGGTGAGACGGATGAGTTTGAAATCACCTTTAACGGTTTCGTATTCTCCCTGCAGTTGGCGCCTATCCGGGAGCTTGACTACGTCAATCTCTATGCACGCGATATTACCCAGATGCGTAATGCCGAGCTTCAGAGCCGTCAACATCAGTCGGAACTGGTGCATGTCTGCCGTCTGAGTACCATGGGCGAGATGTCCACCGGCCTGGCACATGAGCTAAATCAACCACTTTCGGCTATTATCAACTTTGCCAGCGGTTGCGTCAGGCGGATTCAATCCGGCTTTGGTGGTGAAGCGGAACTGGTGGATGCCATGGCGCAGATCACGGCGCAGGCAGAGCGCGCCGGTGAAATTATCAAGCGACTAAGGGCTCTCGTCGGAAAGAGACCCCAGGATCCTGAGGTAGTCAATCTCAACCATATCGTTCTGGAGGTGGCATCGTTCACCGAGTACGAGGCGAACAGGAATCGGGTCGAGGTGATGCTGGAGCTGAATAGGGAAGTGCTTCCGGTAAAGGTCGACCTGGTCCAGATAGAACAGATTCTATTGAATCTGGTACGTAACGCGATTGATGCGATGAAGATGGTGAAATCCCGCAATCGCAAGCTGCTGCTGAAAACGCGACGGATCGATGAAAGCAGGGTCGAGGCCATTGTCGTCGATAATGGCCCGGGTATGGAGCCCGATACGGTGGAGCATCTGTTTGATGCCTTCTTCTCGACCAAAGAGAGTGGAATGGGAATGGGACTACCCATCAGTAAAAAAATAATAGAGGCTCATTTCGGTGAG
>JBNKMQ010000085.1:0-5670 GCA_050293225.1 Sedimenticolaceae bacterium
CAAATGCACGTTTCTCGCCGCCAAACTTGGCTGCTTGTACCGTGGTGATGGCCGCCGTCAGCGTGGTCTTGCCGTGGTCAACGTGACCAATGGTGCCCACATTGACATGCGGCTTTGTGCGTTCGAATTTTTCCTTGGACATGAGGATTCTCCAGGTGCTCTATTGTATAAAGATAAATTCGCGCGCTTCCGCACGCCGTTGTCAAATGGAGCCCAGAAGCAGATTTGAACTGCCGACCTCACCCTTACCAAGGGTGTGCTCTACCAACTGAGCTATCTGGGCGAAACTCGCCTTAGTCTCCAATCACCCACCGGAGATATCCGAGCGGGGTCACGACAAGTGACGATGCTGCACACACAGCACCGCCGCTACGCCACACAAACCATATTGTGCGGACCAGTTTGGAGCGGGTGATGGGAATCGAACCCACGTATTCAGCTTGGAAGGCTGAAGTTCTACCATTGAACTACACCCGCGCAGCCAAGCGACGCTTCGCTCACCACAACCGCTTTACTCAAAGGAGCCAAGGATAGCCGTGACCCAGGCTGCCCGCCCTCCTTTGATTGCCGCGTTTTCGCGACACTTGATGCCATTTCACGGCATCGCAAAACCACTTCCGGCTCACATTCTCCGCCTTGACTGAAGACCGGAGAATCATCGGGCCAGTCAGCTCTAATAACTGCTTTCCCGGTATCACCTGGTGGAGGGGGGAGGATTCGAACCTCCGAAGGCGGAGCCAGCAGATTTACAGTCTGCCCCCTTTGGCCACTCGGGAACCCCTCCAAGCGAGAGCCGGGCATTCTGACGCCTCACCCCGCCAAAGTCAATACAACAACAGGAACATTTTCCTGTCTAAGATTCGAACTCTCATGCAGAAGCGAATTTTCACTCACCTTTATGTGTACAGGTACCATTTTTTATGAGATCAAGCAGACCAGGTAAGCGATTTAACCCTTTACAATCGCCTCCGAGAAATTTCACAATAAATCGATGAAACAGATTTCCACCCTACTTTGTATCTCGCTCGCCCTACTACTCTACGGCTGCAGCTCCTCTCCACTTACAAAAGGACCAGGCAGTACGAGTCCTCCTGGGCAGGCGACCACCTCGCCCAAATCTGGCGACAGCGCCATTAACGGCACCTCTCCGTCTCTGATATATAACACCCTGGCCAGTGAGATAGCCGCGCAGCGAGGTGAATCGACTCTCGCCTTTGACTACGCTTATGAAGCGGCTCTCGAGACAAGAAACCCAGCATCTGCGGAACGCGCAACAAGTCTGGGACTGCAAGCCAATCTACCCCAGCGCGCACTAAAAGCGGCTCAGCTTTGGATCGAACTCTCACCCGATTCACTCAAGGCTCATCAGATTTCAGCGGTTCTGAACACCCGCATGGATAACCTTCCAGCCACCCTCAATCATCTCCAACGGGTGGTCGAAATTGCTAACCGGCAGGGACAATCGGGATATCTGCAGGCCGCCGCAATCACCGAGAAGGCCACCACCGCACCTAAGGCACTGGCTATTATGCAGCAGTTGGTCACCAGCGAGACCAAAGACCCTGACGCCTACTATGCACTGGCACTCACCGCCAGCAGAGCGAAGCAGATGCAAGTGGCACTGGAATATATCGAAAAAACTTTGGCACTCACCCCTAAAGCGACCAATGCATTGATCCTCAAGGCTCACGCGCTGATAGCATCCGGTCGAAAAGAAGAGGGGGTCAGCTTCCTGCAGCAATCAGTTAAAGCCTCACCCGAAAACCTGAAATTGCGCAACGCCTATGCCAGGACGCTGGTGGATCTGAATAAGCCGGATGAGGCCTTCAAACAGTACAAGGTTCTGCACCAGCAGAAGCCGAATAATACAGACACCATTTACGCCCTTGGCATACTCTCGATCCAGCTGGAGAAGTTGCAGGACGCAAAACTCTACCTCACTGAACTGGTGAATCGTCGTCAACGCAGAGACGAGGCCAGCTACTACCTCGGCGTAATTGCAGAAGAGGAAGACGCCTGGGAGACAGCCCTGGACTGGTACAGTCGTGTAGAGGGAGAGAAACAGGCAGACGCCCAGGTACGTATCGCCAGCATTCTGGCTGATAGAGGAAGCCTCGACGAGGCAAGAGAGACCCTGCAACGACTGCGTGTGGGTCAATCCCACCACCACCTGAAGTTCTACATGATAGAAGCGGAGCTGCTACGCAGGCATCACGAATATCAGGCCGCCCATGACGTCTACAGCAAAGCGATGGAGCTGTTTGAGGATAACACCGATCTACTCTACGCCCGCGGTTTAAACGCCGCCGACCTGGGCCGAGTCGACCTGCTGGAGCAGGATCTGCGCAAGATCCTCACCACCCAGCCTGACCACGCCGACACCCTCAACGCCCTCGGCTACACCCTGGCCGACAAGACCGACAGATTGGCAGAGGCCAAGAAGTATATCGAGCGCGCCAACACCCTAAAGCCCGACAATCCCGCCATACTCGACAGCCTTGGCTGGGTCGAATTCCGTTTAGGGAACCTTGAGCAGGCCCTGGGCTACCTGAGGCAGGCCGCCGCGCTGAGCCCGGACGCGGAAATCGCCTCTCACCTGGGCGAGGTATTGTGGCAACTGGGGAAAAAAGATGAGGCTATTTCAATCTGGAAGGCCGCCCTCGAGAGAGAGCCGGACAATCGCTTCATCCAGCCGGTCATGCAGCGATTCGGCGTATCTGACTGACAGCCGATGGATGCATCTGTCTGGCCGGCGCCAGCCAAACTGAACCTGATGCTGCGCGTCACCGGGCAGAGGTCTGATGGATACCACCTGCTGCAGACCGTATTCCAGTTTCTCGACCTCCATGATGAACTGATCTTTCATCTCCAGGAAGGCAATGAGATTCAGCTGGCAAATCCCATCGAAGGCGTGCCCGAGAACGACAACCTCTGCGTTCGCGCAGCAAAGGCCCTGCAACAGGCCACAGGCTGCGAAAAAGGCGTAACCATTGAGCTGAACAAGAGACTTCCCATGGGCGGCGGCCTCGGCGGCGGTAGCTCAGATGCCGCCACCACCCTGGTCGCACTCAATCATCTTTGGGGTTGCAGACTGGAAGAGGAGAAACTCCGCAGGATCGGTCTTCATCTGGGCGCTGACGTCCCCATCTTTATCCACGGACAAGCTGCATGGGCTGAAGGAGTGGGGGAAGATTTCAGCCCAATCGACCCGCCAGAATCCTTCTATTTGGTCCTGGTTCCGGCATGTCATGTCTCAACAGCGGAAATCTTCTCGCAACCTGATTTGACACGCTCCTCACCCCGGATCAAAATACGCGACTTTCTCCAGGGCGACAGCCGCAATGACTGCCTGCCCGTGGTTCGCAGACGCCACCCCGAGGTGGCCGAAGCAATGGATTGGCTGAACCAGTACGCCGAAGCCCGCCTGACCGGCACCGGCGCCTGTGTCTTCGCCGCCTTTGCTAACGAACAAGAGGCTCGGTCTGTCTACAGGGCGCTGCCGACCGGAGTGAAAGGTTTTGTCGCGCGGGGTACCAACCATTCCTCGCTGCTGGATAGGCTCCAGTAAGATAAGCAGAGTATTTGGGGCGTCGCCAAGCGGCCAGGCACCGGGTTTTGATCCCGGCATACGTAGGTTCGAATCCTACCGCCCCAGCCATTTTATCGCCATAAACCCATAGACATAGGGGAATCAGATCGTGCCCGCCACCGCCATGATGGTCTTCTCAGGCAATGCCAACCCAGAACTGACCCGCGAAATCGCCGCCCATCTCAATCTACCCCTGGGCAAGATGCAGGTCGGTCGTTTCAGTGATGGCGAGGTGATGGCTGAGATCCACGAGAATGTTCGTGGACGGGATGTCTTTATCGTCCAGCCCACTTCCGCACCGACGAATGAGAACCTGATGGAACTGCTGGTGATGATCGACGCCATGCGCTGGTCCTCAGCCAAGCGCATCACCGCAGTCATCCCCTACTTCGGTTATGCACGCCAGGATCGACGCCCCCGCTCGGCCCGTGTCCCCATCACCGCCCGCCTGGCGGCCAAGATGATCGCCACCGCCGGCGCCGACCGGGTCCTTACTGTGGATCTGCATGCGGACCAGATCCAGGGATTTTTCGATATTCCAGTGGATAATGTCTACGCCTCTCCCATTCTTTTGGGTGATGTCTGGCGCCAGAAACATCCGGATATTGTTGTCGTCTCCCCCGATGTAGGCGGTGTGGTTCGCGCTCGCGCTCTGGCAAAACGCCTGGATGATGCAGAACTCGCCATCATCGATAAAAGACGCCCCCGCCCCAACGAAGCCAAGGTGATGCACATCATCGGCAAGGTAGAGGGACGCAGCTGTGTTTTGATCGATGACCTGGTCGACACCGCCGGCACCCTCTGTCAGGCCGCCAATGCCTTGAAAGAGCACGGCGCCGCCAAGGTTCTAGCCTACTGCACCCACCCGGTACTCTCAGGCCCTGCCGTGACGAATCTTAACAATTCAGTGCTGGATGAGCTGGTGGTCACCAACACCATCCCCCTCTCCGAGGAGGCCCTGCAGTGCAACAAGATCCGTCAGGTCAGCATTGCTGAGCTGCTGGCGGAGACCATGCGACGCGTCAGCAATGAAGAGTCGGTAAGCTCTCTGTTTATCGACTAAATACCCAAACATCCTGAATTAATCAGACGCCGGCTTTCGCCGGCGTCTTACCTGTTCTATGAAACCAAACGCACTTTCGCAGGAAACCTCATGACACAACGCCACGACGAAGAACTTGATGCCGAGATCAACCGGGCTGCGCTGGAGTACCATGAGCAACCTCAACCGGGCAAAATTTCCATCAACGTCACCAAACCCAACCAGACCCAGCGCGACCTCTCCCTCGCCTACACCCCTGGCGTAGCCGAACCCGTACGCAAGATCCAGCAGGATTCGGAGTACGCCTATAACTACACCGCGAAGGGAAATCTGGTGGGGGTCATCACCGACGGCAGCGCCGTACTCGGCCTGGGCAATGTGGGCCCGCTGGCGGGCAAACCGGTGATGGAAGGCAAAGCAGTCCTGTTCAAACACTTTGCCGACATCGACGTCTTCGATATCGAGGTGAACGCCAAGCGGCCCCAGGAGTTTATCGAGACGGTAATGCGTATCGCCCCCACCTTTGGTGGTATCAACCTGGAGGATATCGCCGCCCCCCACTGCTTCGAGATAGAGCAGGCACTCATTGAACAGCTCGACATCCCGGTCTTTCACGACGACCAGCACGGTACCGCCATTATCGCTGCTGCAGGCCTGATCAATGCGCTGGAACTGCAGGGCAAAACCCTGGAAGAGGCCAGAATCACAGTTCTGGGGGCGGGCGCCGCCGGCATCGCCATCGTTCGTCTGCTCACCTGCATGGGCGCCCATCGCAACAACATCTTCGTGGTCGATCGCGGCGGCATCATCCATACCCAGCGCAAGGACCTCAACCCCTTCAAATGGGCGGTTGCGGCCGACACGGAAAAGCGCACACTGGAAGATGCCATGGTCGATTGCGACATTATCATCGGGGTATCCGGACCCAACCTGATCAGCCGCGAAATGCTCGCCAGCATGGCACCCAGACCCATCGTTTTCGCCCTCTCCAACCCGGTGCCGGAGATTCGCCCGAAGGTCGTCACCAGCGTGCGCGACG
>JBNKMQ010000086.1:0-22461 GCA_050293225.1 Sedimenticolaceae bacterium
AAAGGCCGGCCGGATATTACTGTATACATCCTTAGCAAAGAAATAGTAAAGGATGAAGAGAATGCGGTCAGTGTTCTCTCGGATTTCGTGGATCGTTACGTACAGATATGACGGATGGTCGGTATTTGGGTGTCTGCTTGCTAAATACCCCGACTCGGACCATATTTATTAGATATTTTTTATTGATTGGACATAAATGGTAATCATATGAAACCGATACGACTATTTTCTGCAATTGTATTTATCGCAGCCCTTTTTGCATTGACTGCATGTGGTCAATCAGGCTCGATGCCAATTCAGAGTGATGAAGGACAGGCGGGAGGTGAGTCTGATCCAGTTTCTCCCCTCTATCTGATTGGACCGGGTGACTCACTGAATATATTCGTTTGGGGAGATAGTGAACTTTCAACTGAAGTGGTTGTGAGGCCCGATGGGTTGATTACAACCCCACTGGTCGAGGACTTGCAAGCGAGTGGTATGACACCGACCCAGTTGGCGAGAACGCTTGAAAATCGACTATCCGAATTTGTGAAGAATCCAAAAGTGACAGTTAGCGTGACCAACTTTGTTGGACGATATACCGAGCAGGTTCGTGTTGTCGGGCAAGCAGCTCAACCGCAATCGCTTGCCTATCGTGACGGTATGACGCTTCTGGATGTAATCATTTCGGTAGGTGGCTTAACAGAATTTTCTGCAGGAAATAAAGCGACTATCGTAAGAAAAATCAATGGTCAGACACATCAGTTTAGAGTCAGACTCGACGATTTGATCAGAGATGGAGATATTTCTGCAAACACAAAAATGATGCCGGGTGATGTGCTTATCATTCCTGAGACTTGGTTTTAATCATAGCTCGGGAAGTAAAGCGTAATTATCTGGCGAATGTATCAAACAACCTTGAGTTAGCGTTTAATGAGTAGCATCGAAAAAGCAATTGAGCGATTGGCAAAGTCCAAATCCAAAACTTCTGACCGGAGTCAAGAGACAGCCAAAGCTACAAGTCCTGAAAAGGCAGAGAGTTCTCTGGCTAAGGCTGCGAGTGTCGATCAGGCTCAGGTGAAACAGGCGGAACCTGTAACTCAAGCCGCATCCCAAAAATCGGCCGGACAGGCTAAAAAGAGCAGAAATAAAGAAGAAAACGCTAAAATCAAACTGGATTACCAGATGCTCGCTAATATGGGTTATGCAGTGCCTGGTTCAGATAACAAGCAGTTGCTTGAAGAGTATAGGATCATAAAGCGGCCTGTTGTATTGAATGCATTTGGCAAGGGCGCCGCGCCAATTCATCATGGAAACCTGGTCTCGATTGCCAGTTCGCTGCCTTCAGAGGGTAAGTCATTTACTGCTTTGAATCTTGGGCTTAGCATTTCCACAGAGATGGATGCAACTGTGTTGCTGATCGATGGCGATGTCATCAAGGCATCTCTCTCCAGGCAAATAGGCGTTGAAAATAGGCGTGGCTTGATAGATCTCCTAAAAGATCAGAGTTGTGATGTAAGTGATGTCATACTCGATACACAGAATCCAAAACTAAAAGTCATCCCGGCAGGGGCCAGTTCTTCAAAGTCCACCGAGCTACTTGCAAGTAAGGCGATGGAGCGCTTGTTGACAGAGTTAGCTGAGAGATATCCAGATAGGATTATCCTGTTTGATTCACCGCCAATCCTAGCAACAAGTGAGGCGAGAGTACTGAATCATCTCATGGGACAGGTGCTACTGGTTGTAGAGGCTGGAAGCACACCGGTAACTGCAGTGAAAGACTCTCTTTCTCGCCTGAATCAGGATAAAGCTATTGGGTTAATCTTGAATAAGGCCAGGAATTCAAAAGTTGGAAGCTACTACGGTACTTACTATTAGGATGCTTGATCTGGTTGCTACACTGAATCAATAGTTTTATTCAAAAACAGAAAAAATGTGAAAAAAATCCCAATAAAGGGATTAATTTTTGCTTAAATACTGGTTCATACTCATGACCAGTAACGTAGTAAATTTATCAAATATAATGATGGCGATAGATAGATAAGTTATTGTTTTTGAATTATTATTATCTATCTCTCAGTAAGGGGGGAATCGTATTTATGCGCTAAATCATCCCTCCAAAATCCGCTTGGCCTCGACTTGTGAAACCCCCGACTTGTCTGGATAATGCGCATCTCATACGTGTGACCATTGAAGGCTCACCTACAGTGGGTTAAAGAAAAAAATGAAAATATGCCTGTTGAAAGAGACACTTACCGGTGAGAACCGGGTGGCGCTCTCTCCTGAAATCGTAAAAAAACTCATCTCTAAAGGCTTTCAAATCAATGTGCTCTCCGGGGCAGGTGATAGGGCTCACTACAGCGATGATCTGTATAAAGAAGCGGGTGCCGAGATAGTCGCTCCGGACCAGGCTGACGAAGCAGATATCCTGGTCAAAGTGCGCAAGCCGACGGCGGATGAAGTGGCAAGCCTGCCTGGAAACAAGATCCTGATCTCCCATGTGGAGTCCTGTGAAGTCGATGCGACACTGAAGTCTATTCTGGATAAGGGCATTACCTATCTCGCCATGGAGAGGATTCCCCGTATCTCCAGGGCCCAATCGATGGATGCCTTGTCCTCTCAAAGTAATATTGCCGGCTATCGGGCCGTGATCGAGGCCAGCGCTCACTATGGACGCTTCCTGCCGTTGATGATGACCTCAGCCGGATCTGCCAAGCCGGCCAAGCTGATTGTGCTGGGTGCGGGTGTTGCGGGCCTCCAGGCCATCGCCACTGCCAGGCGGCTTGGTGCCGATGTATCTGCCTACGATGTCAGACCTGAAACCAAAGAGCAGATCGAGTCTTTGGGTGCCAAGGCGATCGAGCTTGACGTGGGCGAGAGTGGTTCCGGTGAGGGTGGTTACGCCAAAGAGCTCTCTGACGAGGCCAAAGCCAAGCAGCAGGCCCTTCTGGCGGAGGAGCTGAGCAAGGCTCACGTCATTATCACTACAGCCCTGATTCCCTGTCGTCCCGCACCGGTTCTGATTACCGAAGAGGTGGTCAAGAATATGCGTGAGGGTTCTGTGATTGTCGACCTGGCCGCTGCCACCGGCGGCAACTGTCCGCTGACCGAGGCGGATAAGGTAGTGACCAAGCATGGTGTGATTCTTATCGGTCATACCAACTATCCCTCCATGGTGCCCTCGGATGCGAGTGCCTTCTATGCAGGCAATATCATGAACCTGCTGAATATCATGGTGGATACAACCGACGAGGGTCTTGTCCTGAAAGACCTGAATGAAGATGAGATCACAGCGGCCATGCAGGTCAAGCCTGAATAGGCCCAAGTGCGCTCACCTGACTAAAGAACTTACGATAATAAGGATAAACCGATGCCTGATACACTGGTTGCCCTCTACGTCTTTGTCCTCTCCTGCTTTATAGGATACTGGGTCATCTGGGGTGTTACCCCCTCACTTCACACGCCACTGGTTGCGCTGACCAACGCCATCTCGGGCATCATCATTATCGGTGCCTTGCTGGTTACCGGCCTTGAGTCTGCCGGTACCGCCGCAGAGTTGTTCGGATTTGTCGCCGTCCTGCTGGCATCCATCAATGTCTTCGGTGGCTTTCTGGTGACCAATCGTATGCTCGCCATGTTCAAGAAGAAAGATAAGTAAGGGCCGCATTCATGGAGATATCTGCAAACGTACAGTCGATCGCCTATCTCATATCAGCGATTCTGTTTATCCTGGCCCTCAAGGGCTTGACCCATCCGGCATCGGCTCGGCGAGGCAACTACCTCGGCATGGCGGGTATGGCGCTGGCGATATTCGCTACGCTTTCCGGCAGCGAGGTGCAATCCTACGGTTTCATTATTGCCGGCGTCGCTGCCGGTGCGGTGATCGGTACGGTATTGGCTGCCAAGGTGCAGATGACCGCCATGCCGCAGTTGGTCGCGGCACTGCACAGCTTTGTCGGTATGGCCGCTGTGCTGGTGGCGATCGGTACCTATCTAAACCACGATGCCGCCGGCACACTCAACCCGGTCATGATGGGTGAGCTCTCCGCCGGCATCATCATCGGTGCCATCACCTTCTCCGGTTCCGTGGTGGCCTTTGCCAAGTTACAAGGACTGGTCAGTGGTGCGCCGGTCAAGTTCAAAGGTCAGCATACACTGAACGCCGTGATTGCGATCGCCACGGTACTCCTGGGTGTCCATTTCGGTATGACCGAGAGCATGCTCTCCCTGATATTGATGACCCTGCTGGCCTTTGTTTTGGGCTTTACCCTGATCATCCCCATCGGCGGCGCCGATATGCCGGTAATCATCTCCATGCTCAACAGTTATTCAGGTTGGGCGGCGGCGGCTACCGGTTTTACCCTGGGCAATCTGCTGCTGATCATCGTCGGTGCGCTGGTCGGTTTCTCCGGCGCGATCCTCTCTTTTATCATGTGTCGTGCCATGAACCGCTCCATTATCAACGTAGTCTTCGGTGGCTTCGGCAGCGATAGTGGCGGTGAAGTGAGCGCTGTGGGTCAGGCGGCCCAGAAGGGCGTTAAATCGGCCTCGGTGGATGATGCCATCTATTGGATGGAAGACGCCAACAAGGTACTCATCGTGCCCGGTTACGGCATGGCGGTGGCCCAGGCTCAGCACGCGCTGAAAGAGATGATGGAGCTGCTGGAAGATCGTGGCGTCTCAGTGAAGTTCGCCATCCACCCGGTTGCCGGACGTATGCCGGGACATATGAACGTACTCCTGGCAGAGGCGGACATCCCCTATGACCATGTGGTCGAGATGGACGAGATCAATCCCGAGTTCCCCACTGCGGATGTGACCCTGGTGGTGGGTGCCAACGACGTGGTCAACCCGGCGGCCAAGTCCGACTCATCCAGTCCCATCTACGGTATGCCGATCCTGGATGCGGCCAAATCGCGCCAGATCTACTTCCTCAAGCGCTCCATGAGCCCGGGTTATTCGGGTGTGGATAATCTGCTCTTCTATCAAGACAACACCTCGCTGATCTTCGGCGATGCGAAGGATACCATTGAGGGTATGGTGAGCGCGCTTAAGGGTGGAGGACACTAGTAATCACTCTTCTTGGTGGGGCTTTGCCCCACCAAAGCTCTTCTCCCTGGATGCCCAGGGCCTGCCGCTCTCTGTGGATATGGTAGAATCCGCGCCAATTTCCCACTAGCAGCGGTTTCTCAGACCCCATTCTCCCTTGAGTTCGAAAGTCCAAAATCGATCCTCCGATAAAGTCGTCCAATCGGATTTTCCCAGCGATGCCGATATCGACGGTTGCATGCTGGTGGACAGGTATCGGCTGCAACGTCGCCGCAAGGGGCTGAAAAAGCGACAAAGAAACCGGCAACCCTATGAGGAGGGGCTGCTCAAGTTGTGGCAGTCGGTCTCTGCTTCCCAGGAGAGGCTACGCCTGAGACAGGCGCATCAGCCGGAACCCGACTTCCCCCAGGCACTCCCCATCAGCCAGCGACTGGACGAGATCAAGGCGCTGATTGAGGCCAACCAGGTTGTGATCCTGTGTGGCGAGACCGGCTCCGGTAAATCGACTCAGCTGCCCAAGATCTGTCTCAGCCTCGGGCGTGGTATCTCCGGCTATATCGGCCATACCCAACCGCGACGGATCGCCGCTCGCAGTCTCGCCTCCCGGGTGGCCAAGGAGCTACAGAGCGAGACAGGAGGGCTGGTGGGCTACAAGGTCAGATTCAACGACCGCATCTCACCCCAGAGCCTAGTCAAGCTGATGACCGACGGTATCCTGCTGGCGGAGATCCAGCAGGACCCCCGCCTGGAGCAGTACGACACCCTGATCATCGACGAGGCCCACGAGCGCAGTCTGAATATCGATTTCCTTCTCGGCTATCTCAAAGAGCTGCTACCCAAGCGTCCCGATCTGAAGGTGATCATCACCTCGGCCACCATCGACCCGCAGCGTTTCTCTGATCACTTCGATGGCGCCCCGGTGATCGAGGTCTCCGGCAGGACCTATCCGGTTGAGGTACGCTATCGTCCACCCGATGATGAGGCGTCAGACTATGAACGTGGTGACGGGGTGCAGCAGGCCCTGGTGGATGCTGTGGACGAGTTATCGACCGCAGATCGCGGCGATATCCTGGTCTTCCTCAGCGGCGAGCGGGAGATCCGTGAGGCGGCGGAGACGCTGCGCAAACACAGGCTCTCGGCGACAGAGGTTCTGCCACTCTATGCGCGACTGAGTCCTGCGGAGCAGGGCAGGGTGTTCAAGCCCCATGGCGCAAGACGCATCATTTTATCCACCAATGTGGCGGAGACCTCTCTCACCGTACCGGGCATCCGCTACGTCATCGACACCGGCTTCGCCCGCATCAGCCGCTACAGCCATCGCAGCAAGATTCAGCGCCTGCCGGTGGAGCGGGTCTCCCAGGCGTCGGCGGATCAGCGCAAGGGTCGCTGCGGTCGGGTCGCGGCCGGTATCTGTATCCGTCTCTACTCAGAAGAAGATTTCGAAGGGCGGCGGGAGTTCACCGAGCCGGAGATCCAGCGCACCAATCTCGCTTCGGTCATCCTGCAGATGAAGGTGATGGGCTTCGGCGCCATCGATCAGTTCCCCTTCATCGATCCCCCCGATCACCGATTGATCAAGGATGGCTATCGGGTGCTGGAGGAGATCGGTGCGGTTGATGGAGAACAGAGAATTACCCGTATCGGTCAACAGCTGGCCCGGCTGCCGGTAGATCCCCGTATCGGTCGCATGCTGCTCTCAGCGGCCAAGAGTCACTGCCTGAAGGAGGTGATGGTCATCGCTGCAGCACTCAGTGTGCAGGACCCGAGGGATCGACCGATGGAGAAGCAACAGCTGGCGGACCAGGCCCATGCCCCCTATCTCGATGAGCAGTCCGATTTCCTCACCTATCTCAATATCTGGCAGGTGATGGAGGAACAAAAGCGCCATCTGTCGAAGCGCAAATTCCAGCAGTGGTGTCGCAGCCAGTTCTTCTCCTGGAACCGGGTGCAGGAGTGGCATGACATCCACACTCAGCTGCGTATGCAGTTGCACGACATGGGCTTCAAGGAGAATGACAAGGAGGGCGGCTACGAGGCTGTCCATCGCGCCCTGTTGAGCGGGCTGCTCAGCCATGTAGGTCTGAAGAGTAAAGAGCGCGATTACCTGGGTGCCCGCAACAGCCGTTTCCATATCTATCCGGGATCGGGCCTGTTCAAAAGCCAGCCCAAGTGGGTCATGGCCGCTGAACTGGTGGAGACCAGCAAACGCTACGCCCGCGGCGTGGCAAAGATCGAACCCAAGTGGATCGAGTTGGCAGCGGGACATCTGGTCAAACATAGCTATTCCGAACCCCACTGGGAGAAGAAGCGGGGACAGGTGGCGGGCTATGAGAAGGTGACGCTGTTTGGTCTCACCCTGGTCAGCCGACGCAAGATTAATTTCACTCCCATTGACCCGGTTGTGTCGAGGGAGATCTTTATCCGCTCGGCCCTGGTGGATGGCGACTTTCACACCCGGGCGCCTTTCTGGCGACACAATCAGGATCTGATCACCGATGTGAGAGAGCGAGAGGCAAAGGCGAGACGCAGAGATATCCTGGTGGATGAGGAGCGTATCTACCAGTTCTACGACGAGCGCCTGCCACCCGGCATCTCCACCACTCCCGATTTCGAGAAGTGGCTGCGCAGTGAATCCAAGTCTGCTCCTAAAAGGCTCTACATGAGTGAGGCGGATCTGATCCGCGAGGGCTCAGGGGAGCTGGACAAGACGGCATTTCCCGATCGGTTCGATATCAACGGGGTGAAACTCCCGTTGATCTACCAGTTCGAGCCAGGCGTCAGCAGCGATGGGGTGACCCTGGTGGTGCCCCAGGATGTACTCAATCAGGTGACTGAAGCGCGACTGCAGTGGTTGGTGCCAGGCCTCCTGCGGGAGCGGGTGATCGGGTTGATTCGAGGATTGCCCAAGTCACTCCGCAGGGCCTTCGTTCCGGTCCCCGACTATGCCGACGCCTGCCTGCAGGATCTGACGCCGACAGATCGTCCACTGATTCAGATCCTGGGCGAACGTCTGAAGGCGATGACCGATGTGCATATCCCGGAATCCGCCTGGACGGAATCTGAATTGCCGGCGCATCTGCGCATGCGGGTGAGGGTGGTGGATAGTCAAGGCAAGACCCTTAAGGAGAGTCGTGATCTTCCTGACTTGAAGCAGAAGTACGCCGGTCAGAAGGGAACGACAGAGCGGCATCGACAGCTCTCTGCACCGGACCTGGAGCGGAGCGGTCTGCGCGAGTGGGATTTTCCGCCACTGCCGCAGAGACTCTCCATCGATCAGGGGGGGATCAAGCTGGTGGGCTATCCCTCCCTGGTAGATGAGGGAGAGAGTGTCGCCATCCGGCTGATCGACGCCGAGGGCAATGCCCAGCGCCTGCACAAGGCGGGGGTCCGGCGACTGATCATGCTCAAGATCACCAAAGATATCCGCTATCTGCGCAAACAACTGCCGCAACTGGAGCGGATGCGGCTGCTCTATGCCAAGGTGCCTACACCTGAGGTTACGACCGCCGAGAGTTTGCCGAATCTTGAGGATGAGCTGGTCAACTTCATCCTTGATACGACTTTCATCAACGGCTTGCCCGAGATACGCGATGCTGACACTTTTTCCCAGCGGATTGAGAGCCGTAGGGGAGGGATGATGCAGACCGCTAACAGTGTCTGTGAACAGATGGCGAAGATCCTGGATGCCTATCACCAGGTTCGCCAGGGGATGGCGAAGATCACCCAGAAGAACTGGCTCGACGCTTTGCTGGATATGGAGCAGCAACTGGACCGGCTGGTTTTCAGGGGCTTCCTCTCGCAGATTCCGGAATCCAAGCTGGCGGACTATCCAAGATTTCTTGCGGCGATTGGCAAGCGCCTGGAGAAACTTCCCCATGCGGCAGCCAGGGATCGCCAGCGTATGATCGAGATGTCCGGCCTGCAAAGGCGTTGGCGCGATTGGGATTCGCAGTGTCAGCAGGCGGGACGGGTCGATGAGCGAAGCGAAGAGATCCGCTGGCTGCTGGAGGAGCTGAGGATCTCCCTCTTTGCCCAGGAGCTGGGAACCGCATTCCCGGTTTCGGTGAAACGCATAGAGAAGCGCTGGCAGGCGTTGGGGCTCTAGATCGACATCAAACTGTCATCATCGGCGGTTATATTGACCGGCGTTGGAGTGATTTCCGGGTCTCGCAGATACGGTTATTTGATGAATGCCTGACCCAGCAGGGGACTACTCCAGATTTCCAGTCTTTATATCCCGTGTCTAGGGATCTTCAAGGTGGGTAGTACCCACCTTTTTTATTTCCCCCGTTGCTCTGACTTCAGGCGAATTATTGGGTCGAAAAGGTCCTTATGTTATTGTTCGCCTGTGAGAAATATCTTAGGGAGAGTTGAATGAGCGCGTGTTGTTGTGGTTCCGGCAGTGAGTATGATCAATGCTGCGGGCCGATACTATCGGGAACGGCCAAGGCAGAGACCGCTGAAGCGCTCATGCGAGCCCGCTATGCGGCATTTGTTACCCAGCAGACCGATTTCCTGCATCAATCCCTGCATCCCGATCACCGGCAGGACCACGATGTGGCGGCGACCCGACGCTGGGCGGAGAACGCGCAGTGGATGGGATTGAAAGTGGTTGACGTGCATGGGGGCGGGGTTGACGATCAGGAGGCTCAGGTAGAGTTTATCGCCACTTACAAAGAGTCGGGAACCGTCAAGCCGCACCACGAAATCAGCCGTTTCGTCAAGCAGGACGGGGACTGGTATTATGTAGACGGCAAGCTTGTAATTCCCCAGACCAGTAAACGGGATCAGCCGAAGGTGGGGAGAAATGATCCCTGTCCCTGCGGCAGCGGAAAGAAATACAAGAAGTGCTGTGGGTCATGAATTCGGTTTCGCATACTCAAGAAAGCGGGAGAGATGCCGAGAATTAGTATGCCGGGCGGGTGAAGCCCGAAGCAGGATAGGGATTGCTTGGATGATATCAGGTGCCACAACGAAGAAGCTGTTTTACTACCTGGCTTTGGCGGTAGTTGTTGTCTGTGTGCCTCTCTCAGCGCAAGCTGAGATCTATAAGTATCGTGCAAAGGATGGCAGTCTCCACTTTACCGATCGTCCCATGAGCGGTGGTTATCGCCTTCTCTGGCGTAGCGGCAAGAGCAAGAGCAAGCGCAACTACAGCCTGGAGAAAATGCGCAAGAACAAGGTGAAGCTGACCCCGCTGATTGAAAGCGTGGCGAAGAATCTGCGTCTGCATCCGGGTTTGATACACGCGATAGTAAGGGTCGAGTCCGCCTACAACCCCAAGGCTGTTTCAAAAAAAGGGGCGCGGGGATTGATGCAGCTGATGCCCGCCACGGCCAGCCGTTACGGTGTTCTGGACAGCTATGACCCGAAACAGAACCTGGAGGGTGGCGCGCGCTATTTGAATGACCTGCTGGTGATGTTCGAATTCGATGTTCGCCTGGCGTTGGCGGCCTACAATGCGGGTGAGAATGCGGTAATCAAATATGGCAAAAAGATCCCACCATATCCTGAGACGATGAACTACGTGGACAAGGTGATGGGATTCTATGAAGAAAATCGCCTGGCCATGCTCGAGTAGGTCTTAACTTCCTCCGTTGGTATTCCACTCGAGTATCAGCTTATCAATCTCCAATACATTTTCCGGTGAAATCTCAGTGATATGAAGGCCAGACCAGTAGCTGTCGGGCTGAGTCGCTTCGCTACTCCAGATGACCTCCGCCTGGAAAGCAATCTCGTTGTTTCCGTTCGGGAGCGTCATATTCATCTTCAGCACTGAGCCTGTGAGCATAGGCTCATCGCTCAATATCATGAGGCCGTCAGAGCTGATGTTGACGACTCTTCCAACCTGCATGGAAGTGATCTGATCGGTGACCTCAAGTACTTCATTTGCGATCTTTCGCGTGGACTTGCGATGTTCTTCCATTCCTACTGAGCCTTGTCGTTGTTGGTTTTGTTCTGTGGATCACCGTCGACGATTTCACTGGCGATCTCTTCGGTGGTCTTCAGAGACCGCTGTAGCATGCGTCGAATAGCGTGCAGGGTTCTTTCGACAAAGGGGTCGCCGCTCTCTTCCAGAATCTTCGATTCGCCGGAGAGGATCTCTTGCGCCAGTGTTCTGAGGGGTTTGATTGCGGTCTGTACACCTGCTCTATCTACAAACATACAGGAGGCCGTCAGAGGACTGAGCCAGGAGAGTTTGACCTTCCTCGGTTCACCACCCCGACCATCAACAATCTCGAACCAGGTGCCGAACTGGATCTTGCGCAGCTTCTCCATCATGTCGGCTTCATCGTCAGGAATCTCATCTTCAGACTTTCCTGCCGGCGCACCGGTGGATATCTCGGCTGCTGGTCCCTCTGGCTCGGACGCAGCAGGTTCAGCCTCATTCGAAACCACCAGTTTTGGTTTCTCTTCGATCTCTGGAACCAGCTGACTGGGAGCGTCCGCTTTGGCTTCGGTTCTCTTTTGTTCTTCGAGGAGTTCTGATTCTGTGAATTCCTCCATAACGGCGGAGATATTATCCGGCGTCAGCAGTTCAAACAGCGCCTTGCTCTTCTCCTGGTGGAAGCCACCCAGAGAGGCGAGTCCCTCCTCAATGGACTTACGCAGATCTGGCAGGGAGTCCACCATATCCTTGGTTTCACTATCGCTCTTTTGCTCGAAGGCCCAGGCGATCTCGTCAGAGATTCGCAGCGCCTCTTTCCAGTCGTCACTCAGCTCACCATCGGGATGGCGCAGGAGAACGAAGATAAGTTTGTCTACCCAGGTCTGCTCGAGAAAATCCTTGGCCGCTTTAGGCAGGCGATCACTGAAGGAGCGCGCCTTCATCTCCTGGGAAGCGCGCTGGCGGGCGACATTGAGTTTCTCGCGACCCTTGAGGGAGTCCTGGGCGCGTTTTTCCAGGATATCCGATTTGCGCCGGAACTCATCCATGCGTTTCTTGAAGGTCGTCAGCAGGCTGTTGAACAGCTCGACATTGGTCGAGAACTCTTTCAATACCCGGTCGACGACATTCTGCATGTCGGGGTAGATGCCGCGCTTCAGGTTGCGTTCATCTATCCAGTGGCTACCCGCTTCAACCAGGGAGTCGAGTAACTGTCTTGCATCATGGTTGCTGTCGGTCAGCAGCTTACGATCGATAATGGCGACCTTGAGGTAGGGCGTGTGCAGATGGCTGATCAACGCCTTTGCCACAGCAGGCAGAACGGGATCGTTCAACATGTACTCGAACAGCATGCCGACCAGGTCGATGGTATCTTCGTCTGCCGCATCCAGGCGATCGGCGCCGACCTCGTCATAGAGTTTATGCCGCTCTTCGGCCAGGGTGTGTTTGACCCTGACCAAAAACTGCTCATCGATTTCGATATTGGGGATGACGGCCCCGGGCGCATTGACGTCGGGAATGTAATCCGCTCGCCTCGGTGGTTGGATGTGGTTCAGCGCCTGGACCAGGTTGTCCGGGGTGGCTGGAGGCACAGAACCCGGCACGCGTCCCGCCTTGGCGGCTGCGGCTGCCTTAGCCTGCATCTTCTCCGGCGAGTTGCGCCGTTGGTGCGCCATCATATCGAGGATATTGGTAAACAGCTCTTCGCCCAGTTCCTCCTGGGTCTGCTCAAGCGGTTCTGTATCGCCGTCCAGGCCATCAGAACGGCCGACACCTGTGTCGGGGGATTTCTGGATGGTGGGCTTGAGGTGGGGGAGTACACCCGCCTCTTTCAGGCTGTTATTGAAATCCTCATAGATCGAGCCAAGCTGTTTGAGGACATATTTGTCGAACAGGGCCAGGACGATCAGTTTGATTTTGGTTTCGAGTCCCAGGGCATCAATAGCTTCATTGAAAGCAATGGTGAGTTGATGAGGACCGGCAGGTATCTGTTTGTGTTTGACGCTCTGTCCACCGAGCACCACGCTCAGCCTCTGACCTAATGCATAGAGCTGGGAGCGATGGTTGCCGACCGTCTTGCTGATCATATTCTCCAGCGCGGTATTGATGTCCATCGACTCATGGTCGATCAACTCCAGCTCTGAATCGTCATCAGGATTTTCGAAGGGGTTCAATTCCTTGTCTTTCCAAAATCCGTCAAAACCTTCGCTAAGGAGTTCTCTGAACTCGTGCTCAACCAGGCCGTGGCGATTACGTATCATCGCCATCGCCTCGAAGAAGCGGTTCTGCATCTCGTTGGTGTCCGCCTTTTGCGCGAAATCGGTGAGGGCTTTATCGGAATTATTGAAGAGTTCAGTCAGCAGGGCATTGATATAGACAATGGCCGTGTCCTTACATCGATTGAGTAAGGGTTGAAATTGACTCTGGTATTTGTTTTTTCTGCTGTTCAGGGTCGACACGGGTTTGTGTTCCTTCAGCGAGCCATTTCTCTATACTGCCTGGGTATGTTTATACTGGCATTCGCAGGTAAGTCGTTTTCGTAAATAGTATTCTTCAGTAGAGATTAGCACGAAGAATACCTAATAGGAACAGAATCTTAGTGTTAATTTCTCATACCAAATGGGGTTGAATCTTGAAATAATGTGAAAAGCGCACTCAGAAATCGAAATAATACCGGGGGTTAATCGTCCCCGATGATTTTGCCGTCACTTTCTGTGGGGGTCAGCAACTTCTCCCCCTGGCCCACGCTGCTGGCGAAAACCATGCGGAATCTAGCGCCGTCATCGGCGTCGTGGTTGTTCCTTAATGAGCGCACCTTCTCCCTCGCCGGGCGGTATTTCTCCTCTTCGCACAAATATTCCAGGTCATCTTCTGCAGAGATCTTGAAGATATAGAAAGGCATTTACTTCTCCTCGGTGGTATCTACCAGTAAAGAAACGGGTAGAAGATGCCGATATTATCTATTGATGGCGGGGATTCTAACTAAATTCGGACTTGGCTGAAACGAATATTCTCCCTGTTTTTTCAGACGATTATGAGTTTTACAGAATTTAATTCAGCAAGTTCTTTCAGAGGTTGATGCGATGAAGCCACAGGAATTGGTCGAAAAAGTTGAGAAACTGGTGGCGCTTCCGGATGTGTGTATCAAGGTCAATCGCCTGATCGATGCGCCCAACTACTCCGCGCAGACCCTGGGGGATCTGATCACTCAGGATACCGATCTCACCGCCCGGCTTCTGCGCCTGGTCAACAGTGCATTCTTCAATCTGCAGGCGCCGGTGGAGACAATTTCCAGGGCAATTACCGTAATTGGTACCGGTGAACTGCGCAATCTTGTCATGGCGACATCTGCTGCCCGGGTCTTTACCGGTATCCCGGGTGATCTGGTCGATATGGCTGAGTACTGGCGTTACTCCATGGCCACCGGTGTGATTGCCGGTGAATTGGCCAAGCACTGTCACGTTCTGCATACAGAGCGTCTCTTTGTCATGGGTGTCCTGCACGATATTGGGCGCCTGGTGATCTATCTCGAACTGCCTGAGATCTCCCGCGATATCCTGCTGGTGACGGGGGGAGATGACCGCATCCTGCCGGAAGTGGAGCGCGATATGCTCGGCTTCACCCATATGGAAGTGGGCGAGGCGTTGCTGACAAAGTGGGGTCTACCGGAGAGCATCCTGACCGTAGTGGGTAACCACCACCGGCCTGGAAAGGCCAAATCCCACCAGTTGGAAACCGCCTTGATGCATATGGCCTCCCTCATCTCTATCGGTGAGATAAATGGGCTGGATATAGAGGAAGCTTGTGATGATATCCAGTCGGTAGCCTGGGATATCACCGGTTTGAATTCCGATTCAATTGCGCCGAGTTTAGAAGAGGTTCCGCACAAGGTGAACGAAATCATGGATGTGGTTTTGTCGCCTAGACTGAGCGTGAAGAAAAATCAGTCCAGTTGAGGATCTCTCGATAGCGATCGAATAGAACACAAACTCAGGATTTGAGCGTCAACCGGGTTAGAATGCCCGCAAGATGCTGATCCTCCACCAATCCAATCGACTGGAGATACTGGCGCAACGGCTCTCCACGCTGTTGTGTTCTCCTGTGGGCTCCCCGCTGGCCGCCGAGACGGTGGTGGTGCAGCATCCCGGCATGGCCCGCTGGCTCTCTTTGCAGATAGCCGGCCATCTCGGTATTGCGGCTAATCTCGAGTTTCCCCTGCCGGCGGGATTCATCTGGCAGATATTCCACAGCCTGTTACCTGAGCTGCCGCAAGAGGATCGTTATCAGCCTGACCGGCTGACATGGCGGATCTATCAACTCCTCGCAAGGCTGGATGAATCCTCACTCTATAGACCTGTTAATGACTATCTCTCCGGGGCTGATGAGGTCAAGCGCCTACAACTGGCCGATCAGTTGGCGATGTTGTTCGATCGCTATCTGGTCTACCGGCCGGACTGGATACTGGCCTGGGAGGCGGGGAAGCAGGCAGTCCCGGGGGATGAGTGGCAGGCGGATCTTTGGCGTCGTCTGAGCAAGCAGGAGCCGAACCACTGGGTCAGGCAACAGCAGGCGTTCTTTGAGCTGATAGGGGAAGCGAAGAGAGCGCATCTGCCGCCGAGGGTCTTCATCTTCGGAGTGCCGACATTGTCACCGGGCTATCTGCAGATTCTGCAGCATCTCTCAGGCCTGATCGATATCCATCTCTTCCTGCTCAATCCCTGTGAGGCCCATTGGGCGGAGATCGTCTCTGAGAAGACCCAGGTGAAGATGGAGATCTCCCAGCCGGAGGCGGAGCTCTACCTGGAGGTTGGCCATCCACTTTTGGCCGGACTGGGCAGCCAGGGGCGGGACTTCTTCGCCGCCATCAATGAGCTGGATCCCGGCAGCGAGAGTGAATACCGAACCGCCGACGGCAGCACGCTACTGCAGCAACTGCAGAATCAGATACTGCAACTGGAGTCGCCGCAAGCGACAGATGCCCAGGATGACTCGATCCTGTTTCAGTGCTGCCACAGCCCCATGCGGGAGGTGGAGGTGCTCTACGATCAGCTTCTGGCCATGTTTGAGACAGTGCCCGATTTAACTCCCTCGGATGTACTGGTGATGACGCCGGAGATCGATCGCTATGCGCCGCTGATCGATGCGGTCTTCAGTGAGCCGGGAGACAGGCCGGGGATTCCCTTTCGTATCAGTGACCGCAGCCTGGCTCAGACCAATCCCCTGGCGGGGACATTTCTCGAGATCCTACAACTACCCGGTTCCCGCTATGGCGTGGGAAGCATGCTCTCTCTGCTGGAGAGTCCTGCCATTGCACGACGCTTTAAACTCGATCAGATCGCTCTGGACGAGATCGGTGACTGGTTGCAGATGGCGTCGATTCGCTGGGGCAGGGATGGAGCGAGTAAATCTCTCCTGGGTCTGCCTGAGGAGTCCCGTCATACCTGGCAGGCGGGACTGAAGAGGCTCCTGCTGGGCTTCGCTATGCCGGCAGAGAGTGATGTCAGCTGGCGGGAGATCCTCCCCCTGGATAGCGTGGAGGGTGGGTCGGCGGAACGACTGGGAGGTTTGATCTCCTTCACTGATGCGATCTTCAGCCTGGAAAAGCAGCTGCTGGATGCCAAGTCACTCACCGAGTGGGAACGGGTGTTGCTGGGTCTGATCGAGCGCTTTTTCCAAGCAGATGAGGAGAGTCAGGCCGATGTGGACAGGCTCAGGGAGCAGATTCATCAGCTGGCATCTATAGGATCAGAAGCCGGTTTCTGCGATGAGGTTTCGCTCGATCTGATTCACTATCAATTGCAGAAGTTATTGGTTACTCCTGAGCGTCAGGGTTTTCTCGGTGGTGGGGTCAACTTCTGCTCCCTGGCACCGATGAGAAGTCTGCCGTTTCGAGTTATCTGTCTGTTGGGGATGAGCGACGGCGCCTTTCCCAGGCGACAACCGGAGCTGGGTTTCGACCTGATGCTGAGGGATTTTCGCTTCGGCGATCGCTCCCGTCGCGCTGATGATCGTTATCTCTTTCTCGAGACCTTGATCTCCGCAGAGGAGAAACTCTACATCAGTTATGTCGCTCGACATCAGCGGGATAACAGTGAACTGCCACCCTCTGTGGTGGTGGATGAGTTGCGCGATAGCTTGCGCCAGATGGTTGGTGAGTCGGGCCTTGACGCCATCACCCATCAACATCCCCTGCAGCCCTTCAGTCCAGAATACTTCAACCAGAGTGCAGCGATCTTCAGCTATTCGCAGCAGTATCGCGAGGCAGCGATGTTGAGCGGACAGGGCAGCCGGGAGCGAGGCGCCCTGCTGCAGGGAGCGCTTGATGTTGCAGAGGAGCAAACCTCTCTCAGTCTGGATGACCTGGTCAATTTCTTTATCAATCCCCCCAGGGCATTTGTGCGCGAGCGCATGCTGCTCAATCTGCAGACGGCGGATAGTCTGCCGGATGAGCGCGAGCCTTTCTCTCTGGATGGCTTTAAGCGTCGTGATCTTGAACTGGAGCTGGTGCAGGCTCTGAGTGAAGGGCACGAACCGGATGAGTTGTTCGAGGCTATGGATGCGGCGGGGCACCTACCCCATGGGGTGAGTGGGCGGATCGAGTTTCAGGGTATGCTCTCCTCTGCGCAGTCAATTGCCGATCGCCTGCAACAGCTGCAACAGGGAGAGGAGATCAGCACGGTTGAGATCGAGCAGCTGATCGATGGAACAAGGATTAGTGGTCGTCTAACGGAGATCACAGGTCAGGATTTGATCGCTTTTACGACAGGGAAATTCTATCCCTATCAACTTATCGCCCATTGGGTCCGTCATCTGGCAATCAATCTTGTAACGACCAAGGAAACTAGCGTCACGCATCTGCTGGAGCAACGAGGGCAAGGCAGATTTCAACCGGTGGCCGATGCCAAATCCCATCTTGTATCACTGCTGGATTACTATCGCCGGGGGCATACATCACCACTCTGTTTTTATCCCGCCACCTCATGGGCCTATGTGGAGACGCTTCAAGCGGGTGATGAGGAGAAGGCGATGTCGAAGGCGCTGGGTAAATGGTATGGAAACAGTAAGGTCCCGGGGGATGGAACCAAGCCCTTCAATCAACTGCTTTGGCCTGACGGCAGTTTTTTCGGCGCTGATTTTACTGTTACGGCAGAGGGGATACTGCAACCCCTGTTCGACCATCTGGAGTGGCAGTGATGGGTATGGATCTACTCAATGTCCCGCTTAGAGGCAACCATCTGGTGGAGGCCAGTGCAGGTACAGGTAAGACCTATACTCTGACCAGCCTCTATCTGAGACTGGTATTGGAAGCGGGATTGTCACCGGAAGAGATTCTGGTGGTCACCTACACTCAGGCGGCGACGGCCGAACTCAAGCGTCGAATCCGCCAGCGGCTGCTGGATGTCAGGCAGTCTCTCGATGGAGAGCGTGAAGCGTCAGCAGAGATTGCAGAGTTGCTCTCGACCCAGACAGACCGGGAGCAGTTAAAGAGACAACTGACCCTGGCCATCGCCGGTTTTGATCAGGCCTCCATCTTCACTATCCATGGCTTCTGTCAGCGGGTATTGACCGACTACGCCTTCGAGACTGGGCAGGGCTTTCAGGTCGAGCTGGTGCCGGATCAGACTGAGCGACAGCTGGAGATCGCGGACGATTTCTGGCGCCTGGAGATCGGCTCTCTGCCCCCTGCAATTTTAAAACTCTTCAGAGAGGTCGTTGCTACACCGGAAAATTTAGTTGAAAGATTTCGTTTAACCGGCGGCAAGCCCTATCTTCAGCTCATGGCTGCAGACTGGCCGGAGGGTTTGGCCGAGCTAGAGAGCGATGCGATTGCGCTGCAGGCTGAAGTGAGAGATCTGTGGCAGGCCTCGAGAGAGGAGATTCTTCAACTGCTAAGTGATAAAGCGGTGATGAACGGGAATAAGTACCGTTCCAGCTCGCTTGAGAAGTGGTGTCATGAGATGGATGACTGGCTCTCCGCATCTCCCTTCACCCGCGCCTTCGACAAGGCCGATCGCTTTACCCCGGAAGTGATCGCCGCGTCGGTGAAAAAGGGCCAGCAGCCCCCCGAACATCCATTCTTTAGCCGTTTCGCCGACTATCTGCAGCTGGCAGAGAAGAGCGCTTCTCTGGCTGCCCAGGCGGTGGTCGCCTTGCAGAGGCGCTTCTACGACTATCTACAGACGGAGTTACCCAAGCGCCAGGCGGAGGCCGGCGAGTGGTCCTATGACGATCTTCTAGTACAACTCCATCTGGCCCTGCAGAGCGCCAAGGGGCCTCGTCTGACCAACCATCTACGCAAGCGCTATCCCGCTGCCCTGGTGGATGAGTTCCAGGATACAGATCCGGTCCAGTATGAGATCCTGCGCGCCATCTATCAGGAGGCCGGGCTGTCACTCTTCCTGGTGGGCGACCCGAAGCAGGCGATCTACAGTTTCCGCGGCGCCGATCTCTTCGCCTATCGAAAGGCACGGCAGGCCACAGCTTCGGAGATCCACACTCTCGACCAGAACTGGCGCTCCACTGCGGAGATGGTGCAGGGGGTGAACACACTTTTCTCCCAAGCGCCAAAGCCTTTCTACTACGACTGGATTGAGTTTCAGCCGGCGCAGGCCGCCAAGCGGCCAATGGATCGGTTAAAAGTCAAAGGGGAGTCCAGTGCCGGTCTCTGTTTCTGGCAACTCCCTTTTGATGCCAAGAGCGCTGTTGAGACTGTCCGCCAGTCGGTAGCCGAGGCAACCGCAGAGGAGATCGCAAGGCTGCTGCTTGCCGCCAGACAGAAGCGGGGGATGATCGGTGATCAGCCCCTCTGTGGTGGAGATATCGCGGTCCTGGTCAGGACCCATATTCAAGCAGAACGCATCGCCTCTGCCCTGCGTGCCCGGGGGATCAACTCAGTTCGCAGCAGTCAGGAGAGCGTCTTCTGGAGCGAGGAGGCCGAGGCGCTGGAGCGGCTTCTGTTGGCGCTGCTCGAACCGCAGAGAGGTGAGTTGCTGAGGGCGGCCCTGGTGACCCCTCTGCTGGGCTGGGATGGAGAGATGATCGAACAGCTCAATCAGGGCGATCCGCTCCTGGAGGAGAGCTATGACCGCTTCTTCGAATACCACCGGACCTGGCGCAGCCGGGGCCTGATGGTGATGATGCGCCGCTTGCTGCTTGCGGAGTCGGTGGAGACCCGACTGCTGAATCTGCGCGATGGAGAACGGCGTCTGACCAATCTCTACCATCTGTTGGAGCTACTGCATCAGCAGGAGCAGTCGACAGCGACCGGTATGGAGGGTTTGGTGAAGTGGCTGAGTCGCCAGCGCCAGTCCGCAGAGAAGGGGGAAGAGCGGTTGCTTCGTCTGGAGAGCGACAGTCAACTGGTGCAGATCACCACCCTGCACAGCAGTAAGGGGCTGGAGTATCCCATCGTCTTCTGTCCCTATCTATGGGACGAGACGCTTGGCCGGATCGATGACAAACCCTATCTCTTTCATGATGCGAATGCAGACTACCAGGCGGTGTTGGAGTTGGGTTCCACCGGCTTCTCCAGCAATCGGATCTATCAAAGGGAGGAGGCGTTGGCGGAGAATCTGCGTCTACTCTACGTGGCCCTGACGCGAGCGAAATTCCGTTGCTATCTACCCTGGGGAGAGGTCAAGAACAGTGGCCAGTCGGCCCTCGCCTGGTTGTTACACAGTGCCTCTGCCCAGTTGCCGGATCTATCGCTGCAAAGCTGGGAGGGCTATGCAAAAGGATTGACCCAGGAACAGATAACGCTGGATCTGGAGCGACTGCAGCAGCTATCCCAAGGGGGCATAGCCGTGACACCCATGCCTGCTACCGAGTCGACGACCCAGATCGCCCTGGAGATGCCGCCACCCCTGGCGGCGGCACGAGAGTTCAAGGGCAAGATAGAGATGTCACGCCGGGTCACCAGTTTCTCCGCCCTGATCGCGGGACAGCAGGAGGATCAACCCGACTACGACGGGCAGACCGGCTGGGAGCCACTGCTTCCGGTTCTGCCCGGGCAGGGGGATATCCACGCCTTTCCCCGGGGCGCGGGACCGGGTACCTGTCTGCACGCCATTCTCGAACATCTCGACTTCAGGCTGGAGGATCCGGTTACTGTCGACGAACTGATCCGTCAACAACTGAGCCTCTATGGTATCGATGAGTTGTGGCTGCCGGTGGTCAGGCAGATGTTGAGGGATGTGTTGCAGACGCCTTTGAATACAGAAGGGAGTTGCCTGCAGCAGATCGCCCCGGACGCCCGACTCAACGAGATGGCCTTCCACTTTCCGGTGCACAATCTGCGGCCGGATTCGATAGCGCGATTGAGTCAGCGATATACCTTCAGCCAATCGACTGGGATGACGGCTGGCTTGGCTGTGTCTGAGATGAGTCGGGTCAAGGGTTTCTTCAAGGGCTTTATCGATCTGGTGTTTGAAATAGGGGGGCGCTACTACCTGGCGGACTACAAGTCGAACTGGTTGGGTACTTCTCTGGAGGATTATCACCAAGCCGCGCTGGAGCGGGCGATGGTCCATCACAGCTATCCCCTACAGTACGCGATCTATACCCTGGCACTACATCGCTATCTCACACTACGGTTGCCGGACTACGACTATGAGCGTCACTTCGGTGGCGTCTACTATCTCTTCCTGCGGGGTATGCAGCCTGAGCGGGGTCCCGCTTTTGGTGTGGTTGCAGAGAGGCCTTCAAGGGAGTTCGTCGAGGCCCTGGATCGACTCATGGGGGAGGTGGAAGATGATGCCGCCTGAGACCTTGCTGCGTCAGTTGAGGGGAGAGCAGCTTATCGGTGAGCTCGATCTCCACTTCGCCCTGTTTCTTCTACAGTCTGCCAGTCAGCCCAGCGAGGCCTTGGGCTTGGCTGCTGCTTTGACCTGCCATGCCACTGCAGAGGGGCATGTCTGTCTGGCACTGCCGGCATTGGCCGCTCGCTCGTTGTTCGAACAATCAGTGGTATCTGTTGATTTACCTGAGATGGCGGTATGGCGAGATGCCTTGTTGCAGAGTGGTGTGGTTGGCAGACCGGGAGAGTATCAGCCTTTGATTCTGGATAGTGCTGATCGACTCTATCTTCACCGCTATTGGGAGTATGAACAGCGCCTGGGTCGGTCGATCCGGCAGAGGGCGGATGCGCTGGTTGTGGATGTCGATGAGAAGCGGTTGTCGCAGGATCTGGACACCCTGTTTAGCTCCACCCCCGAGGCCCAGGTCGATTGGCAGAAGGTCGCCACCGCCACCGCCTTGTTACGTCGACTGACAGTGATATCCGGCGGTCCGGGTACCGGCAAGACTTCGACGGTGGTGAGAATTCTCGCCTTGCTGCGAATGCAACCGGGCGGTGATTCACTGCGAATTCACTTGGCGGCTCCCACCGGCATGGCGGCATCCCGCCTGCAAAGATCTATAGCAACGGCGAAGCGCTCTTTGCCTCTCTCCCGCGAACAGCTGGAGACGATTCCTGAGCAGGCCTCCACCCTGCATAGACTGCTGAGGGTGAAGCGGCAGGGGACAGGCTTTCATCACCACAGGGATAA